>JAGPJL010000119.1 GCA_018054455.1 Parabacteroides sp.
GTATTTCGGTTCCTTACTTGTTGTTTGTTAATTGTTGATTTAGAACAATCTACGATGCTTGTCTGTTTTCTACAAGTAAATGCATTTCGGTCTGCTGGATTGTTTTGCATTTACTTTAAGATCATTAACGCATATTAATTTTACAATAGTAACAATGGAATATGATATTGCAATTATTGGAGGTGGTCCTGCAGGATACAATGCTGCAGAAAAGGCGGCACTCAATGGATTAAAGACTATTCTTTTTGAAAAAAATGCCATCGGAGGAGTTTGCCTGAACGAGGGTTGTATTCCTACTAAAACACTTCTTTATTCGGCTAAAATGCTGGATAATATTAAAAACGCATCCAAATATGGAATTTTAGAAGGAGGAAAACCAAGCTTCGATCTCGAAAAGATTATTCTTCGTAAGGATAAGGTTGTTAAGAAACTAACGGGTGGAGTAAAAATGAAGCTTACGGCCAGCGGCGTGGAGATTGTGCAGGGTGTGGCGGTTATTCAGGACGAAAAGGATGGTTTTATCCGCATAGCGTGCGGCGAACAGGAATATCCGGTAAAGTATGTGTTGGTTTGTACAGGTTCCGAAACAATAATTCCTCCTATAAAAGGGTTGTCGGAAGTAGATTACTGGACATCGAAAGAAGCCCTGGAATCCAAAGATCTGCCGCATTCGCTTGTTATTATTGGAGGTGGTGTGATTGGAATCGAGTTTGCTTCTTTTTTTAATAGCATGGGGGTAAAGGTAAGTGTTGTTGAAATGATGCCCGAGATATTGGGTGTAATGGATAAAGAGACTTCAGCAATGCTACGGAAGGAATATGCAAAGAAAGGAGTCGATTTCTATCTTTCAACAAAAGTTACGGAAGTTAGTCCTACTGGCGTTACTGTAGAAAAAGAAGGAAAGGTAAGTGTTATTGAAGCAAACCGGATTCTTGTTAGCGTTGGCCGAAAAGCGAACATCGATAAGGTGGGTTTGTCCAACTTGCATATTGAACTTCTTAAAAACGGAGTGAAGGTGAACGAATATATGCAGACAAATCATCCGCGGGTATATGCTTGCGGTGATATTACAGGATTTTCTTTACTGGCGCATACGGCTATCAGGGAAAGTGATGTGGCTGTAAATCATATTTTGGGACTTGATGATAAAATGAGTTATAAGGCTATTCCGGGAGTGGTATACACGAATCCCGAAATAGCAGGTGTGGGCAAAACAGAAGAAGAATTAACGGCTGGCGGCGACTATTTTCAGGTGCTGAAACTGCCGATGGCCTATTCCGGTAGGTTTGTTGCCGAAAACGAGTTGGGTAATGGCATCTGTAAACTTATTATTGACGGCGAGGACAAAATTATCGGTTGCCATATGTTGGGAAATCCGGCTTCCGAACTTATCTCAATAGCCGGTATTGCCGTAGAGCACGGATATACTGTAGATGAATTCAGAAAGCACGTGTTTCCTCATCCTACCGTAAGCGAAATTATTCATGAGTGTTTGTTTGCCTGATAATTACAAATAATATGATGTGTATTAATAACAACAGTACGGATGCCTATTTTAATTTAGCTGCCGAGGAATATCTTCTTAACTCATTTCCCGAAGATGTTTTTATGCTTTGGCAGAATGAACCGTCTGTTGTGATTGGTAAGCATCAAAATGTGTGGGCCGAAATTAATCCGGGATTTGTGTTGGAAAGGGATATCAAAGTGGTACGTAGGTTTTCGGGTGGAGGTGCGGTTTATCACGATATGGGAAATCTTAATTTAACATTTATCGAAAGAAACCAGTATCCCGATTTTGATAAGTTTACGTCTGTACTATTGAATCTTCTTGCTAAAATTGGCATTCAGGCAAAAGCAGACGAGCGCCGGGGGCTCACTTTAAATGGATTTAAGATTTCGGGAAGTGCGCAATGTATTCATAAGCATAAAAGCATGTTTCATGCCACGCTGCTTTTTAATACAGATTTAAACATATTAACCCAAGCTCTGCAGGGTGATGCAGAACAAGCAAACGATTGGTCCGGAGAGAGTCGCGTTACGTATGTAAATTCAGTAAAAAGCCAGGTAACGAATATTCAAAAGTATTTAGTCAGCCCCATGCAGTTACAGGAATTTAAAGAAATCGTAATGGATTATTTCCTTGAAGATAAGATGGTAAATAAGGCGTATGTGTTTAGCGAAAAGGATATTGAAGCTATCGGAAGACTGAAAAAAGAAAAATATGCGACGAACGAGTGGAACTTCAAAGCCTCCTTGCTAAAATGATTTTGTAACGGAACAATTTTAATCACCTGTTTATTGTCTGTTTTATTATATTGATTATTAAATACTTATTCCTAATATATTTAGCGTATGTCAAAGTTTGAAATAAAAATGCCCAAACTGGGTGAAAGTATTACGGAAGGTACGATCATGAAGTGGTCAGTAAAAAAAGGGGATGTTATAAATGAAGATGACGTGCTGTTCGAAGTAAGCACGGCTAAGGTAAGTGCAGAAATTCCTTCGCCCGTTTCCGGAACAATTCTCGAAATCTTAGTACAGGAAGGTGAGACAGCGCCGGTTGGTGCAGTTGTTGCTCTTGTATTACTTGAAGGAGAGGTGGCTGATGATGTACCGGCCGAAGAAGTCTCCGCTAACGAATCAAAGAAAGAGGAAATTGCTGTAGAAAGTAAGTCGGCCGAGAGGTGGTACTCGCCGGTAGTATCCCGTCTGGCAAGCGAGGCTGGTATTTCGAAAGAAGAGTTGGATCGTATACCCGGAACAGGTTACGAGGGTAGGTTAAGTAAAAAAGATATTAGAGATTATATTGAACAGAAAAACAGAGGAGTAGAGGCTCCTGTTCAGCGAAAAGAAGCGACAGCGGATGCTGTTACAAAAGTAGCTGCTGCTGCTGCGCCGGTTCCAATCCCCGAAGTGAAAGAGCCTGCTGTTGCTCCGTCTTCGGCTACTGCGCCAACACCTGTAAATGCAGGCGACGAGGTAAAGGAGATGGATTTTGTACGCCGCATCATAGCCGACAGGATGGTATTATCTAAAAAAGTTTCGCCCCATGTTACAACTGTAATTGAGGTAGATGTAACCAAGCTGGTACGCTGGCGCGAACGAAACAAAGAAACGTTCCTTCGTCATGAAGGTATTAATCTTACTTATATGCCCGCTATTGTGGAAGCTGTATCTAAAGCGTTGATTGCATTCCCTCAGGTAAATTCGTCGGTAGACGGCTATCGTTTTATTTTAAAGAAGAATATAAATGTGGGTATTGCTGTTTCGCTGAACGACGGTAATTTAATTGTGCCGGTTGTTCATAACGCCGACAGGTTAAGTTTAAGTGGCCTTGCTCTTACCATTGATTCGCTGGCGGCCAAGGCCCGTGCCAATAAATTGGCTGCAGACGATATCCAGGGTGGAACTTTCACTATTACAAATTTCGGCTCGTTTAAGAATATCTTTGGTACCCCCATTATTAATCAGCCGGAAGTGGCTATTTTAGGGGTAGGGTATATTGAAAAGAAGCCGGCAGTAGTGGAAACTCCCGAGGGGGATGTAATTGCTATTCGAAATAAGATGTACCTTTCTTTGTCGTATGATCATCGCATTGTGGATGGCTCTCTGGGAGGTGCTTTCTTGAAACGTATTGCCGATTATCTGGAAAATTGGAATGTTTAATCTTATACTGAATTGATTGCTAATTAAACTATTATAATGATGAAAAAGTTCGATATAAAAACGACAGATAAAGATACGCTGAAGAAGTGGTTTCGCCTTATGACACTGGGACGGGCCATTGATGAGAAAGCTCCTGCCTATTTACTGCAGTCACTGGGTTGGTCGTACCATGCGCCTTATGCCGGGCACGACGGTATTCAACTTGCCATGGGACAGGTTTTCAGGAAGGAAAAGGATTTCATGTTTCCTTATTACAGAGATATGCTGACGGTACTTTCTGCGGGGATGACTGCCGAGGAGATAATCCTGAATGGTTTGTCTAAAGCTACCGATCCGGCCAGCGGAGGGAGACATATGTCTAACCACTTTGCTAAACCGGAGTGGCATATCCAGAATGTGTCGTCTGCTACGGGTAACCACGACTTGCATGCTGTTGGTGTAGCCCGTGCCATGGTTTACTACGGACATAAAGGGGTGGTAATTACTTCTCATGGGGAGGCTTCTATGTCCGAGGGGTATGTTTACGAGGCGATTAACGGTGCCAGCAGAGAACAATTGCCGGTAATTTTTGTGATTCAGGACAATGGATATGGCATATCGGTTCCCAAAAAGGATCAGACGGCAAACCGGAAAGTGGCCGCTAATTTCTCTGGTTTAAAGAATCTGAAAATAATCTATTGCAATGGTAAAGACGTGTTTGATTCGATAAACGCGATGACTGAGGCGCACGAATATGCTGTCCAAACCCATAATCCTGTAATTGTACATGCTAACTGCGTTCGGATTGGATCGCATTCTAACTCCGACAAGCAGGTATTGTATCGCGACGAGGATGAATTAGCGTATGTGAAGGCGGCAGATCCTTTGCAGAAATTTTATAGGCTGCTGATTCGTTATGAGCGTTTTACGGAGGAGGAGCTAAAGCAAATTCAGGAAGATGCCAAAAAGGAACTATCTGCGGCTCATAAAAAGGCAATTGCCGCCCCGGATCCGGATCCGCAAACCATATTCGATTTTGTGTTACCGGAACCTTATAAAGCCGAAAAATATCCGGATGGCACCCATACGCAAGATGGAGAGAAAACGAATCTTGTTACAGCAATTAACGAAACGTTGAAGGCCGAGTTCAGGTATAATCCGGATACTTTCCTTTGGGGGCAGGATGTTGCCAACAAAGAAAAAGGGGGCGTATTTAATGTCACCAAAGGGATGCAACAGGAGTTTGGAATTTCACGGATTTTTAATGCTCCTATTGCCGAAGATTTTATTGTGGGTACAGCTAATGGGATGAGTCGCTTTGACCCAAAAATCCGTATTGTGATTGAAGGTGCAGAGTTTGCCGATTATTTTTGGCCGGCTATCGAACAATATGTTGAATGTACGCACGATTACTGGCGAAGTAACGGACAGTTTGTGCCGAATGTAACACTTCGTCTGGCTTCCGGAGGGTATATTGGTGGAGGTATTTACCACTCGCAGAATTTGGAAGGGGCATTATCAACGTTACCTGGTGCACGTATCGTATATCCTTCCTTTGCCGATGATGCAGCCGGATTATTACGTACCAGTATGCGTTCCAAAGGTTTTACGCTGTTCCTTGAACCAAAGGCTTTATATAATTCCGTTGAGGCAGCATGTGTGGTACCGGATGATTTTGAAGTTCCTTTTGGCAAAGCACGTATCCGCAGAGAAGGGAACGACCTTACTATAATTACTTATGGAAACACTACCCATTTATGTCTTAAGGTGGCCGAACGGCTTGCCAATGAAAATAACGTAAGTTGCGAGGTTATCGATCTGCGTTCGTTAATTCCGTTGGATAAGGAGACGATTTTTGAATCGGTTAAGAAGACAAGTAAGGTGCTGATCGTGCACGAGGATAAGGTCTTTTCCGGATTCGGTGCCGAACTTGCAGCTATGATAGGGACCGAATTGTTTCACTATTTAGATGCTCCAATTCAACGGGTGGGATCTGTTTTTACTCCGGTGGGATTTCATCCTAAACTTGAGCGCGCTATCCTGCCTGATACAGACCGGATTTATAAATCTGCTACCGAATTGCTTGCCTATTGAAATAAAAGATAACTTGCTTTTTTGAGTTTAAAATGAATACAATTAGATAAATTATGAAAACGATTGGGATGTTTTATGGAACTGGCACGGGGAAAACTGCCAACGTGGCAAAAAAGATAAAGGAAGCATTCGGCGAGGCTACCATAGAGGTTGTGTCTGTTGAGAATGCCACCAGTAAAGATTTTGAGAAGTATGATAATCTACTACTTGGAGCTGCTACCTGGTTTGACGGAGAGCTTCCCTCTTTTTGGGATGAATTAATTCCCGAACTGGATTCTTTAGTATTGAAAGATAAGAAGGTTGCTATATTTGGATTGGGTGATCAAATTAATTATCCCGAAAATTTTGTAGATGGGATTGGTATCCTTGCAGAATTACTCGTATCGTCCGGGGCAACAGTTATAGGCGAAACCTCTGCGGATGGTTATCACTTTGAACAATCGCGTGCACTAAAAGACGGAAAATTTATGGGATTAGCGATAGATATCGAAAACCAATCCGACAAAACCGACGAACGAATTCGTGCGTGGGTAGAACAACTCAGAAAGGAATTCTATTGAATTATAAGGTGTCTTTTAGAACTTGCAGCAAAAGATAATCCATAAAAACAGGCATCTTTATAGACAAGATGCCTGTTTCATTTTTATGTTTTATAAATATGTTACATTATATATTATTTGTCAGGATCATGATTTAAATATTAAAAATAATAGCTATGTTTACGTCATAATGTAACCTTTCAAAAATCGATAAACGATGGATAATGCTATTTTTAGATTTGCCAAGCCAATTAATGAGCCGGTAAAGGCATACGCGCCCGGTTCAGTAGAAAAAACTTCTTTAAAACAAATGCTTAGCCAGCTAGCTACTGAGCAATGGGATATTCCTTTACTAATTGGTGGAAAAGAAATTCGGACAGGTAACACCGGTAAGGTGGTAATGCCTCATAATCACAAGCACGTACTGGCAACATATCATAAAGCTGGAGAAAAAGAAGTACAGATGGCTATTGATGCAGCCGTGAAAGCACAACGAGAGTGGTCTGAACTTCCCTGGGTAGAGCGGGCATCAGTTATGATGCGTATTGCTGAACTCATTTCTACCAAATATCGATATGCTTTGAATGCTTCTGTTATGTTAGGGCAGAGCAAAAACCCGATGCAAGCGGAGATTGACGCACCTTGCGAATTAATCGATTTCTTGAGATTCAGCGCTTTTTATGCTGGTCAGGTTTATGCCGACCAACCTTATTCAGACACAGGAATATTGAATAGAATGGAATACCGTGCATTGGAAGGCTTTGTATTTACACTTACTCCCTTTAATTTTACTTCCATAGCTTCCAATTTGAATCTGGCTCCTGCCATGATGGGTAATACTACGGTTTGGAAGCCTTCAACAACGGCTATTTATTCCAATTATATATTGATGAAGATATTCCACGAGGCCGGTTTGCCGGACGGAGTTGTCAATTTTATTCCGGGTCAGGGAAGTTTAATTGGTAAGGTAGTTACACAAAGTCCTGAATTGGCGGGTTTCCATTTCACCGGATCTACAGGAACTTTTAATACCCTTTGGCGTTCAATCGGAGAGAATTTGGGTACATATAGATCGTATCCCAGAATTGTGGGTGAAACAGGTGGCAAGAATTTTATTTTCGCGCATGCTTCGGCACCTGCCGAAGATGTAGCCACTGCTATTGTTCGGGGAGCGTTCGAATATCAGGGTCAGAAATGTTCTGCTGCATCACGGGCTTATATTCCGTCTTCATTATGGGGAGAGGTGAAAGAGAGGGTAGGAGCTATGTTAGCATCTATCCGAATGGGTGATGTGCAGGATTTCACAAACTTTGTGAATGCTGTGATTGATGAGGCTTCGTTCGATAACATTATGTCGTATATTAATTTTGCTAAGCAATCGCCTGAGGCAACAGTTTTGTTCGGTGGTAATGGAGATAAATCAGAAGGCTATTTTATACAACCAACAGTGATTGTAACAACCAATCCATGCTTTAAATCCATGGCAGAAGAGATTTTCGGCCCTGTTATTACTATTTTTGTTTACGATGACAAGCAATATGAGGAAACGTTGGAACTATGTGACCGGACATCGCCTTACGCATTAACCGGTTCTATTTTCGCACGCGACAGGTATGCGATAGATAAGGCTTTCAAGTTGTTGCGTTATGCTGCCGGGAACTTTTATATTAACGATAAGCCAACCGGTGCGGTTATTGCTCAACAGCCGTTTGGTGGTTCACGTGCTTCAGGAACAAATGATAAAGCGGGAGGTCCGCTTAACCTGATTCGGTGGACTAATCCCCGGACTATAAAAGAGACGTACGTTTCGCCAACGCACTATGGTTATCCGTTTCTTGGAGAAAAATAATTTGCCGATCTTAAAATCTAATACAATGCTTGACTTTTCGAATACTGAAATCGCGTTTTCGCTTAAATCGGATGCCGATTTGCGAAATGCGTACTGGTTGTTTAAAGCTATTAAACAACCGTTACTGGTAAAATGTGGCAAAGGCCTTACGCAATTGGCCATGGGAATTCATTTTCCTGTGGCCTGGGCTGTAAAGCCTACTCTTTTTAAACAGTTCGTTGGCGGAGAAACTTTAGAGGATTGCACTCCTTCCATGCAACAGCTTATGAGGTTCAATGTGAAATCTATTCTGGACTATTCGGCCGAAGGCGGACAGAGTGTTTTGGATATTCAAAATAGTTTCGATGAAACGATCCGTTCCATCGATTTTGCGAAAGGGAACCCGAACATCTCTTATACGGTATTTAAGCCTACAGCAATGGTAACCGACGAGTTGTTATGTAAAGCATCGGAAAAACGAGAAAAACTTTCCTTAAATGAAATTCGTGAGTACCGAAAATTTAGAGAACGGTTTATGGCGCTTTGTGAACGGGCTTACAAGAATGATGTCCGTATTTTGGTGGATGCTGAAGATTATTGTTTTCAGGATGCTATCGATGAACTGACGGAAGAGGCTATGAGAACTTTTAATGCGAAGAGAGCAATTGTTTTCACTACATTGCAAATGTATAGGCACGATCGGATACCCTATCTTCAAAAAATATGGCAAGATTCCCAAACCAACAAGTATATACCGGGAATCAAGTTTGTGAGGGGGGCGTATATGGAAGCCGAGCGAGCAAGGGCAGCAGCCATGGGATACCCGGATCCGATTTGTAAGGACAAACAGGCTACAGATGATAATTACAATGCAGGGCTTGCTTTTGTGATTGATCATATTGATTCCATGGAGCTTTTCAGTGGAACTCACAATGAATTCAGTAATCAATATCTGGCAGACCTAATGGAAAAGAAAGGTCTTAAAGCCGACGATTCACGTATCTTTTTTGCGCAGTTATACGGAATGAGTGATAATATATCCTTCAACCTCGCTAATGCAGGATATTGTGTTACCAAGTATGTTCCTTATGCACCTGTAAACAAAGTGCTTCCCTACCTGATACGCAGAGCTGAGGAGAATACCTCCATGGCAGGACAGACCGGACGGGAATTGCGAATGATTGAACAGGAAGTTAACAGGCGCAAACTAAGCAAGATGAAATAATAAAAAACCCCGTTAGATCGCTTTGAAACGTTTAACGGGGTTTTCTGCCCATTTTATTTATTCTTTTCTGCCCATTGATTAAGCATCTCAATTGCCTTGGATAGTACCCCTGCCGATCCTTTAAAATTGCCAGACCCGCTTGGTATATTCCCCATGCCGTACCATTCATAGAATCCCTTGTTCTTAATAACTCGGTCTATCATGGGACGAACCTCTTCGTATGCTTCTTTAATAAACCCATTGGCAATGAGCTGTTGAATCATACGTCCGCCGAACCAAGTCCAGTCACCTCCGTTTTGATAAATCCATGATTTGCTCATCCCTCCCCGGAATAATCCTTCAGGATATGCCGGATAAATTGTTAAGCCAATGCTTGGCATTCCTGAACGGCGTACATTTTCAATCATCTGTCTGTTAACCGCTTCAATTTCTTTTTTTGATAGCAATCCAGCCTCAATGGCAATAGCAGTTCCTCCATGGTAATGGATATCGTTTTCATCGAATCCA
>JAGPJL010000202.1 GCA_018054455.1 Parabacteroides sp.
GACTATTCATTAACTAATAATATGTTGAAAAATAAATCAGAATTAAAAACCAGGAAACTTGGAGAACTTGAAGTAACAGAATTGGGACTTGGCTGTATGAATATTGCATGGGCATACGGTAATCCTCCAACTAAGGAAGAATCCATTAAACTTATACGAAGCGCATACGAATATGGAATACGTTTTTTTGATACGGCAGAAATTTACGGACCACATATCAGTGAGCATATTGTAGGGGAGGCTCTTGGACCATTCCGTGATGAAGTAATAATCGCTAGTAAGATCGGTTTTGATATCGATTTTGAAACCAGTCAGTTGAAAGGTGGCCTTAGCAGCCGTCCGGAACATATCAAACTCGCTGTCGATGCTATGTTGAAACGGTTAAAAACGGATCGAATCGATTTGTTATATCAGCATCGTGTTGACCCAAATGTACCGATTGAAGATGTAGCCGGAACAATGAGCGACCTTATAAGGGATGGAAAAGTGAGATATTACGGATTATCTGAAGCCGGAGCGGCAACCATTAGAAGAGCACATAAAGAGCATAAAGTAACAGCTATTCAAAATGAATATTCGTTCTGGACGCGCGATCCTGAAGCAGAAGTCATCCCTGTATGCGAAGAACTGGGTATTGGCTTTGTTCCCTGGTCTCCTCTTGGAATGGGATATTTAACAGGAAAGGTTACTCCGGATTATACATTCGCAGAAGGGGATATCCGTAAGTCCTTAAATTTTCCTCGATTTACGGTTGAAGCTTTGGAAAAAAACCGTCCGATAGTAACATTGTTAGAAAATATTGGACAGAAATACGAAGCTACTTCCGGTCAGGTTGCATTAGCTTGGTTGATGACGAAAAAACCTTTTATAGTACCTATTCCCGGAACAAGGTCGATTACACATATGAAAGAAAATACAGACGCTCATAAAGTAATATTGAAAGACGACGATATAAATGAATTAGAAACAGTCTTCGCCACTTTAGGAGTATTTGGGAACAGGGCACCCGAAGGTTTGAAAGCATCGCACGATATAGGAACAAGCCTTGGTACAACATCAAAAGGAACAAATGGAAAAACACCGTTGCCTAAAAAATAAATAAGCATATTCTATAACTTTAAAATAAAATTTAATTCAGATGAAAAAGATTCTTTTATTCGTAGCATTAATTGTTACAACACTAAGCTGTACACAAGTACAAAGTGATTGTGCAGAGGCAAATAGCCTTCAAATAATTGAAGATAAAATGGCTATTAAAGAAGTCGTTGATGTCTTTTCCAATCTTGCCGATACCAAAGAGATAGACAAACAGGTTTTACTCTTTACGGAAGACGGAGTGGTTCAAGCTTACAGCGATGGTAAATTATCATCCGATTTGAAAGGACGAAAGCAGTTGTTCGATGCATTTTCGGGATTTTTGTCCAGCTTCAATACAGTCTATCATCAAAACGGACAACAAACAATTGATGAACTGACCGGAAATACAGCCAAAGCAACTTCTTATTGTCGAGTTATTTTAGTAGGCAATCAGAACGGAAAACCTGTAAAGATTACCATGTACACTATTTACAAAGACGAATTTGTGAAGCAAAATGGAAAATGGCTTATTAAAAAACGAACATCCAATTTTGTACATCGTGAAACAGAATAATTCCACCAGATGATAATTCTCTATTGCAGGGAATGAAACAATAAAAGGAATTAAAAAAAACGCTCCGGTTGGTTAATGATCAAGAAATCTATTAATCAACCGGAGCGAATAGTATCTATTTGGCTGTTTGTTGAGCCGAAACACCCGTGTATCTTTCGCCGACAATCTTGATTTTATTTATTTCGTTTGTAAGCTTTTGCAATTCTTCGGCAGTAAATTCAAAATTAGCAGCCCACATATTTTCCTGCAGATGAGCCAACTTGGTAGTTCCCGGAATTGGAACGATAAAAGGCTTTTGTGCCAATAACCAAGCCAATGCAACCTGAGCAACCGTTAGTCCCCGATGATCTCCAAATTCCTTGAGAGTGTCAATTAATGGCCAGTTAGCTATTACATTTGCAGCCTGATAACGAGGAAGCGATTGTCTGTTGTCGTTGTTTGGATTGTATTTTGAACGCTCGTTGAGGTAACCTGAAATCATTCCACGGCTTAACGGGCTATAAGGTACAAAGCCAATACCCAACTCTTCGCATACCTTAATTACATCGTTTTCCGGTTGGCGGGTCATTAAAGAATATTCGCTTTGCAATGCAGTTACCGGCTGTACGGCGTGAGCCTTTCGTATATTCGCTTCGCCGGCTTCGCTCAAACCAAAGTGTTTAACCTTTCCCTCTTTAATTAAATCTCGAACCGTTCCCGCTACGTCTTCCATCGGAATAGCAGGGTCTACCCTGTGTTGGTACAATAAATCTATATAATCTGTCTTCAGACTTTTCAACGAATGTTCCACCACGGCTCTGATTCTTTCGGGCCGGCTGTCTAATCCTTCATTTGGCCGTCCGTTTACAAAACCAAATTTGGTAGCAATGATAATCTCTTTACGAAAGGATGATACAGCCTCGCCAACCAACTCTTCATTCACCAGCGGTCCGTATGCTTCTGCCGTATCATAAAAGTTCATTCCTAAGTCGTGAGCCTTGTGTATCAAAGAGATCATTGCTTTTTTATCCGGAACAAAACTTCGGTGATAGCTCATTCCCATACAACCTAAACCAATGGCAGATACCTTTAAGGCATAGCTGCCCGAGCCCAGTGTCCGGTGCTTTACATCCGTGTTGTCATTCATACTTTTGCTGTTTTCGGGCGCCTGTGCGTTGCCAACTGCCGGCGAGAGTAAAAATGACCCGCTTAGCAAAGCACCAGCTTTTAAGAAATCTCTCCGATTGTTCTTTTCCATAACCCAATTTTTTTCGATTTACCTGTTTACACTCTATACGTAACTTTTCTCCAGTCCTAATTCTCCAACGTTTCTCAGCAGATATTCCGGGCATCATTT
>JAGPJL010000018.1 GCA_018054455.1 Parabacteroides sp.
GCTAAAATAAAGTATCTTTATTTGAAGCATTAGCTATGATTAGAGATAACGAGTCTTATTTTTTCTTATTTTTGCACAGAAATTCAAAGATTTGATTTCTAAATACATAGTTACGGTCGACAATAATATAAAAAATCAGATATAGACATGGAGTACAATTTCAGAGAGATTGAAAAAAAGTGGCGTGAGTACTGGATTGCCAACGAAATTTACAAGGTGAAAGAAGATGAAAGCAAACCCAAATACTATGTATTGGATATGTTTCCTTATCCATCTGGAGCAGGACTTCATGTTGGTCACCCGCTTGGCTATATAGCTTCCGACATTTACTCTCGTTTCAAACGTTTACAGGGATTCAACGTATTGCACCCGATGGGTTACGATGCATACGGATTGCCAGCCGAGCAATATGCCATTCAGACTGGTCAGCATCCCGAGGTTACGACTAAAAACAACATTGCCCGTTACCGGGAACAGATGGATAAAATAGGATTCAGCTACGACTGGAGCCGCGAAGTTCGTACCTGCGAACCCATTTACTACAAATGGACACAGTGGGCTTTCATTAAAATGTTTAACAGTTACTACGACAATACGCTGCAAAAGGCAATGCCTATCGCAGCGCTGGAATTGATTTTTTCAGAAAAAGGATCCGAAGGAATCAATGCTGCTTGCAGTGAAGTTGAACCTTTTACGGCTGCCGAATGGAATGCCAAAACGGAAAAGGAAAAACAAACTATCTTACTTAATTACCGCATCGCTTACCTGGGCGACACGATGGTTAACTGGTGTCCCAAACTGGGTACAGTGCTTGCCAACGACGAAGTAAGCGAAGGTCTTTCTGTTCGTGGTGGTTATCCGGTGGAACAAAAGGTGATGCGCCAGTGGTGCTTGCGGGTTTCTGCTTATGCACAGCGTTTGCTGGATGGTTTGGATGAAATTGACTGGACAGAATCGCTGAAGGAAACACAAAAGAACTGGATTGGTCGTTCGGAAGGTGCCGAAATGAATTTCAAGGTAAAGGACTCGGATCTTTCTTTTACCGTATTTACCACCCGCGCCGATACGATTTACGGTGTTACTTTTATGGTACTGGCTCCCGAAAGCGAATTAACAGCTGTGCTTACAACCGAGGCACAACGTGCGGAAGTTGATAACTATATTTCGGCCACCAAGAAGAAAACAGAACGCGAACGTATAGCCGACCGCCGTGTAACGGGTGTATTCTCCGGTTCGTACGCCATCAACCCTATTACAGAAGAAGCCATTCCTGTCTGGATAAGCGACTATGTACTTGCCGGCTACGGTACGGGTGCAATCATGGCTGTACCGGCTCATGACAGCCGCGACTATGCTTTTGCCAAACATTTCGATCTGCCTATCATTTCATTGATTGAGGGTTGCGATGTTTCGGAAGAGAGTCTGGATGCCAAGGAAGGAATCATGATGAATTCTCCACGTGCCGGACATGGCATTGAAGGTGGATTGGTTCTTAATGGGTTGCAGGTAAAAGAAGCTATAGCTAAAACAAAAGCATATATCTCGGAAAAGGGCATCGGAAAGGTAAAGGTTAACTACCGTTTACGTGATGCCATATTTAGCCGCCAGCGTTACTGGGGCGAGCCGTTCCCTGTTTATTACAAGGATGGCATGCCTTACATGCTTGACGAATCAAAGCTTCCACTCGAATTACCCGAAGTGGACAAGTTCTTGCCTACCGAACAAGGCGAACCTCCTCTGGGTCGTGCTAAGAATTGGGTGTCGGACGAAGGTTTCCCTCTGGAGCTTTGTACCATGCCTGGCTTTGCCGGATCATCGGCTTATTACCTGCGTTACATGGATCCACGGAATACCGAAGCGCTTGTTTCAAAGAAAGCCAACGAATACTGGCGCAACGTGGACTTATATATTGGTGGAACCGAACATGCCACCGGTCACCTTATCTATAGCCGATTCTGGAATAAGTTCTTATTCGATCTTGGCATTGCCTGCGAAAACGAACCGTTCAAGAAGCTGATCAACCAGGGTATGATTCAGGGTCGTTCCAACTTTGTATATCGTATCAAGGAAACGAACACGTTTGTATCTTTGAACCTGAAAGATCAGTACGACGTTACTCCTATTCACGTGGACGTGAATATTGTAAGCAACGATGTGCTGGACATGGAAGCTTTCCGCAACTGGAATCCGGAATACAAAACAGCCGAATTTATACTGGAAGATGGCAAGTATGTATGTGGATGGGCAGTTGAAAAGATGTCGAAATCGATGTACAATGTAGTAAACCCGGATGTGATTGTTGAGAAGTTTGGTGCCGATACACTTCGTTTGTACGAAATGTTCCTTGGCCCGTTGGAACAATCCAAACCTTGGGATACCAACGGTATCGATGGTGTTCACCGCTTCTTACGTAAGCTTTGGGGGCTATTCTATACCAACGACGACAAGCTGCAGGTAACAGATACAGAAGCTACTGCCGAGGAACTGAAATCGCTTCACAAACTAATCAAAAAGATTACGTTCGATATCGAGCATTTCTCTTTCAACACCTCTGTGAGTGCCTTTATGATTTGTGTAAACGAATTAAGCGCGCTGAAGTGCAGCAAACGCTCCGTATTAGAACCTCTTATCGTGCTTCTTGCTCCGTTTGCTCCCCATACTTCCGAAGAGTTATGGCATGTATTGGGCAATATAATGACTGTTTGTGATGCCCAGTGGCCCGTATGCAACGAATCGTACCTGATAGAAAACACAGCAACCTATGTGGTTTCTTTCAATGGGAAAGCGCGTTTCAATCTGGAATTACCATCAGATATGTCTGCTTCCGAAGTCGAAAAAGTTGCTTTGGCTCACGAAACCTCAGCGAAATGGATGGAAGGAAAGACCCCTAAAAAGGTTATTGTAGTTCCTAAAAAGATTGTAAATATTGTAATATAATTTACCTGCCTGTTCATCGAATTCCATAGGTGTTTGATGAACAGGCTTTTTTCAATATCTTAGCTACTAAAATACGATGCTCAAAATGAAGGCTAAACAATTTTCTCAGTTATATTACTCTATCCACGATTACTTACTTATAACAATAGGGCTTGTGATTTATGCTTTCGGTTGGACGGCTTTTATCTTGTCCAATCAGATTGTAACCGGTGGTGTAACTGGTGTATGTGCTCTTATATTTTTCTCGACCGGATTACCTGTTTCCGTTTCCTATATTTCCATCAACTTAGTTTTACTTGTCATTGCATTCAAAGTACTCGGTGCGAAATACCTTATTAAGACCGTATTTGGGGTCATAGGGTTGTCGTTGTTCCTTTCCTTGTTCCAGACAATTTTCACGGAGCCTATACTCAAAGGCGAACCGGCCATGGCAATCGTGATCGGGGGTATTCTGTGCGGGGCGGGACTTGGTTTGATTTTCTCGGCCAACGGTAGTTCGGGCGGGACAGACATCATTGCCACTATTGTAAATAAGTACAAAAACATATCCATCGGACGTGCCTTGATTTTCTGCGATTTCCTTATTATTGGTTCTTCTTATTTCTTGTTTCACAGTGTTGACAAGATTGTTTTCTCCTTTGTGGAAATGCTTGTTTGCAACTACGTACTGGATATGGTACTTAACGGAAACCGACAGTCGGTTCAGTTCTTTATCTTTTCGCCCAAGTACGATGAGATATGCGAACGTATTATAGCCGACATAGGCAGGGGATGCACTATTCTGGACGGAACGGGTGGTTATTCTCACAAATCAGTGAAAGTAGTGGTTGTACTTGCCAAGAAATCGGAATCTATTGCCATTTTCCGCCTGGTAAAACAAATAGATAATAAGGCTTTCATCTCCCAAAGTCCTGTACGGGGCGTATACGGAGAAGGTTTTGATCCGATCAAAACATAAACTCTGTACTTATTTCTACGAAGTAAAAATACGAAGCGAAGGCTCTATATAATGAGAATCGATTCCTGCTGCATCCAAAAGGTTGTGAAACAGGAAATCGGTTCTCATTCTTTTTTCACTGTTTTTACATTGCTTTCATTGTTGTATTTGCTTCTTACATAATAAATATTGAAGGGAATACGTTTTAACCCAGGTGTATTATCAGAAAATGGATAATAGCTGATTTAATGGTTTTTTATGATTTTCATAGAGTAAGAGATACTATTTTTGTACAAAAAAATATAAGATTAATAAACGATGAAGAAAATAGTATTTGCTACAAACAATCAGCATAAGCTGGATGAGGTTAAAAAGATTACGGAAGGACTAACCGAGATTGTAAGTCTTTCGGAAATTAATTGTTTTGATGATATACCGGAAACGGCCGATACGCTTGAAGGAAATGCATTACAAAAGGCGCGCTACGTAAAAGAGAAATTTGGCTTTGACTGTTTTGCTGATGATACCGGATTGGAAGTTGAAGCCCTGGATAATGCTCCGGGAGTTTATTCGGCCCGTTATGCAGGTCCCGATCATAATTCGGAGTCCAATATGAAATTGCTTTTAAAGAATATGGAAGGTATAACAAACAGAAACGCTCGTTTTCGCACTGTGATTGCTTTACTGATGGACGGCAAAGAGTACCTGTTTGATGGTATTGTGGAAGGTGTTATCATCGATGAAAAAAGAGGAAACAGTGGTTTTGGCTACGATCCTGTTTTTGTACCCAATGGCTATAATGAAACGTTTGCTCAGTTGGGCAGTGATATAAAAAACAATATCAGCCACCGTGCCAAAGCTGTTTTAAAGCTTCATGATTTTTTATCAAAATTAAATGCCCAATAAATGAAATGAAAAAGTTAACAGGTTGTCTGTTTATAGTATTATTACTGGTAGCTGATTCTGTATCCGGTCAAGCTGTAGGTGCCTGGAAGTCTTACCTGGCATATACAACAACCACCGAATGCGCGGAAGCCAATAACCTGGTTTACGCCATTGCCGATGGTTCGTTATTCAGTTATAGTAAAACGGATCAGGAGGTTGTTTACTATTCCAAAGAGAATGGTTTGAGCGACAATCAGATCAGTCACATTGGTTTTAATGAAGATATCAACACCCTGTTAATTGTTTATTCCAACGGAAACATCGATTTGTTAAGCGAGACGGGTATCGCTAATATTCCCTATTTTAAATCGTCTTCGGTTGTTTCGGATAAAACGGTCAACTCCATTTCGTTCCATAAAGAGTTTGCCTATCTTTCTACCGAATTTGGTATTTTGGTGGTTAACATGAATAAAAAGGAAATCACGGATACATACAAATTAAACTGTTCGGTTTACGATGTATGTAATGTTGGCAGCACAATCTATGCATCTACTTCCAAAGGTTTGTTATCGGGTGATGTTGATTCAAATCTGCTGGATGCCGGCAATTGGAACGTGGTAACATTGAATACGACGCTGATTAATGATAAAAACATCAAACGAATTGCTTATTTTCAGCAGGTTCTTTGTCTTTTCGTTCCCGGTAACGGGGTTTATTACTTAAACAACGAAGGTGGACTGATTACGCTGCTTAAAGATAATACCTTACAAAACATGGTTCAGCAGAATGGTTTACTTATTCCATTCTCATCCTCTTCGCTTACTATTTATTCATCGTTAGCCGACAAAGAAAAGGTAAATACCGGAACCATAAAATACGTTTCCACGCTGAAAGACAAGTCTGTTTTATGGATTGCATCCGGCGACGAGGGTTTGAAGTCTATTAAAAAAAGCACTACGGGTAGTTACGATATGCTGGTTTCCGGCATCGTTTCTAACGGACCCAAACGTAACCTTAACGCTTTTATGACTACAGTAGACAATAAATTGCTGGTTGCAGGAGGCGGAAGGTGGGCCAATCGGAGTAACAATCCAGGTACCGTAATGGTATACGACGGACAAGATTGGTTCAATTTTGATGAAACAAAGATTTCCAAAGAAAGTGGTATTAAGTTTTCGGATGCGACATCCATCGCTGTAAACCCTGTCGATCCTTCTCATTATTTTGTTTCGACATGGGGAGAAGGGGTATATGAATTCAAAGAAAACGAATTTGTAAAACTGCACAATCATACCAACAGTTCCCTTTCTACTATTTATCCAGGCACCTCTTCCGAATCTCATTACATCCGGGTAGAAGGACTCTGTTTTGATTCGGCTAATAATCTGTGGATGACCAATAGTGAAGTTAAAGAAGGAATAAAAGTATTGAAGGCGGATGGAACATGGAGTAAGCTCTATTTTGAAGCGCTGAATAATAAAATGCTTGTTGATAAAATTCTTATTACACAGAAAGGATATAAGTGGGTAAATATGCCAAGAGTAACACCTGGTATATTTGTTTTTGATGATAAGGGAACCATCGATGATGCAACGGATGATGTATCCAATTTCTTCAGCTTGTTTTCTGATGCCGATGGTAAAACAATTGAAGTTAGTGCCTATTACTGCATGACGGAAGATAAAAACGGAACCATATGGATGGGCACAGACAAGGGTCCTGTAATCTGTACGGTTCCTTCGCGGGCCATAGAAAGTCCAGGCAGTTTATATTGTTCCTATATTGTTCGTCCGCTCGACGATGGTACATCAAACGGATATCGTTTACTCGAAAACGAGAAGATAAACGCGATAGCTATAGATGGAGGTAACAGAAAATGGCTTGGAACGGAATCCTCGGGCGTTTTCCTGCTAAGTGAGGACGGTATGGAGACCATTGCACATTTTACCACAGAAAACTCCCCTATCCTCTCCAATACGATCCAAAGCATCGCTATCAACAACATCACCGGCGAAGTGTTTATCGGAACCGATAAAGGATTGGTTTCTTATATGGGAGATGCCATTGAAGGAAAAAAAGATTATTCGGAGGTTCGGGCCTATCCAAACCCGGTTCGTCCGGAATATAATGATCAGGTGACTGTTACCGGTTTAATGGAACAGTCCAATGTGAAAATAACCGATTTAAATGGAAATATCATTTATCAGGCAACCTCGGTTGGCGGACAACTTACCTGGAACTGCCGGAACCGGAAAGGCGAACGGGTGGCTTCAGGCATTTATCTGGTACTTGCCACCACTCCCGACGCGGGAGAAAGCGTGGTCACTAAAATAATGGTAATCAAATAACAATAAAGGCGGTTTACACCGCCTTTATTGTTATTTGTAATTATAGTCCTAATTTTTCTGATACTTCAAGCATTCGCTTAATAGGAACAATTGCTTTCTTCCGGACTGTTTCATCCACATGAATTTCGGGTAATTCAAACTGAAGACAATTATAAAGTTTCTTCATGGTGTTCAGACGCATGAAATTACACTCATTGCAAGCGCAGGTACTGTCGTTGGGCGGTGCAGGAATGAATTCTTTATCCGGACTCTTTTTACGCATTTCATGAATTACGCCCGATTCGGTAGCTACAATAAACTGTTTTTTTTCCGATTGTATGGTATGCTTAATCAAGGCGGCCGTAGAACCAATGAAGTCGGAAACCGTAAGTACTACTTTTTTACACTCAGGATGAGCAATTACTTCGGCATCCGGATATTGCTTTTTAAGCGCCAATATTTTTTCTAAAGAAAACTGTTCGTGTACATGGCAGGCACCATCCCAAAGTAACATGTTACGGCCGGTAATGCTGTTTATATAATTACCCAGGTTTCTGTCTGGTCCAAAGATTATTTTTTCATCAGCCGGAAAACTATCAACAATCAGTTTGGCATTGGTAGAGGTTACCACTATATCTGTTAAAGCTTTTACTGCGGCAGTTGTATTTACATACGATATCACCGTATGATCCGGATGAGCTTTTACAAACTTTTCAAACTCAGGAGCCGGACAGCTATCCGCCAATGAACATCCCGCATTTAAATCAGGTACCAAAACCTTTTTATCAGGGCATAAAATCTTAGCTGTTTCACCCATAAAGTGTACACCGCATAAAACAATAATATCTGCCTTTGTTTTAGCCGCCCATTGAGCCAATGCCAGACTATCACCTACAAAGTCGGCTATATCCTGTATGTCACTTGTCTGATAATAGTGAGCAAGTATTACAGCATTCTTCTCTTTTCTAAGTTTATCTATAGCCTTGGCCAAATCTATATTTTCAGGAACCGGTATATCCATGTATCCGATAGATTGATTTGTCAACATACTCTATATATTATTTTAATATTAGTTTTTATAAAGAAATAATTAATGAAGATAATAGCCTGTTGAAATGGTTGATAAATATCCTGCTTACTTTACAGTATTTATGGATCCACAAGATATCAACATATTTATTACTCCATTAACAACTGATTATCTGATAATTATAAATGTTATCAACTCTATGTTAATAAGTAGCAAAGTTATAAACTTTCTTGATTAGTTTCAATTAAAACTGTGTGAAACAAGCTCAAAAGAAATGAATAATATATATCATCCAAGCAATTACTTATAAGATTACATCTTGTATATACATAATTATGAATTATCAAACAGAAATTTATCATTTATTAATCACCGTTTATAAACATGTTTTCAATAGCTTTTCAAAAAAAAAGATACGGAATTGGTTTAACTCCGTATCTTTCATTTAACCATTTATAAAATTACATCAATGTATCATTCTTCTATCTCAATCATTAAAGACTCGGCTTTTACGAATGAACCTTCTTTTACAAATATACGTTTCACTTTACCGGAATACTCCGAAGCAATATTATTTTCCATTTTCATTGCTTCCAGAACTATTACCGAATCTCCCTTATTTATTATATCTCCTTCCTTTACAAGAATTTTCCATATATTTCCAGGCATCGGACTATCGATAGTCTTACCTGTCACACTGTCTTCTGTAACATTAAAGATTATCTGATTCTTATTTTCAGCAGCTTTCTGTTGATGAAACTCGTTGTATTCCTTTTCCCTCAAACCCTTAAGATAATTAAGAGCAACAGTAGGAAATAGTTCAAGTAAGAGTTCTTCTTTCTCATCCTTAGCCAGATGCACATTGTCAAATTCTGGTAAAACGGGATTATCCTGGCGCTGATAGTTTGATGTATCATAGGGAGTTTCTTCACGTGTTCCGGCTATATTAAGTCTGAATTGAGGATCAACAGGTACAGGTGTTTTTCCGTATTCGCCTTTCACCAGTGCAATAAACTGGTTGGAAGCATTGGAATATTTTCCTCTGTTACTTTTTGCAGCAAGAGCCGAATTAACAGCTTGCGCACCAATAATCTGACTCGTGGGAGTTACCAAAGGAGGAAGACCAGCGTCCAAACGTACGCTTGGAATAAGCGCCATGGCATCTTCAATAATATCCAGCGAATTAAATTGTTTTAGCTGAGCAACCATGTTTGTATACATTCCTCCGGGAATTTCTGCTCTTTTCACCAACTCATTTGGTTCCGGAAAATTGAAATATGCCTCAATGGCATGACAAGCTTTTAATAAGCTTTCTTCCTCATTATTTTGGGCAGCAACAATGGCTTTATCAAATTCTTTATCTATTTCCGGTGGAAGAATATCTACTAACGGATTGAATGGTTTAGGAAACTGTTTAACGGCGTCGAAAGCATCCAGCTCTTTTCTGATAGTATATAATTCTTTATTTATTTCAGCCACCGCTTCCATATTCACATCTAATTGAATACCGAGTTTCTTGCAGAAAATATAAATAAGTTCAATGGCTGGTGCAGCAGGTCCGCCGGCAAAATTCCATATGTTCGTGTCCACAATATCCACACCATGAATAATGGCTGCAAGTACAGCACCTAATCCATAGCCAGGTGTACAATGCGTGTGAAAGTCAATAGGAACGTTCAGGTGCTTTTTAAATAGCGGAATAAGCCGAGTTATCCTCGAAGGCTGAATAAGCCCGCTCATGTCCTTAATTGTGATTATATCGGCACCCAAAGCAACCATCTCTTTCGCTTTGTTCAGAAAATACTCGTCTGTAAATACTTCTTTCGGTAGAGGCTTGCCTTTAAGCCTGGATTTCATTCTCTCCATTTTCGAAAAATGAGGATCCACCGTATAACAAACGGCACAATCGGCCAAACCATGGTATTTTTTAATATATCTTATACTTGATTTAATATTGTCTACATCATTAAGAGCATCAAAAATACGCATGATATCCAATCCGGATTCAACGGCATTCTTAAAAAATCCATCAATAATTTCGTCTGTATAAGGAGCATATCCAAATAAGTTTCTTCCTCTCGAAAGTGCTGTAAGCTTGGAAGCATTACCTACCCCTTTTTTAATTAGTTCGAGTCTATGCCATGGATTTTCACCTAAATAACGCATAATGGAATCAGGAACAGCCCCACCCCATACTTCCATTGCATAAAAACCTGCATCCTTATAATAATCAAGAACCCTATCCACCTGCAACTGATTCATTCGGGTTGCAAAAGCTGATTGTTGTCCATCTCTCAGCGTAAGATCTCTGATTAAAAGTTTTTTTGTCATAAAATTTGGATTTTAACAAAAATCAAATAACTATCTTTTTAATACATTTTAGTCCACCTAAACAAGTGCAAATATATTATATTAAATTTAATTAGGTAAAAATCAGCGATAAAACTTTCAAAATAATATTTTAACAGTTATACTCTTTCTATATACTCTTTCTAATTTGCCTGCTGCCTTCCTTTTTGAATCCTATAAATTTATAAGGTGGAATTTTCCGGTTGCTCTTGTTATCAACACTCTTTATATTATATTCTTTTTAAGTTTAATTTAAAAAATAATAAGATGAATATGATATCCTGTTGAAATGGTTTAAAGATTTTGGAGTATATACTTGTTTTTAGGGTTATTAAAGTATGGTTGTTCCTTATCTACAAGATACCAACAGGTGATTAACAATTCAGTGAAATGAAAATCAGCTATTTAAATGTAAATAAGAAAAACTGTTGATAACCTTGTCTGTCTATAAGTTTATATTGTTTTACCTGTTTAAACAGTGAATAAGTGGTGTTGAAACTCCCTGATAAATATACCATCTACTTACTTGTATATGTTATCTACTACCTTGCTTAGACAACTTTATCAAATAAGCAAGGATTATTTTTCATTTTCTTTACACAGTTTATCAATACCATTTCAACACCCTATCCATAGTATTTCAACATTCTTTCCTTACTTTTGCATCCAAATAGTATTATATGCGCAAATTAAAGATAACCGAAATGAACCGTCTCACTCCAGAGGCATTCAGGGAAAGTAAAAAACTACCTTTAGTGGTTGTTTTAGACCATATTAGAAGTCTCAACAATGTGGGTTCTGTATTTCGTACTTCGGATGCTTTTAGGGTTGAATCAATCTATTTATGTGGTATAACTGCTCGTCCCCCCCATCCTGAGATTCATAAAACAGCTTTGGGTGCCGAAGATACCGTGGACTGGTTTTATTATGAAGATACGCATGAGGCTGTTGATAACTTAAAGAAGCAGGGGTATGAAGTGTGTGCCATTGAACAGGCGCATGGAAGTGTTATGCTGGATAACCTGTTGTTGGACAGGACTAAAAAATATGCTGTAGTATTGGGTAATGAGGTAAAAGGTGTTCAACAGTCGGTTGTTGATAGCTGTGATTACTGTATTGAAATTCCTCAGTATGGCACAAAGCATTCACTGAATGTTTCCGTAACAGCTGGAATAGTGATATGGGACTTTTTTAAACAATTATCAGAGTAATCCGTGTTCAACCAATACAACCACACGTTCGGTAACTTTGTCTTTTCCTTTTGGGTCGTACTGAGCTTTTAAACTGGCGCCGAACATACTGGCAAAGAAATTCCAGAAACCGGCACGAAAAGAACCCAGATAGGCCTTTAGCAAGTGATAACTGGACTGGTTACATTCTCTGTCTACCAGTTTGATAAGAAGTTTTCCCTGGGAGTAGGAGAGTCTTTTCAACTGCGGTTTATATTCTTTAAACAGCTCTTTCTCCATCCGTTTAAGATGCGCCTGCTTTGCCTTTTCATTTGGCAGCGTTTCCATATATTCGTAAGTTTCGATAAGCGTAGCATATACCATCTTTGCATAGGGTAATGTGCGCTTTACGTCGCGGACAAGTTTATTGTATTTATCCTGTTCTTTCTTGTTCTTAAACTTCATGTCAGGATAGATGTAAATGTTAGGAAGATTTACAATAGCAAACGTGTCCGCTCCAACTACATAGGCGGGCTGAAACCCTTCAGGAAGGGTATTCACAGGAACATCCTGTGCAAAAGCAGATGCACAGCTTATAATAATTCCCACTAATATGCTATATAAACCTCTCTTTTCCATAACACTGCAAATGTATAGTATTTGTTGATTGCTTGTATTGATTTTAAACTATTTTCTTATTTGTACAAGATAATCCTTTGATAGCATTATTTATTAAGTTATTTTTGTATCCATACAACCAAACCTTTTTTATTAATACTATGAGAATCAGCCTTACTCTCTTATTTTTATTCATTTTTGTTTTTATTACAGCTTCTGATTATACCCGAATTTCAAACACACGTTCCCTCGGAATGGGTGGAGCAGGGGTGACTCACTCTTTTTCATTTAATCCGGCGCTTACAGCTTTATCAACAAATAAACAGATAGGTGTTGATATCTATAATAGATTTTCTGTGAACGGATTAAATACCATGCAGACTTCATTTTGTTATCCAAACCCACTTTTATCGGGAGGGATTCATCTGGCTTCGTTCGGAAACGATCTATACAGAGAAAACCTTTTTATAATTGCCGTTGCTAAACAGGTAAGCGAAAAGGTTACCCTGGGTATCTCTATCAATTGCCGGTTTCTACAGAGTGACTTGCTTGAAACGGCTCCGATTCGCTTAGCGGTTGATGCAGGAGTTGTTATTAAACCCGTTGATAAACTGTTAATAGGAATTTCCTTACTTGATTTTCCCTCTGTAAATCTGTCCGTTACAGATAAACAACTTGAACAAACACCTGTTTATAACCTTCGTGCAGGATTTAACTGGGAGTTTGTACCTCTCTGTTTATTAACAGCCGAATTGGTAAGTTCTGCCGAAAAATCAGTAGCTGTTAATATGGGTGTCGAATACTCGCCTTATACTTCTTTTCAGTTGAGAGCGGGGTTACAAGGTAATCCTTTCATGCCTGCTTGTGGTATCGGGTATGAATTTTCAAAGTTTACATTGCAGATGGCGGCACAGTTTCATCCTTTGTTGGGTACAAGTACGGGTTTGGGTATTCAGGCACACTTTTAATAGATTAACCAGATGAATAAATTGTTTATAAAGTTGTTGATACTGTTGTTGATTACTAGTTATAAAGCTAATTCTCAAACTATTGTTCCTGTTGATAACTGGATGGATTATTTGGAATCTATGGCAACTGATACCGAAAACCAGCAGCAGGCAGAAACCTTGTTTACGGAATTATCTTACCTCACCGAACATCCTTTCAATATTAATTTGGTTACGGCCGAAGATCTGCAGCGGCTCCCTTTTCTTACGGACAAGCAAATAGAGGAGTTGTGTAATTACAGAGAGAAATACGGACAGTTTGTTAGTCTATATGAATTGAAGCAGCTTGTTACTTTTGATTTTACAACGATTGGACTGATTCTGCCATTTTTATATATTGAGGATCAGAAAGATAACCAGTTTAATGGCAAAAAAAGAAAAGAGTATGGTAAAAGCGAAATTCATCTCCGGTATGATCAGGGTTTTCAACAGAAGAAAGGATATATGAACTATCCGGATTCGGTGCTGGATGCGAGTCCCAACAAAAAATATAGAGGTGAACCATATTACCATTCTCTTCGCTATTCATATTCACGGGGATCACATATTCAGTTGGGTGTTCTGGGAGAGAAGGATGCCGGAGAGCCTTTTCTTACCAATGGACGCAAGGGATACGATTATTACTCGGCACATTTGTTGATAAAGGAGATAGGGGTGTTGAAAAGTCTTGCGATAGGTGATTATAAGGTTTCTTTTGGACAGGGATTGGTTATTAGCAATGATTTCTCACCATCCCGCAGTTCGCAGGTTTTGCAGACGAAAAGAAGGACAAATGGCTTCCGTCGCCACTTTTCTACCAACGAGACTGACTTTTTCAGAGGGGTTGCTTCTACTATAGCGCTCAATAAGGTTGATCTTAGTTTTTTTTATTCTCAAAGAAAGCTGGATGCTACAGCCGACAGTATGTTGATAACTTCGTTTAAAACCGATGGTTTGCATCGATTACCCAGGGAGAATGATAAAAAGGGAACAGTTTCAACACATACCGCAGGAGGAAATATCCGGTATGCCACGGCTCCGTTTTCAGTTGGATTAACTGTAGTTGGTTATTACTTCGGCGATAAACGGATTGAACCCGAGCAAAAGCCCTATAATGTTTTTGCTTTCCGTGGAAATTCAGCTATGAATATGAGTGTGGATTATCAGCTGAAAATTAAAAAGGTCACTTTCTATGGCGAAACGGCTCTAAGCCAAAATGGAGCTTTAGCTACCCTGCACGGATTGCAACTTTCACCTGCTTCCTATATTTCGTGGCTCGTTTCTCACCGGTATTACGATAAAAGATATCAGGCCTTTTATGGCAATGCCTTTGGTCAGAATAGTTCTGTTCAGAATGAACAGGGTGTTTATTTAGGGATGCAACTCTTTCCGGAGGCTTCATGGAGGTTATCCATGTATGCCGATTTTTTTTCTTTTCCGTGGTTGAAATATGGGGTGGATACCCCTTCGTCAGGGAAAGAATATATGGCTGAAGCTGTTTATACTCCCCGTAACAAGTTGTCTTTCTCCATCAGGTATCAGCAGAAAGAAACAGAATCTACACAGATAAACCGCCGCCAGCGTTTAAGATTACAAACTATTTATGCACCCTCGTCTACTGTGACGTTGCGTACCACGCTAAACGGAACCCTTTACAGCAATTCTCCCGAAGAAAGTTTGGGCTGGATGATTTCCCAGAGTCTGGGTTTTAAGCCTTCCTCTTTTCCGTTTCAACTGGACGGGTATCTTTCTTATTTTGATACAGACGACTATTACAGCCGGATCACATCCTACGAAAAGAATTTGTTGTATTCCTTTTCAATGCCTTCTTATTATGGTAAGGGCCTACGTCTGGCTTTGTCTTTTAAAGCAGAAATAGTAAAAAAACTTTCTTTTTCAGCCAAAATAGGATGGGCACATTATTACGACCGCGAGTTAATTGGCTCTGATCTGGAAGAAATCAGCGGAAAAAATAAGATGGATTTGAATACACTTATTTGTTGGAAATTTTAGGTTGGCGAGTTGCTTCCATACAATTATAGGGAATAATGTCTACTTTTGCATGACTGAATTAAAAGCAACGTAACTATGTCAACTTTTCTTTTCGACAAGATAGTATTCGGACCTGTTCATAGCAGAAGGCTGGGGGTTTCGCTTGGTATAAATTTATTACCGGTAGATGGTAAACTCTGTTCTTTCGATTGTATTTACTGCGAATGTGGATTAAACAGCGAACGACGAACCAAAAGCAAACTTCCTACCCGCGAAGAAGTGAGAAAGGAGCTGGAAGAGACGCTCGTCTCAATGAAGGCATCTGAAACTGCTCCAGATGTGATTACTTTTGCCGGAAACGGTGAACCTACTCTGCATCCCGATTTCGGAGGAATCATCGAGGATACGGTAAGCTTGCGTGACCGGCTTTTTCCAAAAGCAAAGATTGCGGTTCTTTCTAATTCAACCATGCTTCATAAAGAAGAGGTGTTTAATGCCCTGCACAAAGTGGACGATGCCATTCTAAAGCTCGATTCTGTTTTGGATACCCGTATACAGCAGCTCAACGCTCCCAATCTTCCTTCTTTTACATTTGCTAAATTAGTGGAACAGCTTTGTCGCTTTGAAGGGAAACTCATCATACAAACCATGTTTATTAAAGGAGAATATAACGGAGCGTCGGTAGATAATACAACAAAGGAAGAGATTACAGGATGGATCGATGCGCTAAAGCAGATAAAGCCCGGACAGGTGATGATTTATACGATAGACAGAGAGACTCCTGTTAAAAACCTGTTGAAAGTTTCTGAATCCGAACTCGAAAGGATCGCAGACATTGCCAGGAAAGAAGGATTTGATGTGACTGTTTCTGCCTAACAGAATTGATATAAAACGCCGTACTTTCGTTTCATTTAGCTAGTCTCTGACTGGTAAAGCAAGGCAAAAGTACGGCGTATATTATTGGAAAATTTTACAGTTTAATGTAAATCTGCTTTTTGTATAAGTAGTAACCGGGAATCCAGTTCAGGATTACATAGAATAAAGCCCAGGCAAGCGAACCTCCAACAGCTCCAAATAAAGGCGAAAAAACATCATTGTACATATAACCTTTAAATGTTGTAACACCTTCGGCTCCGGGAAACCAGGTGCAAAAACTAATGATTGAGGATAGGATGCCTGCCTGTACATACAGATAAAGTGGATTTATACCGAATGATTCAAAGAACAAACTCCAGTCTTTTTTCCCGTTGATATCTATAATCCATATAAGCAATCCTAAAAGAAGGGAGCCAAAACCACAGGTGGTAAGGGCAAACGTGCTGCTCCATATTTTTTTATTTATCGGGCATCCGTACTGAAGAAGCAAACCGGCAAACAAAAGTATTGTTCCATAAATAAACAATCTGCGAATAATAAGTTCGTTGTTTTTCTTGCTGTCCATTATCAGCTTTCCGGCGTAAAAACCAAGCAGCACATGCCCTATACTGCCTAAAACGCTTAGTAATCCCTCCGGATCAAAAGCTATGATTGTTCCATCGGCCAGACTATCGTGATACATACGTTCGGCACCAAACAATGCTTTGTCAATTACTGCTATAAGGTTATCTTCGGATAAAACCATGCTGTTTGTAAAGCCAAGCAATGCCCAGTAGCCAACCAATATTGTTGCAGCCAATGGCAAAATATGTTTATGTTTGATTGATAATCCCAATAAAGAACCAATTCCGTAGGCAAAAGCCAGACGCTGCATTACACCTAATATGCGTACATTCTGGAAATCAGTAAAACCACGTGCCATACTTTCGAGCACCGGAACACCTTCGGACTGCAGCGATTTAACGTAACCCATACTGTGTCCAAACCAATTGAGACCGTAACCAACCAAAAAGATCAGTACCGTACGTTTAAGTATTTTCTTTACGCTTTCTGTTGTAAGTTCAAAATTGTACTTTCTGAGAGAGAGAAACATAGATACCCCCATGATAAACATGAAAAAAGGAAATACCAAATCGGTGGGGGTGAGTCCGTCCCACGATGCATGCCTTAAGGGTGAAAATACAAATTCCCAGCTTCCCGGGTTGTTTACCATAATCATTCCAGAGATTGTTATGCCTCGCATAACATCTAAAGAAAGGAGTCTTCCTGATTGTGCCATAGTATTCGAAATATGATTTAAAGTTTAATTTGCAGGCTTCAAAAGTAGTGCAAAGTAAATTAAATCACAACTAAACAACTGTTTTTAGGCACAATTTGATATACTAAGGAACTTATTGGAAAGTGAGAAACCTATTTTAGAAGGTTTGTTACTTTTTAAGAAGGGAAACAACCCAAAGCAGAAGTATGGCTCCTGCGGTAGAAGTAATAAAGCTTCCAACAATACTGCCTTCCTTTACACTGATTCCCAATAGCTGAAACAACCATCCCCCCAACACTCCTCCAACGATACCGAGAAGTAAATTAAGTACCAGTCCAAAACCTCCGCCTTTCATAATTTTTCCGGCAGCAAAGCCGGCAACAATACCTATAATAATATACCATATAAATTGCATACTCAATTATTATTAAGTTGAATAACGTAGTTTAGGAATCTCTTATTATTAAACTCTCTAACCGGAACGTTTGTTTAGTAATTTGCAATTATATAAATTCATCGGTTGGATATCACGTTTACCAGGATAATAAAAGTATGGTATGGGATAATAAACAGTCAGGGTTCATGTGGTTTATTAGTATAATATGTTTTTTTTGTCAATTTCTTGTCGTATATTCGCTAACTGTTTTAGTAGTTATAATAACAAAACCAAGAAAGAACACTCGTTTTATGAAAAACTTACCTTTTGAGTTAGAAATTAAGAATTTGACTAAAGTAAAAGCGGATTCCCGTCTTAGTAAAAGCCCATTGAAAGCAACCTCTTTTCAACTGATATGGCTATCAGAAGGAGAAGCTATTTTCGATATAGATTTTAAGCAGATAAAGATAAAAGCCGGTGAGCTACTTATTATTTCACTTAATCAGGCATATAGTTTTGATACTACATCTGACTATTCAGGCAAGGTAATATTATTTTCAGATTCATTTTTTAGTCAGTCTGAGGCTGATACTTATTTTCTGCTCTCATCAGAAATTTTGAATCCTGAGAATCTTAACCAAACAGCGCAGCTGGATAAAAGCCATGTTGAAAAGATATTTTCTCTTTTAGAAGAAGAACTTAAACTTGACGCAGATAGTTATCAGCCTTTGATTATTCATAGTTTACTGCAAACATTACTATTCGGAGCCGAACGAAAACTTGAATCAGGAAGGGATCCTCTTCTTTATGACCTGAATGAGAATCTTGCGCGCAGGTTTTGTAATGAGGTAGAAAAGCAATTCAAAGTACTGAAGCATACGGAGTTTTATATGCACGCACTCGGCGTTTGCGAAAAGACGCTGACAAGACAGTTAAAAGGGACGATAAACACGACTCCCAAAAAATATTTGATAAGCCGGGTTATTCTTGAAGTTAAACGACTTCTCGTTTACACAGATATGTCTGTAAAAGATATTAGCGCTGAACTTGGGTTTGATGAGTTCACTAATTTTAATAAATACGTCATTCAGCATGCGGGCATGTCACCTTCTGCTTTTAGGGAGCAATTTCAAATTAAACAGTCAATTTGAAATTTACATTCCTGACGAATTTTACCGCCCTATTCTTATTTAAAGGATATTTATTTTTACTTTTGCATCCATCAAAATAAGAATAGAATATGCATGATCTTTGTTGCGTTGGTCACATTACTTTAGATAAAGTTGTAACACCAAAGAATACAGTCCATATGCCTGGCGGTACTTCTTTTTATTTCTCGCATGCCATCAAGCATTTCGATGATATAGATTTCACGCTTGTAACAGCCATTGCCGAATCGGAAATGGCTGTTGCCGACGATTTGAGATCTAAAGGCATTGATGTAAAAGTTTTGCCCAGCAAACATTCGGTTTACTTTGAAAACATTTACGGCGAGAATCAGGATAACCGAACACAACGGGTTTTGGCAAAAGCAGATCCGTTTACAGTAAATCAACTGGAAGATACAGAAGCCGGTATATTCCATTTAGGAACTTTGCTTGCCGACGATTTTTCGCTGGAAGTAGTTAAGTATTTATCGGAAAAGGGGCTTGTTTCGGTCGATTCGCAAGGTTATCTGCGTGAAGTGAGAGATCAGAACGTGTATGCTATTGATTGGGCAGGCAAAGAAGAAGCCCTTCAATATATACATTTCCTGAAAGCAAACGAACATGAAATGGAAGTGTTGACAGGTTATTCTGATGTTATCAGTGCTGCCAAACAGTTATATGCCTGGGGTGTTAAAGAAGTGTTGATAACATTAGGTAGTCTTGGATCTGTTATCTATGATGGCGAAACATTTTATAAAATACCAGCCTATAAGCCAAAAGAGGTGGTTGATGCAACAGGTTGCGGAGATACCTATATGACAGGCTATCTGTACAAACGAGCCAAGGGAGCTGGAATAGAGGAAGCCGGACGTTTTGCCGCTGCGATGTCTACCCTCAAAATAGAAGGTTTGGGTCCGTTTAAAGGAAGCAAAGAAGATGTAATATATTGTCTCAATACAGCAGAACAAAAAATGCCTGAACTTTAATAGTTCAGGCATTTTTTTAATTATTTTCTTTCTTTTATTTGGGCTCGTTCACCTTGAACGAATTGCAAAAGGTAGTCATCAGTACGATACAAAGGCCCAGTAATCCAACCACTATATACGCATATTTCATATTAAACGCCTGAGAAATGGCACCGATCAGCAAAGGAGCAATAAGCGATCCAATAAAGCTTATACTTGAAAGAATGGTAAGGGCAATGCTTACGGGTGTTTTCGACTTAGCCCCAACCAGGCTGTAAATAGTAGGCACCATGCATGAAATACCTAAACCTACAAACATAAATCCGATCGAATTCACAACGACCTTTGCTATCATGGAATCGAAGTAACCAGACAAAAGAGCCGAAATCATAAATCCGGCAAAGATTAACGCTCCGGCCAATTGCAATACCCTTTGTTTACCAAGGAGATGGTACGCGTAATTAGTAAGAAATCGTCCAACTGTCATCATCACCATAAAAACAAGGAAGCCAATCTGCAAAGATTTAGGAGCTTTCAGAACCGATTCAAAATAGATGCCACTCCAGTCAAACATAGCACTTTCCACAATCAGGGCAAACAAGCCGACTACCCCTAGCTGGATAAGCAACATTTCCGGTTTTCGGATCCAACTCATTTTGTCCACCACAGGCTTTGCTTCTGTTTTTGCTTCGGATTCCTGTTCCACATCGTTTTGCAAGTATTTACGGCTTAACAGAACAATACCGAGTATAATTACGGATATGATGGTAAAATGCCAGAAAGGAGTGATGTCGGAAACAATCATGATAAATCCGATGAGGGCACCTAAGCAAGCCGCCAGACTCCATCCACCGTGGAAGGAAGCCATAATGGTTCTGCCATAAAGACGTTCAATGCCTATTCCCTGTGTATTAAGGGAAATGTCACACAAATTCCAGAACACGCCAAAGCAAAATAAAAAGACGCCAAGCATGTATATGTTGGTTGATGTGCCAATAGCAAACAAAGATAGTGCATACCCAAGAATGCTAACCTGAACCATTATACGGCTTCCAAGCTTCGTGACCAGATAGCCTGCCAACGGAATAGCCGTAAACTTACCAACGGGGATTAAAAACAAGATCAGTCCCCAGTAGAATGCATAATTTACTGCAAAAATATCTTTGATATCCGGTATCCGGCTGGCCCAACTGGAGAAACATAATCCTTGGGCAAGATAAAAAGAAAGCACGGCATAGCGTATAAGCCCTTTGGGATACACAGCCTGAGTTGAAGCATTTTCCATGATAAAAATTAAAAACGTTAAAAGAAAAACATGCGAAACTACAGTTTTTATTTCTTTTATTGTCCAATTTAACGGTATAATTTATTAAAAATTACCACCTGCCATGGCCCTGACCGCCTTCGAATCTTCTTTCCCGCGTACCGTCCCGCATGCCTTCCGGTCTTTCGCCCGGCATAGTACCCCCCTTGCCTCCAAAAAGGTTAAACCGGTAAGTAAATGAGGCCAGAAAATAGCTCGTAAGGCTGTTATTAATGGATTCTGTGATGGCAGTTTCTGACACAGAGCGGCTGATATTTTGTCTCTGTTGCAAGATATCGTAGATACGAAAAGCCACCATACCCGCATTTTTTAATACAGACTTCTGTATATTGGCATTCCAAATTGTCTGGTTCTGACTATAACCTGCAGAATAGCCCGAACTTGTCTGGTAACCGATATCGCTCGAAAGAGAAATATTCAGAGGCAGGAACAGGGTAACATTTCCATTGGCACGATAGGTAAATACATCCTGATTGCTGCTTGTTTTGGCAGTACTTCGTACACCATTATATCCCACCGAACCGTTCACAGCCAGTTCGACAACAGGATTAATAAAACGAATACCCAGGTTCTGATTCAATATAGAGTTCTTGGTGGTATTCTTAGTCGGGACAGTCGCCAACCGGTCGGATGTATAGCCCACGCGGTTATTGAAACTGAATCTGGTATACGAATTAAACCTGAATTTAGTTGAAAAAGGAAGATTTGTCATTAAAAAAGCAGATGTATTCCAAACACCGTTCACATTGTCGTAAGTGGTCTCTCGTTTACCGGAACCATCTTCGGCGTAGATTACTTTCGAAACAATACTGTTGTTTGTTGTGCTACCTTCCAGACTTGCCATGATTGACTTTTGCGATTTACGTTCCATTAATTGCAGACGAACTTCCATGGATTGTGTAAAGCTTGGTTTAAGACCTGCATTCCCATATCGGATGTTACTTGGATTTGAATCGTCAATCGTTTCATCAAGCTGAGTAAGATCTGGTTGAGAGGTGTTTGTGCGGTAATTTATACGCAAATTCTTTTCCCGGGAGAAATTATACTGAAATCTCGCCGTTGGAGCCCAGTTGGTTACAGAACGACTCAGTACCTTATTTTCTGATTCAACAAGATAAAAACGTCTGCTGGTCGATTTTTGCGGTTCGATATTCACCCCAAGCTGGTATTCGTATTTTTCTCTTACGGTACGGAAACTTGCCTGAATCTGCTGACGGATATTGTCATTTTCAAAGTTGTTGGTCAGACTAATGCTTTCATCCAACACACCCGTCAGATCCTCTTCCGATTTACGTGCATAGGTCTTTTTATCACTTTCCCTGTTATTAAAGCGATACGAGTAGGATAATTGCAGGAAACGATTGGTAAAAACCGGTTCCACATACGAGGCGTAGACACGGTAATTATAGGACGAAGTCACATTTTCAACCCTACGTATCAGATCTGTATTGTTTGCATCCGGATTGATGGTATAAATAGCTGTAGAGCGTGAAAACGACTCCGATTCATTTTCACCCATTGTTCCGCTCAGGCTTAAGTTAATTCTTCTACCAGGCTTATTTTTAAAAGAGTGACTGTAATCCACATCCATTCCTCCATTTTGTGAAGACGATTCGGCCGATGATTTTGAATTGCTTTTATTCAGGAAATCTTCCGGCTTTCCGGCTTCGGTATAGGTGTTATTGTCGCTTTGCGAAAAGGAATTCGATTTGGAATAGCCCGCACTTGGTTTGAACCGGAACGTATTATACTCATCCGGTTTCCATTCCAGACGAAATTCGGTGTTGAAATCGTCGGTTTCAGAAAGAGTAAAGGAATTTCTGTCCGAGAATTGAGAGGTATTACTCAGAAATGTTTCGGTGTAACTTTTAGATTCGGCATCCGTATTGCGGAACGAATACTGTCCGCTTCCCTCTATTTTAAGCTTCGGACTGGTTTCGGTACCTACCGAAAAGTTTAACGATCCGGCTTCGGTATTGCCGCTTCCGCCACCGTAACTACGGTTCCCTCCGCGTCCGGAATTTGTGTTTCCTACGTTACCTATTATTGAATAAACGTTTTTTCCGATAAACCGGTTGAACATACCATTGCCTTCATACCGGTCTTTATTTCCAATGCCGGCACCAAAGTTACCCAGCCAGCCCTTTTTTCTTTCGGGTTTAATCTGAAGATTGATGATTGTTTCCTCTTCTCCGTCGCTGATTCCTGTAAGCCGTTCCATTTCCGATTTCCGCTCAACCACCTGCAACTTGTCGACCATGTCTGCCGTTAGATTTTTGGTGGCCATGGTGGGATCATCAGCAAAAAACTCTTTGCCGTCCACAAGGATTTTTTTAACTTGTTTTCCTCCGGCCGTAATTTTACCATCAGCGCTGACTTCTACGCCCGGTAGTTTTTTCAGCAAATCTTCTACAACTGCATTTTCCTGCGTTTTAAAAGCTTCCGGATTGTATTCTACCGTATCATTTTTTATGACCATCTCTGCGGCATTGCCAACAACCGTAATTCCGTTCAGCATCACATTATCGTCGTCCAGCTTGATTGTACCTAAAGAAAATACTCTTTTTGGAGAAGAAATCAGAACCTGCTTAGCGTTAGATTTAAAGCCAATATATGAAGAGCGGAGTACATATTTCCCGTCTTTTATCTGGTTCAATGAAAAGAAACCCTTCTGATCGGTAACAACACCCTTAACCATAACACTGTCGGGAAGGCTCAGCAATACAATAGTTGCACGTTCGATAGGTTGATTGGATTTATCTGCTACAAGTCCGGAAATAACACCAGACGATTGTGCGAAAGTCATTGTGCAAATAAAAAACAGCAGCAATAAAAGATACGCTTTTTTCAAAATAGGTTCTAATTTTAATCGTGAACAATTAATTAACTTGATTTTTAGATAAAGATACATAGAAAAGGTTTAATTGAGCAAATAACACATTTTCATTTTTAATTGTTATTTTTACACCTTGTATTATTTATAATGATCAGCCACAAACATATAAAATTAATTTTGTTAATCGAATGGAGCAGATAAAAGTAAGGAATCATGGATTTGATTTATTGAGAGTGCTGGCCTGTTATATGGTGATTCAGGTGCATGCCGGTGAATTCTTTTATATTGGAGCAGGGGGAGCCGTATTGCCGGGTGAAGATCCCTACTGGGTAAATTTGTTTAATTCTTTATGCCGTACGGCAGTTCCTTTGTTTGTTATGCTTTCGGGTTACTTTTTGTTGCCTGTTAAAGAAGAAATGAGTCAGTTTTTCCGCAAACGTTTTATACGTGTAGTCATTCCCTTTATTGTCTGGTGCGTGTTGTATGCCTTCTATCAGTTTATGATGGGACAGGTAGAATTAGTAACAGCCCTGATAAACATCCTTAAAATCCCGGTTAATTTTGGTGTGGAGGTAGGGCATCTTTGGTACGTATATATGCTGCTCGGACTCTATATGATTGCTCCCATTATTTCTCCGTGGCTAAAAGTTGCCACCCGCAAACAGGTGGAATTTTATCTGTATGTGTGGGGGGTGACTTTATGTTTGCCTTATATTCATTTGCTATTCCCTTCGGTTTTGGGAGAGTGCTTTTGGAATAAAACGCCCATGCTTTATTATTTTACAGGCTTTTTAGGCTTTATGATTCTGGCATTCTATGCGAAAACATATTGGCTTGCTAAAAAAAGCTGGAACTTACCCGTGGGAGTTTTATTGATTGTTACAGGATATGCCATTACTGCCGGCGGATTTGCTGCAAGTCTGGGTAAGGTTGCCACCGTTCCCGAACTTGAAATAACCTGGGGCTTCGAATCCATCAATGTGGCCATGATGTCTTTAGGACTGTTCCTGCTAATCAAAAACATTCAATTCAGCAATGAAGATTCTCCGGTTCTCAGAGTAATTACCGATATTTCAAAACTCAGCTATGGAGTTTACCTTGTTCATATCATGGTACTTAATTTCTTTTACGCTGTTTTTAATCCTATTTACGACACAGCACTGATAAAGATACCCCTTATCGCCGTTTGTACGTTTGTGGTGTCTTACCTGGTGATTAAAGTCCTATCCTTACTACCCAAAAGTAAATATATTGTTGGGTAAACGGACCTTAGCGCGGAATTTTAGCCTCCAGATACGCTATAAATGCCTCTTTATACGTATCAGTCACATGGATTACTTCATTACTTAGGTAGATGCAGTTGTTCCTATCTACCGACTTTATCTTGTCCAATGCTACTATATATGAGCGATGGACACGCATAAAGCGGGTAGATGGCAACATCTCCTCCATTGCTTTCATGGTGAGATGAGTAATCAAGGCTCTTTTTTCGTTTTCCAAATAGATGTGTACGTAATCTTTCAATCCCTTAACACACACTATTTGAGAGAGGTCAATCTGCCGGAGATGGTTGTCCGTACGGATATAGATACTGTTTTGTCCGACGGGTTGCCCGGGGACAGGAATAACAGCCGAAGCGGTTGAAAGTCCCTGATCTTTTCCGTTTACAAGTTCGAACCATTGCCGGGCTTTTTCCGTTGCATTCAGAAATTTATTGTATCTGATGGGTTTCAGCAAAAAATCGAGCGCATTCACCTCATAGCTTTCAAAAGCGTATTGCTTGAAAGCAGTGGTAAAGATAATTTTTGTTTCGCGCGGCGCCATAGCAGACAGATTTAGCCCGTCTAAGTCCGGCATCTGAATATCTAAGAAAAGAATATTCACAGGACTTTCCAGCAAAGAAGAGAGAGCCTGTACCGGATCGCTGAAAGAGGCTGTCAGCTTAAGATACGGGGTGCGACTAATGTAATTTTCCAGCATTTTGATGGCAAGCGGCTCATCGTCTACAACCATGCATGTAAGATGTATCATAAGCAATTTTGAAGGGTTATTTGTACAAAATAAATATCGCCCCGTAGTTCCTGTACATACTGATAGCAATCGGGATAGGTTAATTCAAGACGACGCTTCAGATTCTCCAGACCGATGCCCGAACCTATACGGTCCATTTCCGTTTTAGGATAATAGCTGTTCTCGCAGGTAAAAACAAGTTGTTCACCCTGAGCGCCGAAGCGGATGCGGATAAACGATTCTTTTCTGCTGTTTACTCCGTGCTTGAACGCATTTTCTATCAAAGAGATAAAGAGGAGCGGGGCAATCTGTCCCGACTTGGGCGGCTGCTGCAACTCTGCTTCCACTGTTGTCTTTTCGTTACATCGCAGCTTCATCAGGTTGATGTAATTATTCATGAACTCGATCTCTCCTTCAATAGGAACCAGTGCCTGATTGGAATCATAAAGGGTGTACCGTAACAAGTCGCTCAGCTGCCCGATGCTATCCTGCGCAGTGTCTGCGTCTATCTGAACAAGACTGGAAATATTATTCAGCGTATTGAACAGAAAGTGCGGATTCAGCTGATTCTTTAAAAAGGCAAGTTCTGCCTCAGCGCTCTTTTGCTTCTCCTCTTTTAGTCTTACATTGAGGTCGTTCCAACGAACAATATAACGCAGACCTGTTGCACACCCCACAAACACGATGTTGATAATAAAGGAGGCTGCGGCCAGCGACCAGAAAGCTACCTTCCAGTTTTCCTGTAACTGAAAGGTGGGGGTGAACAGCCACAGGTGAATACCCGAAATAGCCAGAAAATTAACCAGATAAAACAGGATTGCCCGTTTCCGGAATAGCAAATAGGGTACAAATCCATAGAAATTGATAAAATAGAGAATGGCCGAAGGTAAAACAAACTTGCCTGTTACCGTGATTGCATTCAACGCCTTTCCAATGTCCTGATTAGATACAAATTCAATACAGGCAGGAGTCAGTAACAACGACAACCAGATAAGAATCTGTACAATGATAAGATGTATGTTTTTTTCCGAGTATGTCATTGTTACGAAGTTTTGTCAAAAATACGCATTCGCTTTGAATCCAGATCAATGAATCATCATATTTCCAATACTCTCGGTCTGGGAATTGCCATCCTTAACGTCGCTGTTGCTGATTGTACGTTTTGTCTTCTTCATGGATTGTTGTTTACCCAAGGTGTAGCTGATACTTATACCGAGGTTACGCAAAGGCAGGGTAACAATCGAGCGGTTGATATACTCTTTTCCTTTGGCGTACGACTTAAGTTCGAGGCCGTTGCCCGACAGATTGGTCATACCGGAAAGACTAACGCTTAGTTTGTTATTCAAGAACGTACGCGACAAGCTTCCCATCATGGCATTAAAGCCGGTAGACCACCCTTGCAGGTTATATTGCTTGGTCGAGCTGATCAGGTTCATGCTCAAACGAATATCCCAGGGAAGGGTTTGCTGAAAGCCCAGCATCAGGTTGCCTTGCCAGCCACTGTTCGAAATACCCAATTCCATGCTGTTCAAATCTACATACGATGCACTTCCATTCAGTGTGAAACGGGTTTGTCTGCCTGCATTCCAGTTAACAAAAGTGTTTAGTCCGGTCTGACGGTTTTCCACAATATTATCGTAAGTCGTATTCAGGAGATTGTCTTTGAAAAAACTGTACCTTTCAATGGCATTGTTACAGAAGCTCTGGCGTAAGGTTAGATTCACGATCCAAGCGGGAGTTGCCAGGTTGTAGACTAAACTCAGGTTGTGTGCCTTTTCGCTCTCCAGGTTAGTGTTACCATACGATACACTGGTAGGATCGGATTTATCCATGTAAGGATTTAAGAAGCCAATACCCGGTCTGCTGATTCGCATGTTATAAGTCAACCCATAATTCTGACTCTCGTTCAGTTTGTACGAAAGATTGGCAGACGGCACCAAATTACCGTATTTTACCTTAAAGTCGGTACCCTGACCTGTTTTATATTCCACATCCTGCCAGGTATACTCATAACGCAAACCACCGTTAAACTTCCAGCGGTTCACCTTCACACTGTATTCGGCATACCCGGCCATTATGTCGTTGTAATGCTTGTAGTTGAGGCTATTGTCGGCTACATACTCAAAAGCGTCCTCTTTGTTTATATAATATTTGGAATCGGAAGAATTGTTCCGCATAATATATTTTACCCCCATATCAAAAGTCTGACCCATACCCAATGGCGTAGAATAATCCAGCTGAAAAGTATTTTCTAATGTATTTTTGTGTGCATCTGTATAACGGTCGGTTAAATTCAGGAAACTGTTTTCCTCATTCGTATCAAACAGGCTGTAAGCATTTGTTTTGTCGGGCGAGGAGGAGACTAAATAAGATAAAGTCAACATCCTGTCTTTATTACCGGCAAAAGAATGCTGAAAATCGATGTTCCCGTTAATGGAATAACGATCTCCCCTGGAGTCAGAGCTACCCGTATAGCCAAAGCCTGTCCCATAATTGCCCCCACTCATGTTGGTTTGTGTGAAGGCGTTCACATTAGTACCGAATCCCATTAGACCAAATGACGCGGAAAGTAAATTCATCGAATCTATCTCATAGCCAAGGTTCAGATTTCCCATCTTTATTTTAAAATTGGTGTTGCCCGACTGAGAGTTATCCATAAACGAATTACCCGAAGAATCGAATTGCTCCCTGCTTATTTCAGTCCTTGTGTTCTTGATCTTGCTGTCGGCTATATTCCCATTAACAGTCATCGTTAGTTTACCCTGCTGAATACTTGCATAAATACCCCCGGCTAAGCCCTTGGTATTTGCCATACCTCGCAGGGTCGCGTTATAGCCATTCATCGGATTGGTTGTTCCGGATACTTTATTTGTAATCAGGTTAAGTACACCACCAACACCTTCGGCATCGTACTTAGCTCCCGGATTGGTGATAACCTCAATATTCTTTACGCTTGTCGCAGGCATGTTTTTAAGTACAACCGAAGGATTGCTGCTAAGCATCACACTCGGTTTTCCATCAACGAAGACTTTAAAATTACTGCTGCCGTTTACTGTTATGTTGTCGTTACCATCAACCGTAACCATGGGTACCTTGCGGAGCATGTCGAGCAATGAATTCGATTTTGCATCGGCATCATCGGCAATACTATAACTCATTTTGTCTACTTCCATCTTGATTAATGGTTTCTGGGCCACGATCTCGACGTTTTTCAATTGTTTTACATCCTCTGATATAAAAAGTGTATCAAGATTAACGACCGAGTCTCCTTTTAAGGTGAAGGGCACGTTTACATTACTTTTCCCGACAGAACTGAACAAAATAGTGAAATCACCTTTACCGGTCAGAGATTGTTCAAATCTGCCGTCCATATCAGTTACCGTCATCGCCACCGGATTGTCCGGTTTGTGTTTATTGGTGATCCGGATAGTTGCGAAGGGCTCGCCCTCGTGGGTGAGCGAATCCAATAATACACCTCGAAGTAATGTTTTCTGCGCATTCGCAGTAACAGGAAAAAAACATACAGAAAGCAAGGCTATGCATACAAAAACGACTTTATTTCTCATCTTCCGCTATTTAAATAATAGCACAAACTTACCGCCTGCCAATGTATATTCAAGTGTTTTTTAGACGAACGGCCGTGCGGAGTGCGACGAATTGCGTATTTTTGCAAACAGACCGGAGTTGATTCATGATTTCTCAGCTCATTTTTCTTTTTAAGTAGTGTTGACAATTCTTAATTTATAAAATATAGTAATGAAAATAAAATTTTTGTTTCTGTTTGTATTTGTTTCTGTTCTGGGATATGGACAGAACACAAAGTATGTAAATCTTTTTATGGGAACATCTGGCGATAATGGGCAATTAAGTCCGGCTGCCACAGTTCCTTTCGGTATGATAGCAGTTGGTCCGGACAGTAATCCGAGAACTCATGCGGGATACGATTATGCCACGGATAAAATTTCGGGAGTATCCATCAATCGGCTGTCGGGTGTTGGCTGTAGCGGTTGCGGTGGTAATTTAAGCATCCGAACTTCTGCTCCGGATCAAGAATTACGCATTGTCAAAAACACAGAAACAGCAACCCCCGGATATTATGCAACCACTTTTAACAACGGAGTTAAAGGAGCATTTACAGCTACACATAATATGGCTGTACAACAGTACGATTTCGGAAAAGGTGCCGATCGATCGATATGGATTAATTTTGCCTCTTCATTTGAAGGACTGATTGATTGCGAATTTAAATTAAAATCAAACCACGAAATTATTGGATATGTACAAGCCCGGAATACTTGTGGTCATGGAATGTATAAACTCTATTTTCATCTGTCGTCCAACGAACCTTTTTCGTTCGTAAAGGGAAGTGGTAAAACCGATGAGGCAGAACTCCGTTTTGGGAAGAATACGAATCCGGTTGAGTTACGCATCGCTGTTTCTCCGCTCGACGTTGCAACAGCTCACGTCGAAGCAAAACAGCGTGAGTCCTTGTCTTTTATTCAGTTAAAACAACAAGCCGAAAACCTATGGGAAAGCAAGTTAAACAAGATCAACATAAAAGGAGGAACCAACGACGATAAGGTCGTTTTCTATACCTCCCTTTATCGCATCTACATGAGTCCGGCTGATGTAACTTCCAACGACCATCGTTACCTGGGTTCAGATGGTCAGATTTACAAAGCAGATGGTTGGCGATATTTTAGCTCCTGGTCTATTTGGGATACCTTTCGCAGTAAATTTCCTTTGTTGGTTATCACCGAACCAACTTTAATGCGTGATATGTGTCGCTCACTTTTATCACTTTATCGTACCGGGAAGAAGAACTGGTCCACAGACTTCGAATCTACTCCATCTGTACGTACCGAACACGCATCGATAGTATTACTTGATGCCTACCGTAAAGGAATTCGCGACCTGGACTTTTCCATTGGGTACGAAGGTATAAAAAAAGAGGCAAACGAACTTCCGATGGCATCACCAGACCAAAAGTTGGAATCAGCCTACGACCTTTGGGCTTTATCCCAAATAGCAGGTATAACGGGTAATAAAGCCGACGAAAAACAGTACAAGGAACAATCAGAGAAATTATTTGAGGAAACCTGGAAGACGGAATTCATGGAAATCACTCCTGCATATGAAGTTATGAAAAACAATGGATTGTATCAAGGGACACGTTGGCAGTACCGTTGGGCCGCACCTCAATACGTTGACCAAATGATAAGTTGGGTGGGTAAGGATAATCTTGGCAAACAACTTTCGTATTTCTTCGATAACAACCTGTATAATCAGGGTAATGAACCGGATATTCATGTTCCTTTTTTATTTAATAGATTTGGAAAACCGGAACTGTCGCAGCAGTTGGTTCGCAACTTGCTTACCAAAGAGATGACTCATCGTTACGGAGGCAATTCAGAATTTAAGATTCCTTATGTTGGAAAAGCATTTAAAAATCACCCTGAAGGGTATAGTCCCGAAATGGACGAAGACGATGGGACAATGAGTGCCTGGTATATATTTGCATCAGCAGGTTTTTATCCGCTTTTAGTAGGAGGAGACAGCTACGAATTAGTATCACCGGTTTTTGACAGGGTAAGCATCAATATGGGTAACGGCAAAACGTTTGAGATTAAGACAAAAGGGCGTAAATCGGCGGAAGATATAATCAAGGGTATTACCTTAAACGGTAGACCTGTTTCAAATTATACCTTATCTCATAAGGAGATGCTTAAAGGAGGCACTTTGTTATTTCATTATTAATGATTTGA
>JAGPJL010000203.1 GCA_018054455.1 Parabacteroides sp.
AATAACTTAAACTGCGCCTTTGTGCGTTGCAGGTTGTGTTTCGGACTATGTATTTTGTAATAAGTGTCTCCGTTGATATAATCCGTCAGGAAACGAACAGTCTGCATGTAAGTAAGCAAACGACCGCCGTAAGGAAGCAGTTTGATTTCTTCGGGAGAAAGAAAAGCCTTTGCCGTTTCCATATATCCACGGGTATAAGCCTTGAAAATAGGAAGATTCACTTCCACATTATCCAGGTTCTCATCATCTTCGGCACCTGTGTTGGCACCAGTACGGATAAAGTCGCCGATATCAGAAAGCACAAAACCCGGCATAACCGTATCAAGATCTATTACGCACAATACTTTTCCATCTTCGTCGAACATGATGTTGTTCACCTTTGTGTCACAGTGGTTCGTGCGCTTCTTCAGCTTACCCTCGCGATACAGGTCTTCCTGTATACACATGGCTTTAGCCCGTTTTTCTATTTCATCCACCAACTCTTTCACTTCGTCGAGACGTCCGGCAGCATTTGCTTTAACGGCGTCGTTAAACTGTTGAAGGCGGAATTCCATATTGTGGAAATTAGGAATAGTTTCTCCCAGTGCACCTTCAGGAAGGTCGGAAAGCATGGTTTGGAAATCTCCAAAAGCCTTACCAGCCTCGTAAGATAATTCGGGAGTAACCTCTTCATAACTTTTGCTGCGGGGAATGAACAGGCAAACCCTCCAATAGCTTTCGCCATCAAAATAATAATATTTATTATCTTTCGCAGGCAAGAAGGTAAGAACCTTACGGTCGATGTCCGTTTCTCCTTTTTGTACTAATTTTTCTCTGATATGTGTAGTTACCGTATAGATATTGTTTTGAAGCATATCCACATTGGTAAAAATATGGTGATTTATACGCTGAAGAATGTATTTGATTTCTCCTTTCGAATTTGTTACTTTAAGGGTGTCGTTGATGTGTCCGTTGCCAAAAGGTTCTGCTGCAACCACATCCTCATCAATCTGAAACTGATTCAGGATGTGAAGCAGTTGTGTGTTCGTTTTTTCCATGTGTTTTATTCTGTTTAAATTAAGTTTTCAATGAAATGCAAAAATAGCGTTTATTTATAAAATAATCAATAAAAAAGCCTCAACAAAATTGCTGAGGCTTTTATTCAGAAGCTAAAGAAGCTTGCTGCTTATTTCTTTAATTCACGTTTACCGTAGCGGCTCATGAACTTATCTACACGACCTGCTGTATCTACAAGTTTAGACTTACCGGTATAGAAAGGGTGTGAAGTGTTAGAGATTTCCACCTTAATCAGCGGATAAGTAACTCCGTCAAGTTCAATTGTTTCTTTTGCGTTGATTGTTGAACGCGTAATAAATACATCGTCGTTAGACATGTCCTTGAACACGACGGGACGATAGTTTTCAGGATGAAGTCCTTTTTTCATTTTTTTTATTGTCTGTTATAATTATTACTTTTACTTACTATGGTAACCGGTAATTTGGTTTGCAAAGGTATAGTTTTGAGTTGAAGAAACAAAAGAAAACACATATATTTTTCCTCTTTCTCATCTTTTGTATTATTTTATATGTCTTATAGCATATAATTTTTTCAGAAATGTTATCTTTGTAGAGTTTTTAATCATTAACGTAAAATTATATACAACAATGGTAAGTTACAAAGAGTTAGGTCTGGTAAACACAAAAGAAATGTTTGCAAAGGCTGTTGCAGGTGGATATGCTATCCCTGCTTTCAACTTCAACAACATGGAACAGATGCAGGCTATCGTTCAGGCTGCAGTAGCAACTAAGTCTCCGGTTATCCTTCAGGTATCAAGCGGTGCACGTAAATATGCTAATCAGACATTGCTTCGTTATATGGCTCAAGGTGCTGTAGAATATGCAAAAGAACTAGGTTGCGAAAAACCTCAGATCGTTCTTCACCTGGACCACGGCGATTCATTGGAATTGTGTAAATCATGTATCGACATGGGCTTTTCTTCAGTAATGATTGATGGTTCTCATCTTCCTTACGACGAAAACGTTGCATTGACAAAAAAGGTTGTTGAGTACGCTCACGCACACGATGTTACTGTAGAAGGTGAACTTGGCGTATTGGCAGGTGTTGAAGACGAAGTAAGCGCCGAACACCACACATACACAGAACCAGATCAGGTTGTCGATTTCGTAACAAAGACAGGCGTTGATTCATTGGCTATCTCAATTGGTACTTCACACGGAGCAAACAAGTTTACTCCTGCACAGTGCACACGCGACGCCAACGGAATCCTTGTTCCTCCTCCTTTGCGTTTCGATATCCTTGAAGAAATCGAAAAGAGAATCCCTGGATTCCCTATCGTACTTCACGGTTCTTCTTCAGTACCTCAGGACAAAGTTGCAACTATCAACAAATTTGGTGGTGCAATGAAAGATGCTATCGGTATTCCTGAAGAACAATTGCGCAGAGCAGCTGCTTCTGCAGTATGTAAGATCAACATTGACTCAGACGGCCGTTTGGCTATGACTGCAGCAATTCGTGAAGTCTTCGCTACAAAGCCAGCTGAATTCGACCCACGTAAGTATCTTGGTCCGGCTCGCGATAGCCTGAAAGAACTTTACGCAGAAAAGATCAACACAGTTCTTGGATCTGCAAACAAATTATAATTCATACGAACTATAATAATAAGGAAGCCACTCCATTCGGGGTGGCTTTTTTATTTATTATTGCTACCTTTGAGGTTCCAATTCACATAGTAAATGGAAGACATACTTTTCGCTGATGATTTTTTAGAACAGAGCAAAGCTGGCGTAATGATTGACGTCCGTTCGCCATCCGAATTTATTGCAGGTCATATTCCGGGAGCAGTAAACTTACCTTTATTTTCAGACGCCGAACGAGCCGAAATAGGCACATTATACGTACACCAGGGGAAAGATCCCGCCGTAGAGAGAGGGCTGGAGCTTGTCGGACCCAAAATGGCTGGCTTTGTAAAACAAGCAAGGC
>JAGPJL010000120.1 GCA_018054455.1 Parabacteroides sp.
ATCCCGCAATGATAATCCGGATGGTTTATCCGTGCTTGACTCGGTGCGATATTATATTTTTAAAGAGGACTACCAGCGAGCTGATGTCCTGGCAAACAGAGGACTTAGTGCAAAACAATTACATGGTTCCATGTTTCAGGTGGTTGGTAACCTGAACCTTACGTTTAATGGGATTGATAGCTATACAGATTATTACAGGGAACTTGATCTTGAAAAGGCTGTTTTTACTACTTCATATAAAGTGGATGGGGTAACTTATAAAAGAGAAGTTTTTGCATCGAAACCCGATCAGGTAATTGTCGTAAAACTTTCGGCTGATAAACCTGGGAAATTATCTTTTGCGGCAAGTTTTGATGGACCTTTGCAGAAATCGGTAAGGGTATTGGATACTAATACTCTCGAAATGACTGGAATATCGGGAACTCATGAAGGAGTAACCGGACAGGTAAAATTCGATGCTCGTGCGAAAATCCTAAATTCGGGTGGAACTACAACAATTGAGGCAAATAAAATTAATGTAAGTAAGGCTAATGAGGTTGTTATATTGATTTCTATTGCAACCAATTTTACTGATTATAAAACTTTATCGGCAGATGAAACTAAGCAATGTGCCAACTATCTTGCAGTAGCAGAGAAAAAGCCTTATTCAGCAATGCTTAAGAACCATATAGCCTCATTTCAGAAATATTTTAATCGCGTAAGTTTTGATTTAGGAACTTCATCGGCAGCAAAGCTCCCGACTGATGTAAGAATTAAGGATTTCTCAAAGTCATTTGATCCTGAATTGATTTCCATGTATTATCAATTTGGTCGTTATTTGCTTATCTCATCTTCTCAACCGGGAGGACAACCGGCCAATCTTCAGGGAATATGGAATGATAGCACTAATCCGGCATGGGATAGTAAGTATACGATCAATATCAATACGGAAATGAATTATTGGCCTGCCGAAAAATGCAACTTGCCTGAAATGCATGAACCATTGATTCAATTGATAAAAGAACTGTCGGAAACAGGAAAACAAACTGCTGAAACAATGTATGGATGCAAGGGCTGGGTGGCTCACCACAATACGGATATCTGGCGTATATCAGGTGTTGTAGATTTTGCAAATGCCGGATTATGGCCGATGGGAGGTGCATGGCTGTCGCAGCATTTATGGGAGAAATACCTGTACAGCGGCGATTTAAAATATTTGGAATCGGTTTATCCTGTATTAAGATCTGCTTGCGAATTTTACAAAGACTTTCTTGTAGAAGAGCCTACTCATAAATGGTTGGTCGTATCTCCCTCTGTTTCACCGGAAAATACTCCTTCCGGACATAATGGAAGTGCACTTGCATACGGAACGACAATGGATAATCAGATTCTTTTCGATTTGTTCACCAAAACGATTAAGGCGGCCAAGCTGCTTAAAAAAGACGAATCATTGATGGCCGATTTTCAAAGGATACTAACTAAACTTCCTCCGATGCAGATTGGCCGTTTCGGTCAGCTGCAGGAATGGATAGGAGACTGGGATAATCCGGATGACCAACACAGGCATGTGTCGCACTTATACGGTTTGTACCCCAGTAATCAGATTTCACCCTATACAACACCCGATTTATTTGATGCTGCACGTACATCGCTTACTCATCGTGGTGATGTGTCAACCGGATGGTCTATGGGCTGGAAAGTGAATCTCTGGGCTCGTTTACTTGATGGCAACCATGCACGAAAACTGATTGCAGATCAGCTAACACTTGTCGATCCTGTGAAAAGTACCAGTGGGGGCACTTATCCGAACTTCTTCGATGCGCATCCGCCATTTCAGATAGACGGCAATTTTGGCTGCACTTCCGGTATTACAGAAATGCTTTTGCAAAGTCAGGACGGCGCTATTGATATTTTACCGGCATTGCCGGATGACTGGAAAAAGGGAAGCATCAGCGGCTTGAGAACTTACGGAGGTTTTGATGTGAGTATCACTTGGGAAAATAATCAGGTACAGAAGATTCTCATAAAATCTCATTTAGGCGGAAACTGCCGTATTCGTGTTCCGAATGAGGTGACTATGGTGGGTGGAAAAGCATTAAAAGTGGCATCCGGCGAAAATTCAAATCCTTTCTTTGAAACGGATCAAGTAAAGAATCCTGTGATAGCTGCTTCTGCCAATTTGAATGCGGTGAATCTTAAATCAACCTGGTTATATGATTTGCCTACAGAAGCCGGCAAAACATATACGATTATTTGTAAAAAATAGACACTTCAATCATTCTGTAATTTAATATAAAACATAAAATGAATCTAATAAAATCGACTCTTGCCATTGTACTGTTTTCGGCTGCATCATATACTCATGCACAAAACCCGATAATTACAAATGTGTTTACTGCAGATCCGGCCCCATTGGTTTATAATAATACAGTGTATTTATATACAGGGCATGATACAGCTTCGGTAAATGACACAAATTACAAAATGCCCGATTGGCGTATTTTTTCTTCAACAGATATGGTTACATGGAAAGATCACGGGACTTGTCTTTCTCCGGAAACATTTTCATGGTCATCTGGTGATGCATATGCAGCCCAGTGTGTTCAGCGAAATGGTAAATTCTATTGGTATGTATCCGTCGGACATAAAAGTGATGAAAACAGTAAAGGAGGATTTTCAATTGGCGTCGCTGTTTCCGATAAACCTACCGGACCTTTTAAGGATGCAATAGGAAAAGCGCTTATCACCAACGAAATGACAACGGATATGAAGCATGGTTGGGATGACATAGACCCCACCGTTTTTGTTGACGATAACGGTCAGGCATATCTATATTGGGGAAATGGAAGCTGCAAGTATGTGAAGCTGAAAGAAAATATGACTGAAATGGATGGACCTATTACAAGCTTCAAACCCAAAAACTATATAGAAGGTCCCTGGGTTTATAAACGGAAAGGATTGTATTACCTTATATATGCGAGCGAAGGCACCAAGCCGGAGATGATAGAATACTGCACGGCTAAAAGTCCCGAAGGTCCATGGGAATATAAAGGTATCATTGAAGAGAATGTTCCCAATAGTTTTACAACACACCCTGGAATAATAGATTTTAAAGGGAAAACATATTTTTTCTATCATAACGGAGCACTCCCAACAGGAGGCAGCTACCGCCGTTCCATATGTGTTGATTATATGTATTATAATCCGGATGGTACCATTAAAAAAGTAGTACAGACAGCGAAAGGAGTAAGTCCTGTTAGAAAGTAGGTCATCTATTTACTTGAATGAAATTAGTAAAACCATGAGAAAAAGAACTATTTTATGCATTGTGACAATGCTGGTTTCGGGATATTTCATGAATTTGTCGGCACAGGAGAATAAAGCTCAGAACCCGATTATTTTTTCTGATGTACCCGATATGTCTATGCTTCGGGTTGGAGATACTTATTATATGAGCAGCACGACCATGCATATGAGTCCGGGTGTTCCAATCATGAAATCTAAAGATTTGGTAAACTGGGAATTAGTAAATTATGCATATAATACGTTAGACGATGATGATGCACTCAGTCTTACCAATGGCAGAAGTACGTATGGAAGAGGTTCATGGGCAAGTAGTATCCGTTATAACAAAGGAACGTACTATGTCACTACATTTGCTCAAACAACCGAAAAAACGTATATTTTTACAACAAAAGATATAGAGAAAGGGCCATGGGTAAAACATTCTTTTTCCCCGTCATTGCATGATCATTCCTTGTTTTTCGATGAAGATGGACGCATTTATTTGATTTATGGAAATGGGAAACTTCATTTAGTTGAGCTAAAAGAAGACCTTTCAGGAATTAAATCCGAAACAGATCGCGTGCTCATCGAAAATGCCAGTGCTCCATCTGGTAATGGAGGGCTTGGAGCAGAAGGTTCTCAGCTTTTCAAAGTAAATGGGAAATATTATCTTTTTAATATAACCTGGCCCGGCGGTGGCATGCGTACCGTAAATATCCACAGAGCTGATAAAATTACCGGCCCGTACGAGGGGCGAGTTGGATTTCAGGATCTGGGGGTAGCTCAGGGAGGACTTATCGACACCCCAGAAGGAAAATGGTATGCTTATCTGTTCCGCGATTTTGGATCGGTAGGCCGTATTCCTTATTTGGTTCCGGTTAAATGGGAGGATGGATGGCCTGTACTTGGTGTAAATGGAAAGGTTCCTGCTACATTGGATTTGCCGGCGAGCAAAGGTTTGATTCCAGGCATTGTTGCTTCCGACGAATTTACTCGTAAACCGGGTGCCAACACTTTACCATTGGTGTGGCAATGGAATCATAATCCGGACAATAAAAATTGGTCCGTTACCCAAAGAAAAGGTTATCTGCGTCTTACAACAAGCCGAATAGATTCAACGCTGCTGATGGCAAGAAATACCTTGACTCAACGGACCATCGGACCTGTATGTACTGGCTCTACATCCATTGATGTGTCTCATATGAAGGATGGCGATTTTGCAGGATTGTGTTTGTTACAACAGAATTTCGGCCAGTTAGGTGTCCGGATTAGTAAAGGGACCAAATCTATAGTTATGATTAGTGCCGGAACAGGCAAGCCTGTCGAAATACAAAGTGTGCCGCTTTCGCATGATATTGTTTACTTTAAAGCCGAATGCGACTTCAAAAACCGCACAGATAGAGCTAAATTCTTTTATAGCTATGATGGCAAAGTGTGGAACTTCATTGGTGAACCATTAAAAATGGCATACACCATGCCTCATTTTATGGGATATCGCTTTGGCCTGTTTAATTATGCCACTAAAAATACTGGAGGATATGCTGATTTTGATTATTTCCGTATTTCAGATTCAGAATAATAGTCTTCGAAACTAATTGATAAATAGATTGAGCAAGGAGAAAATTGACATTTGTCAAAGAATTATCTATCTTTGTGCATATGCCTTGGTCAATCTATTAATTAAAATATTGTGGAAATGAACTCTGAACTGAAAAAACTAAATCCATTAACTGCTATTGTGCTGGGTGCGAGTGGGAGAGGAAAGCTTTATGGTGATTATTCGCTGGAGCATCCCGCCGATTTATCTATTGTCGGTATCGCCGAACTGGTGCCGCTGAGGAGGGATATGTATGGCGACAAATACAATGTTCCCATCGCTAACCGGGTGGCTACCTGGGAGGAATTGCTTGCGAGGCCTAAGTTTGCCGATGCCGTGATTATCGCTACTCCCGATCATCTTCATTATACGCCTTGCATGAAAGCGTTGGAGCTGGGGTATGATATTTTGCTGGAGAAACCCATAGCGCAGACCGAAAAGCAATGCCGCGATCTGGTGGCTTATGCGCGTAAGACCGGCAAGATCGTGGGACTTACCCACGTTTTAAGATATTCTCCTTATTTTCTTATGCTAAAAGAGCTTGTGGATAGTAAGAAGATTGGCGAATTGGTTAGCATACAGCATTTCGAACCGGTGGACCATGTACATATGAGTCATTCGTACGTAAGGGGAAGCTGGCGCGATTCCAAAGCAAGTACACCCCTGGTGCTGGCTAAATCGAGTCACGACCTGGATATTCTTCATTGGATTATCGGTAAATTATGTAAGAAAGTAGTGGCATTTGGCAACTTGTCACATTTCAAGGCATCCAATGCACCCAAGGGAGCTCCCGAACGATGCACCGATGGTTGCCCGGTGGAAGCTACTTGTCCCTTCTCTGCTTTAAAGATCTATTATCGCGACAGAACGTGGCTGTATGTATTCGACTTGCCGGAAAACCCCGAAGAACAAGGACCTGTAATCCTGGAGAATCTGAAAAGCGGAAACTACGGAAAGTGCGTGTACCATTGTAACAACAATCAGCCCGACCATTACACGATGCTTATGGAATTTGAAGGAGGCGTTACGGTCAACTTCTCCATCGAAGCCTTTACATCCTATAGCGGTCGACGTACCCGGATTATGGGAACCCGCGGAGATATTGTTGGTGATATGGAACAATTTGTACATACCGACTTTGCTACAGGTAAGGCCGTTACCTATGATGCCCATGCGATCGACGCGTTGAATTACGAAGGCGTTGGCCATGGAGGAGGAGATACCGGTATGATACGCGACTGGATCGAAGCCGTAAGAAAGCAGGATGCCAGCCTGATGTCTACTCCGCTGAACGATTCTTTGGAGAGTCACCTTATCGCTTTTGCCGCCGAACGAAGCCGCGAACAAGATGGAGTCGTTTACCTGCATAGAGAAAACTATATCTAAAAAGGGTGCTAAATAGCCTTTTAAAGTGAAATAAAGTTAAATACAACAATATTTTTGCTTTAAGTGTATGTTGTATAACATAAACACCTTATATTTGCACTGTGTTTTTCATGGTATTAGATTTAAGGTTAGCAATGAGGTTGGGGTTGTCGGGAGACAACCTTTTCTTTTTTTATACAGTTTTCTATCCTATTTTACCCCTTTTTAATCGAACGTTTAAAATTATCGTAAATTATTATTACTTTTGTAAATATTTTATAGAAATTAAACGATACAGCTGTGGAAAATAAAATCAAATTACGAGTTCAGGGTTTAACAAATAGTCAGGTACAATCAGGAGCTTACGCATTGATACTTGCAGAAGAAGAAGGCCATCGCCGTATTCCTGTGATAGTAGGCACTCCCGAAGCCCAATCCATTGCGATTGCACTTGAGTATATTACACCACCTCGTCCGTTAACGCACGATTTGTTTGTAAGCTTTGCTACTGCATTTGATATAAAACTCAAGGAAGTATACATATATAAATTCGAAGAAGGAATTTTCTATTCAGAATTGCTGTTTACCGATGGAAAACGCGAGATTCCTGTTGATTCGCGTACATCGGATGCCATTGCCATTGCTTTGCGAGCCAAATGCGATATCTATGTTTCCGAATCAATCATGATTGAAGCCGGTGTTGTGCTGGACGAAGAACCGGAGGAGGACGAGGACGACGAAACAAAAGAGGAGGACTTGTCGGACGACCTTTTGTTGGATTATGAGCCGGACGAAATAAAGAGCGAAGAAACGCTTGCCAGATGGCTTGGACTGTTGGATGATCATGAGCTGCATGAACGTTTGGAGGAATCTGTGCTGGAAGAAAACTACGAGCATGCCAAAATGTATCAGGATGAGATAAGGCGAAGACAAAAAGCAAATGATTCCCTTTTGGAGTCCGAAGACGAATAATACGTAATTTTATGGTAGCATCTACAGGGGGATTTGGTCTCGACTCGCTATGGCGGGGAGGTTTAGGCATTCTTACAATTTTGGCAGTATCCTATTTAATGAGCTACGACCGTAAGAGGATCGACTGGAAACTGGTTTTCAGTGGTCTTTTTATTCAGCTTGTTTTGGCTCTTTCTGTTTTGTATGTTCCCTTTGTAGGTACATTGTTCGAAATGCTTGGAAAGGCATTTATTAAACTGATGGACTTTACTCAGGCTGGCGTTGGATTCTTATTAGGTCCTTACGCCTCCAAAAGCGGCGGATTTATCTTCCTGATTCATTCCATGCCGGTGATCATATTTTTTACTGCATTGGTTTCCATCTTTTATCACTGGGGAATCATTCAGCGTGTGGTAGGAGCCTTTTCGTGGGTTTTGCGACGGTTCATGAACATCTCAGGCGCCGAAGGACTGGTTGTTTCGGGCAATATTTTCATGGGGATGACCGAATCGCCGGTGTTGATCAAGAATTATCTTCCCACGATGAACCGTTCCGAAATTTTTCTGGTAATGGTTGCCGGAATGGGAACCATCGCGGGGTCGGTAATGGCAACTTACATTGGGATGCTTTCGGGTGGAGACCCGGTTGCACGTCTGCTGTTTGCCAAACACCTGTTGTCGGCGTCCGTAATGGCTGCACCCGGATCTATCGTAATTGCTAAAATGCTATGTCCTCAAACCGAACCGGTTACCGAACAGGATGTAAAGGTTACGCTCGAAAATCAGCACCACAATGTACTCGAAGCACTCGCAGCCGGAACATCCATCGGTATTAAACTGGTGGTGAATATCGCCGCCATGTTGTTGGTTTTTATCTCGATGGTGGCACTGCTTAACTATCTGTCCGAAGGAATTATAGGACGCTATACCGGATTGAACGACTGGGTAGTTTCCATAACAGATGGAAAAGTGCAGGGCTTTACCTTTCAGTTTGTAGTAGGAATGATACTTTCGCCGTTTATGTGGCTGATTGGAGTTCCTTTCGACGACATGATGCTGGTGGGCTCGTTACTGGGACAGAAAACAATCCTCAATGAGTTTGTTGCTTATTTTCAGATGCAGCAATGGAAAGATGCGGGACTGTTCATGTATGAAAAGTCAGTGATTATGTCTACCTATATTTTATGTGGTTTTGCCAATATCTCTTCCATAGGAATCCTGTTAGGAGGATTGGGAGTACTTGCCCCCAATAAGCAAAGCATGATTATAAAACTTGGAATTCCAACTATGATAGGAGGGGCGCTGGTCTCTATCCTGTCGGCAACGATGGTGGGAATGATTTTAGGATAATAAATTTACTATGCAAATATTTTATACCCCAGATATAGCTGTTAATCCAGAGTTGCCGGACGAAGAAGGGCAACATGCCATCCGTGTGCTCCGACTTACCGAAGGAACCGAAATTTTACTAACCGATGGCAAGGGTACATTTTATAAGGCCGCGATCTCCGTGGCAAATGCCAAACATTGCCGTGTGGAAATAGTCGAACAGTGGCAACCGGGTAACCTCTGGAACTTTAAGTTGCACCTGGCAGTAGCACCAACCAAAAACATGGACCGTCTGGAATGGTTCACCGAAAAGGCGACAGAAATAGGCATCGATGCCATTACCTGTCTGAATTGCCGCTATTCCGAACGCAAAGAGGTAAAGCCTGCCCGTTTGGAAAAGATATTGGTTAGCGCCATGAAGCAATCGCAAAAAGCCACTTTGCCCGCCTTAAACGGCATGACCGACTTCAAAGCCTTTGTTTCGCAACCCTTCGACGGACGTAAATTCATCGCCCATTGCAACGAAGGCGAAAAACCTTTGTTGAAAAAGATATACCATCCCGGCGAATCCGCATTGATATTGATAGGTCCCGAAGGCGATTTTAGTCCCGAAGAAGTCACCTTGGCCATATCAAAAGGCTTCGAACCCATCTCGCTGGGCGAAAGCCGTCTGCGGACAGAAACAGCCGCCCTGGTAGCCTGCCACACCATCCACGTGCTCAATCAGTAACAGCTTTATTGATTTAAGCGTGTAATGAGTTACAATAGCTTATAAGGGATTTAACTTTAAATACTAGTATGATAACACGTAGGGATTTCTTGAAGATGGCTGGTGCAGCCTCAGTTGTGGGTGCTCTAAAGCCCGATTTTGTTATGGCCGAAGCGATGAATAATCTTTCGGGAACGAATAAATTGCCCCGATGGAGAGGTTTCAATCTGCTTGATTTCTTTTCGCCTGTAAAGCGGGGAGTAACTGATTTAAGTCCCTCATTAACCACCGAAAATGATTTTAAATGGATGGCCGATTGGGGATTTGATTTTGTGCGTATACCGATGGCCTATCCATCGTATCTGCAGTTTGATCCCAAAGGCGATCCCGGCAAACGAATAACCAAAGACGAAGTGCTCCTGTTTGACGAAGCGGCCATCGAAAGAGTCGACAAGCTGATAACGAA
>JAGPJL010000019.1:0-3235 GCA_018054455.1 Parabacteroides sp.
CCATTCCGAACAGAGAAGTTAAGCCCACCCACGCCGATGGTACTGCGTATAGTGGGAGAGTAGGTAGCCGCCGTTTTACAAGAGGAGTTAGTTCGTAAGAACTGACTCCTCTTTTTGTTTATATATACTCTCATTGCTCTCTCATGTAATACTGTAATACCTTACCCAATCCACTTTCATTTAGGAAAGCTTTGTGGGTATCAAAATAACAACGACCTTATTCCATGTATGGAATAAGGTCGTTGTTATTTTGATTTATACTCTGTAAAAGACGTTTTTTAGGGGAGTATTAACTTAATAATTTCTCCATATGATGGCAGGTGTTTGAAAGCCTCATTCATATCATATATACCAGCATATACCTGTGCGCATGCAAGAACTCCTCCATGAGCAAAAACAAAAACGGTATTGTTGTTACTTTTTCTAACTTCATCAAGAAAAGCTGCGACCCGGTTGTATTGATCTGTAAAAGATTCACCTCCGGGAGTTGGAACATGTACCCAATCTTTAAACCATCCTTCGGAATGCGGGTGACTACTTACTTCATCCCAAGATTTCATTTCCCAGCTTCCAAAATTCAATTCTTTTATTCTATCGTCTTTCCACGCATCTTCAAAACCGCAATAGCTGGCGAGGCGTACACAACGAGAAAGTGGACTAGTATAAACTTTGTCGGCCGAAATAAGTTGTAATCCTTTTTTTACTGTTTCTGCTTCAGTTTCAAAAGAATCACGCAAGGGAACATCTGTTTGTCCATAGGAATATCCTGCGGGAACATCAACAGAAGTGTGTCTGATTAAATATAGTTCCATTCCAGTGAGATTTTAATGCGTGACCGAATATATCAATACTATGCCCAGATAAAACGTAAGTTCACAAAGCAATACCAGAGCTCCGCAGCAGTCACCGGTATACCCTTCAATTTTCTTTTTCATCAGAGACGTAAGAAAATACCAGCACGTTATAACGGGCAGAGTTGCCCAAAGATACACAACTTCAGGGAGCCATGCAAGCGGAAGCAATCCGCAAATAGCAGTAAAAATATATTCACCGGGCGCCATGCGGCTATAAATAACTTTAGCCTTGCTATCTTCTTCTTTTCTTGCGTAAGGAAGTCGGTTGATGAGCATAGAAGATACTCCCTTTGAAAAGGGATCTGCAGCCAGTATGGCACAGCCTGCAAGTTCTATAGGAAGGCTGTTTAACAAGGTGTATTGAAGTAAAAAGTAAAAAATAAGCCCAATTACGCCATAAGTACCGATATGCGAGTCTTTCATAATTGAAAGAATCTTCTGTCGATCAGTACCACCTCCGAATCCATCAAAGAAATCAGCCAGTCCGTCTTCGTGAAGGCAGCCAGTTATTAATAGCCGGCTTGCCATTGTTAATAAAATAGCTATACTCAGAGGGAAGACTAAAGCAGATGAATATAAAACAGCTGCCGATATACCGGCGGTAAGCCAGCCAGTCATCGCCCATCCGCTTACTACATTTTTAAAATACTCCCCTGGTACTGGCGTAATACGCCAGAAAGGGAGACGAGTAAAAAAAATAAAAGCAGCCAGAATTCGCATATCAGAAATATTTAGTTACTGCCGCATTGCTGAAGGTATTCATTTCATTAATCATCCGTACAGCTGATTCAACAATCGGATAGGCGCAAATCGCTCCGGAACCTTCACCTAAGCGTAGACCTAAGTTAAGAAGTGGTTTTGCTTGAAGGTAATTTAAAAGTAACTTGTGCCCAGCTTCATCTCCCTGATGTCCGAATATACAGTACGACAAAACCTCGGGATGTAATTTGGAAGCAGCCAGTACACAATTTGTCATAATAAAACCATCAACGAGGATAATCATATTTAGTTCGGCTGCACGTAACATCCCACCCACAGCCATAATCATTTCTATTCCTCCGAAGTAACGCATAACATCCAAAGGACTTTTATCTCCTTTGTAATTATCTAATGCCCGTTTAAGAATTGTATATTTATGAAGCACTCCTTTCTGATCAAGTCCACTTCCAGCCCCTACGCACTCAAACAACGGAATGCCGGTGAGACAAGTCATCCACATGCTGGAAGGCGATGTATTTCCGATTCCCATCTCGCCGAAACTAATAACATTGCAACCTTCTTCGTGACATTGAGAAACTATTTCTGCGCCAATAGATAGACACTGCTCCATTTCTTCGTTGGTAAGTGCCGATTCATATAGAAAATTGCGCGTTCCCTTGCGTACTTTACGAGAAATAAGACCATCTATGACTGGAAAATCGTAATCTATTCCACCATCTACCACTTTCAATTTAAAGTTATGCTGACGGGCAAGAAAATTGATTCCGGCTCCACCCCCAAGAAAATTACTGATCATCTGCATTGTAACTTCCTTTGGTGAAAAGCTTACACCTTCATCAACAATACCATGATCGGCCGCAAAAATGATTCCATGTGGGTTGCTTAATCCAGGAGTAAGCGTTTGTTGAATTAATCCTATTTGTAAGGCGATCTCTTCAAGTATTCCTAATGAACCTTTAGGCTTGGTTAAGTCATTAATTTTATAAAGGAGTGATTCACGTATCGCTTGATCTGGTTGTGTAATCTGAAATGTATTCATTTTAAAGCAAATTATTTTTTGATGATAACCGGGATACCGCTTATCATAAGTATTACTTCGTCGGCTTTGCCGGCAATATATTGATTAAACCAACCTTGAAGGTCGGTAAATTTACGTTGTAACTCGTCGGGAGAAACCCCTCCGAGACCAATTTCATTTGTTACAAATAAAAAAGTCGCATCCTTAGAAAGTAGTTTTAGAAACTCCTCTTTTAGTTGCGAAAGAGATAAATCTACATCCGCATTATTGTCAAAGAAAAAATTGGTAGCCCATAGCGTAACGCAATCTATCAGAACGACTCTTCCCGAAAGTTCATGCTGGCTTAAGAACTTCTCCTCTTCAATATTAGTCCATTCTTTACCGCGATCTGCCTGATGCCGTATAATTCGGGCACGGTATTCATCGTCCCACACCCTTGATGTAGCAAGATAGACAGGGTTTTCAGACAGAGAAAGAGCTATTTTTTGGGCATAACTGCTTTTCCCTGACCGTTGACCTCCGGTTATTACAATAACCTTTTTACTCATCTTTCTGATTTGCGGTAAGACTTATTTGGCGCTTTTGAAGTTCTTGGTTTACCCGATGCTCCAGCAAATTTAGAATCATGAAACTTGCCCGGAGC
>JAGPJL010000019.1:3335-31697 GCA_018054455.1 Parabacteroides sp.
CCTCCGGTTATTACAATAACCTTTTTACTCATCTTTCTGATTTGCGGTAAGACTTATTTGGCGCTTTTGAAGTTCTTGGTTTACCCGATGCTCCAGCAAATTTAGAATCATGAAACTTGCCCGGAGCCCCAGCAGCTCTTGCATTTCTAGGCTTACCAAACGCACCCTCAGTCTTGGAATCGTGGAACTTGCCCGGAGCACCCGCTGCTCTTGTATTTCTAGTTTTGCCAAATCCCCCTTCAGTCTTAGAGTCATTAAACCTACCAGAAGTGCCATCAGTTCTTTCACTTCTAGGCTTACCAAACGCTCCTTCAGTTTTGGAATCGCGGAACTTGCCCGGAGCACCCGCTGCTCTGGCATTTCTAGGTTTTCCAAATGCTCCTTCAGTCTTAGAGTCATTAAATCTACCAGGAGTGCCATCAGTTCTTACACTTCTAGGCTTACCAAACGCACCCTCAGTCTTGGAATCGCTGAACCTACCCGGAGCACCAGCAGCTCTGGCATTCCTAGGTTTGCCAAAAGCTCCCTCAGTTTTGGAATCGCCGAACTTACCAGAAGCTCCAGTCGGTCTGCTACTTCTAGGCTTACTATATGCCCCTTCAGCCTTCGAATCGCGGAACTTATCAGGCGTATTTGACTTTGGTTTATCCTGCGAATTTGGTTCTTTAGCAGAGTAAGGGGTTTTACGTCCCTCATCTTTACGGTAAAATTTGCGATATGGAACGAATGGAGTTTCTTCTTCTTCTTCCAATTGTGGGCGGTTGGCCGGATTGTTTTTACTGGTCTTTCTTAGCGCCGCAGATTTGGGAGCAGATGCCATTTGCTGAGCAAGAATACCTTTCGCTCTGTTTGATAGCTTATTACTGCTTGTGCTTTGAGCGTTCTGTTGTTTTCCTTTGGCAATGCGGATAGCAACTGCATTCATATTGATAGGAAAACCGTCTACCAGAACTTTATCTTCATCCTGTACGAAAGCGCCTAATTGGGCAACGTTTCCATTGATCGTTACGCGACCACTTTCAATAAAACGATCTGCTTCTCTACGAGAACAAAGTCCGGAGTCGCTGATTAATTTATTAAGTCGATGTGTCATTTGTGTATATCGGTGTTTAATTAATAATTGAAATAAAAATAGTTACTAAAATTCCCATGACCAGTTCCGTGTTACTGTTAATACGGATGGCGGCAAGCATATCTTCGGTTGTAAAATCTTTTTGGGTTGTACCGATGTAGGGCTTTTCAACTACCTGTCCGTAATAAACATGTGTTCCTCCGAACCTGCAAACCAAAATGGCAGCCAACGCAGCTTCCGGATATCCGGAGTTAGGACTTAGGTGGCATGGTCCGTAAGTGTGAACAAAATCACGTTTATACCACATTCCCGCCACATGTAGCATAAGAAAGGCAGTAATACGAGCAGGAATATAATTCGCCAGATCATCTAACTGCGCTGCAGTACGGCCAAAGTCGATATATCTGTCGTTCTTATATCCAATCATAGAATCAAGCGTATTTATCATTTTGTATGCCATCATACCCGGCAGGCCCAGAATAGCAAACCAGAACATTGGCGCAATCACTCCGTCGCTCAGGTTTTCTGCTAACGTTTCAAGAGCCGCAGTCCGTATTTCTTGGGGAGTAAGATCGGACGTATCTCTTCCAACAATGCGAGACAGTTGCTTTCTCCCTTCTTCCGTACTACGATCTACAGATTCAAATACAGCTTTCACCTCTTGAATAAGCGTTTTTCCAGCCAGACAATAAAATACGCCGATAACGGTAATTATATGTTCTAGCCAAGGTGAAATATTTGATACATAATCCAATAGCGTATAACAAATGCCAAAAATACCGATAATTAGTCCCAAAGCAAGGAAAGTGCCTTTTTTTGAACGGTTTTCACCTCTGTTAAGTTTCTTTTCTCCCGCAGAAATAGCATTACCAAACCAAACAACCGGGTGGGGCCAATGAGGCGGATCTCCAAGAAGGCGGTCGCCCAGCCATCCTGCAACAAAAGTGAAAGCGTATGCTGCAAACATGTGTATTAATTTTCTTTACAAAGGTAAAATAATTCTATGCGCACGAGTACATAATATGAGAAAAAAAAATACCTTTGCATTATGCTACGTATAATGATTCATATAGAACGGTTGTTATTGATACACGATTGTGTTATCATACCTAAGGTGGGTGGTTTTGTTTTACAAAAACTTCCGGCAGTTTACAGGCATGAAGATCATTCTTTCAGCCCTGCAAAGAAGGAAATTGTATTCAATCCTACTCTTCAGCATAATGATGGCCTTTTGATTGAATCGTATATGAAACTTTATGGTGCCGATTTCGGAAAAGCGCAATGTATGCTGGATGAAGATACCGAAATGTTGAAACAGGCTCTTCAAAAGAAAACCAGGATACCTTTAGGTGCAATCGGCTCATTTTATCCAGGTGAAGAAGGAAAAGTAATTTTCACACCTTCAGCATCTGCTCCGTTCAGCATATCTTCATACGGATTGGATACATTCCGGTTTCCAACGCTTGAATCGCTTAAGAATACAAAAAATAAGAGTGTTGTAACAGAAGAATCAAAACCAAAGCGAAAGGATATATTTTATATTCCCGTAAATACAACCCTTTTTAGAACTGTGGTTGCTTCTGCAGCTTCAGTAGCTTTGTTTCTGCTTATTTCCACTCCTGTAAAGAATGTGAATCAGGCATCTTATACGGCAAGCTTTATTCCCACTGATGTGATTTACATGCGTCCGGACATTTCTGTAAGTTCTCCTATAGTAGCAGAGCAAACAGTTTCTCCCGGAAATGAAGAGATAGAAGCAGCTTCGGATCAGCCAGTAGCAGCACCCGCTTTGAAAGTTGTTACAACTTCTGCAAAGACCGAATCATCTCCCGCTGTCCAGGAAACACCTGCTGCAAATGCTAAATATTACCATATTGTAATAGCAAGTCTGCCGTCAATAAATCAGGCAAACAAGTTTGTTGCCCGGATGGATAAAAATCGTTATGCACAGGCTGGTATTGTAGAAAGAGACGGAAAAATACGTATTTACGCCGCAAAGTTTACAGATAAAACCCAGGCGGAGAAGTATCTCTCTGACATGCGTCAGTCAAATAGCTATAAAGACGCCTGGATGTTTATCTCACGTTAATAGTTTTCTAAAACTTTTTGACAAATAGCTCGATAGCCTCTTCTTTTATATTGGAGGTTGTTTTTTCCACGTGTGCTATTTTCTTTATAATGAACTTTTCAATAAAATTCATTTTGTCTATAAGAAACTCTCCTCCTAAAAAACCCGAAGATTTGGCACAAGACCTGAGAGATTCCGGAAAAGCGCTGTTTAGCTCTACCAGTTGTTTATCAGGGTTCGGTTCCATACCGCAGACGAATAATCCCAGTTCTTTAACGGACAATACTGGCTCGTGTATCTGACAGAACTTCATTAACTTTTTACTCACTGTACCCGCGTAAACGGATCCGCCAATTATAATACGGTCGAACGATGTAAGTTCGGGATGTTTTTGACTTTTTAAGTTAATCAAAGTAACGTCTTCATTCGGCATCAGCGATTGGATCTTCCTAGCTACCTTTTCGGTTGTCCCGTGTTTTGATAAATAGATAATTGCGGTTTTCATTTGGGATAATTTATTTTTTTTGTTCTTCCGGCTTTTCTAAGAGCTTGGTCCAGAATGTATTGAATTTGTCCGTTGGTGCTGCGGAATTCGTCCGCAGCCCATGCTTCAATAGCTTCCATCATCTCCGAATCAATGCGCAAGATAAAGCTTTTAGTTGATGATTCTTTTTTGGCCATATGATTTATTAATTCCAGGGATCATTAATGATGCAACGTTCCTGTATTTATAACTGGCTGAGCTGCTTCATCCGCACATAAAACAACCAGCAGATTGCTAACCATTGCTGCTTTTTTGTCTTCGTCAAGAGTTACAACACCTTCCTTTTCCAACTTTTGCAAAGCCATGTGTACCATACTAACAGCTCCTTCCACAATTTTTTCACGGGCAGCAATTATAGCATCTGCCTGCTGGCGGCGGAGCATTACTCCTGCTATTTCGGAAGCGTAGGCCAGATAGTTAATTCGGGCTTCAACTACTTCCATTCCTGCTATCGAAAGCCGGTTTGTTAATTCTTCTTCCAAACGTTCATTTACAATTTTATTACCTGAACGGAGTGTAATTTCATCACCGTTTTCCTGGTTGTCGTAAGCATATAAACCGGCCACACTACGCAAAGCAGAATCGCTCTGAATCTTGACAAACCGTTCAAAATTATTCATTCTGTTCATTAGAGCAGCACCGGCAACATTCATCGCAGCCGGATTTTGTTTGTCGTTTGTACCTATATTTGTTGCTGCAAGGGATGAAGAATCAATGTCGAACATAGATTTATAGGTATCTTTTACTTTCCAGACCAGCACCAGACCAATCATTACCGGATTACCCACTTTATCGTTTACCTTAATAGGAGGTACATCCAGGTTACGGGCTCTTAATGTTATTTTCTTTTTCTCATAGAACGGATTTACCCAAAAGAAGCCGTTCTCTTTGATTGTTCCTTTGTATTTGCCGAAAAATACCATAACCCGCGCATTGTTGGGCTCAATCTGCATAAAGCCAAACAAACAGATAAAAAACTTTATTATACCAAGAATTCCCAGAAGCGTACTCCACCAGGTTTCAAGTGTAAATAAAAGAGCGCAACAACCAAGTAAAACAAAGAGTAAAAATAAAACTAAAAAACCGGAAATCTTAAGCCCGCTGAAAGTTCTTTCATTAGATTCCATAGTAGTGATTATTAAATTAAAATGCTGTATTATTTGATTTTAAAGCTATATCTGTGATATCATTATGATATCGCAAACGTACGATTAAAAATTGAATAAACAAGCGATAAGATAAATAAATGCAATTGCTTCGAAATGTAATTTTTGATAGGAAGACTCTCCGAATTAATTTGTATGTTTGCATGAATTAAAAAGGTCAACGTTGGAGTTACAATTAGATACGAACAATACAGAATTTCAGAATGCGCTGCAGCTGATAAATCATACGCGTCAATCCGTTTTTCTTACAGGAAAAGCCGGAACAGGTAAGTCTACTTTCATGAAATATATCTGTGCCCACACGAAAAAGAAACATGTGGTATTGGCTCCAACGGGTATTGCAGCTATTAACGCCGGTGGAGTTACTCTGCACTCATTTTTCAAATTACCATTCAGGCCTATCTTGCCGGACGATCCGGATTTAAGTTTGAAGGACGGACGTATCTTCGACTTCTTTAAATACAGAAAGGAACACCGTAAAATTCTTGCAGAGGTAGAGCTTATCATTATCGATGAGATTTCGATGGTTAGAGTCGACATAATAGACTGTGTGGACCGCATACTCAGAGTGTTTTCGGGGAATATGCGCTTACCTTTCGGAGGAAAGCAACTTTTGTTTGTGGGGGATGTTTTTCAGCTGGAACCAGTTGTTCCGTCTGATCAGAAAGAGATACTTAGCCGCTTCTACGAAAGTAGTTTTTTCTTTTCTGCCCGTGTATTTAAAGAAATCAATCTGGTTCCCATCGAACTGCAAAAAGTTTACAGGCAATCTGATCCTGTTTTCATAAATATTCTCGATAAAATAAGAAACAACGGAGCATCAAGCAATGAACTAAGTGTGCTGAATGCCCGATGCTATCCTTCCTTTAATCCCGGAGATGATGAGATGTATATTACCCTTGGAACGCGCAGGGATCAGGTGGACTATATAAACGAGAAGAAACTAAGGGAACTGCCTGACAAAGAATTCATTTACGAAGGAATTATTGATGGAGACTTTCCCGAATCATCGCTTCCAACCCTCAAAAAACTGGTACTGAAGGAACATGCACAGGTGATATTTATAGATAACGACCACGAACGCCGTTGGGTAAATGGAACGATTGGGGTGGTATCGCATATTGATGAAAACGACAACCTGTACGTGATGCTCGAAAACGGACGTGAGTATATGGTGGAACCTACTTCATGGCGAAACTATAAATATTCCTACAACGAGAAAGAAAAACGAATTGAAGAGGAGATTGTGGGCAGCTTTATTCAGCTACCTATCCGGCTTGCCTGGGCTATAACGGTGCATAAGAGTCAGGGCCTGACCTTTAGCAGGGTAGTGGTAGACCTTACCGGAGGAGTTTTTGCGGGTGGACAAACCTACGTGGCTCTCAGTCGTTGTACTTCGCTGGAAGGACTTGTGTTGAAAGGGAAGGTTACACCCCGTGATGTATTTATACGGAAAGAAATAGTTGAATTCAGCCGAAACTTCAATAACGAACAGCTTATAGCTAAAAGTCTTCTCGAAAGCGAAGCCGACAGCCTGTACGAAAAGGCAGCCAAAGCTTTTGATAAATGCGATATGGCAGAAGCGGTGACGGCTTTTGCCGGAGCAATCTCTCGTCGCAACGAACTGACCAAGCCCCTTGTTCAGCGATTGATCCGTAAAAAACTGAGTTGCATTACAAAACAGCAAAAACAGATAGACGAACTTAAGAAGCAATTGTCCGAACAAAGTGAAACGTTAAAGGAGTACGCCCGCGAATATTATCTGATGGGAAATGAATGTATTACCAAAGCAGGTGATGCGAAAGCTGCCATACGGTCGTTCGACAAAGCGCTTAAATTATATCCGGGCTACGTAGATGCGTGGGTACGAAAAGGTATTACACTTATGGATAATATGGAAGACCTTTACGAGGCGCAGATCTGTTTTAATGAAGCTGTGCGGTTAAGTCCCCATTCCTTCAAAACCCGTTATAACAGGGGGAAGTGCTTTTTACAATTGATGTGTTACGACGAAGCGGCTTCTGATTTTCAAAAAGCTGTTAAGGTAAAGCAGACTCATGCGGCAGCCCACGAATACCTGTCCGAGGCCTATCTCGGAATGGGAGAGAAGAAGCTGGCGATAAAACATAAGGCTATTGCAGACAAGCTCCGGAACAAAGAAACAGACGAGTAAACACAATAGTCCGGGTGGCGGACGGTTATAATATAAATAAGAGTAAATCAATTAACTACCTAAACAATGAATAATATGAAAAAGATTTTAAAGATTACAGGGATTGTTCTTTTGTCCCTTTTGCTTATCCTTTTGATTCTTCCATTTGCCTTCAAAGGTAAGGTAGCCGGAATCATACAGGAACAGGCTAATAAAAACTTACAGGCCAAAGTGGCATTTTCGGATCTTAGCCTAAGCTTTTTTAAAAATTTCCCCAAAGTCACGGCCTCACTCGAAAACTTAACCATTGCAGGCGTCGATGCTTTCGAGGGCGATACTCTCTTGAGTGCAAAAGAGATATCTGTAGCCGTAAACCTTACCAGTCTGTTTTCGGACGAAGGTATTTCTGTAAAACGCATCGAACTTGTTTCACCTAAAATTTTAGCCAAGGTTCTTGCCGACGGTCGGGCCAACTGGGATATAACCAAGCCGGACTCTCTACCTGAAAAGGAAGATGAATCCTCTTTTGTGATGCAGCTGGAAGACGTGGAAATAATTAATGGCTATGTAACCTACATCGATGAAGAAGGAGGAATGACAGCTAAGCTGGCCGACTGGAACGGAAACTTTAACGGAGATTTGTCTGCTGCTAAAAGCGTGCTAAAAACAAAATCGGTTGTTACATCGCTCTCGTATAGTATGGGTAAGCTTCCTGTACTTGTTGATGTAAAACTGGAAGGAGATATGGAAATTCAGGCTGATATGAATACCAGTACTTATACATTCCTGAATAATAAGCTTAAATTAAATGCTGTTGAAGCTTCTCTTGATGGCTGGGTTCAAATGCCAGATACAACCAAAATGGTAATGGATCTGAAGCTAAATACAGATAAAGTGGCTTTCAAAGACTTACTGTCGCTTCTTCCGGGGCTTTATGCCGCTGACTTTAAGGATATGAAGACTTCTGGTAACCTTACCATGGCTGCTACGGTTAAAGGAACAATGGAAGGCGAAAACTATCCGGCGTTCGATGTAAAACTGGCAGTCGACAAAGGAATGTTTCAGTATCCGTCGCTTCCCAAGTCTGTAACGGATATTAATATCAACAGTCATATCTCCAGCAAAGGGGGATCACTGGATAACACAATCGTTGATATTTCAAAGTTTCATTTCAATATGGGAGGTAATCCTTTTGATATAACAGCTTACGTGGCTACTCCGATAAGTGATCCTAATGTAAAAGGAACCATGAGCGGCAAGCTGAATCTGGGTATGGTCCGCGAAGTGTATCCATTGGAAAAAGGAACCGAACTACAAGGAGAGATTGATGCTAATATAAGTGCTGCCGGACGAATGTCTTATATGGAGAAAGGTCAATACGAAAAGTTTACAGCCAATGGAACCCTTGCAGTGAAAGGGATTAACTATAAATCGGCCGACATGCCCGAGGTGGCTGTTAAGGAGGCCCGGATGAATTTCAGCCCGAAGGAAGTTGCGCTTACCGCATTTTCCATGATGATAGGGAAAAACGATATTCAGGCAACCGGCAAACTAACCAATCTGCTGCCATACCTAATGAAAGACGGTATATTGCAGGGTAAACTTGATATAACCTCTTCTTACCTGAACATAAACGACTTTATGAAAGAAGACAGTACCGCGGCAAAAGCCGATTCTGTCCCGATGCTTGCCTTCGAGATACCAAAAAATCTGGATTTCAATATGTCTGCTTCCGGTAATGAGATTGTTTACGATAAACTATCCATGAAAAATGTTAAAGGAAACCTTACCGTAAAAAACGGACGCATCACTATAAACAACCTTTCGGCCAATGCCATGGGTGGTAAAATCGGCTTAAATGGTTATTATGAAGCTATTAATCCCAAGAAGCCTGAAGTATCCTTTGGGCTCGATCTGCAGACAGTTTCTTTTTCCGAAACATTCCGTACGCTTGATATGGCCAAATCACTTGCGCCTATATTCGAGAACATGCAGGGAAACTACTCCATGAAGCTTAATTTTAACTCGGCACTTACCGAACACATGGAACCTATATTGAGTTCGCTTACCGGAGCGGGAAATCTGAACTCCAACAGTGTAAAGGTATCCGATGTCAAGGCTCTTACACTGCTAGCCAGCACGCTGAAAAATGATGCCCTTGCCAATCTTTCTCCGAAAGACCTGAATATTCCATTCAGTATTGGAGATGGACGGGTGAAGACTTCCCCGTTCACCATTCAATTGGGAGATACTAAACTGAATTTGTCGGGAAGTACCGGAATTGATAAAACCATTGATTACGCACTGAAAGTAACGTTGCCGGCAAATCTGGCCCGAAATGGTATAACCAGTTTGGAAGGAACTATTGGCGGTACATTTACTTCACCCAAGATAAAGCTGGATGCTGGTGCTCTTGCCAAACAGGCTGTTGCCGGACTTGCAGATAAATTGCTGGGTAAAACGGTTACCGACTCTTCCGGAGCTCAAACCCAGATTAGTGCTAAGGAAAATATGACGGCAAAGGCCGAAGAAATAAGAGCTTCAGCCAAGGCTGCAGGAGATAAACTTATCGCCGAAGCCGAAAAACAAGGGGCTCTGCTGGTCGAAAAAGCAAAAAATCCATTACTGAAAGCCGGAGCGCAAGCTACTGCAAAAAAACTTAAATCGGAAGCCGAAAAGAAAGCTGCAGCTATAAACGCCCAGGCCGAAGAACAGATAAAGCAACTGCAAGGGGACAAATAACCACTCCTGTTTCAGTTCCCGTAAAAACAGTTGTATTTCCAATCAAACCCAATTGATTTACTCTTCAAGATAAACTTATCTTGAAGAGTAAATCAATTGGGTTTTTCATGCTTCGCAGTTAAGTGATTTTGTGAGTAAAAGCATGGATAATTGAATTGCTGATCGTGTAATGTCTGACAGGTTAGCAGACAAGTTTGGGTTTTTAACGGGATGCTAATACTCAACACATCTAAAAGGCGTTAAAAACGGGAATGAATCCTTTCATTTTAATTGTGCGTGCTGTTTATTTATTTTACCTTTGCCGTCTGTTATTGAACAAAATAGTATTGAAATTTTACTAATACCAGTTTTATAAACAAGGAATATTATGGCAGAATTAAAAGAAAAACTTTTCTCAGAATTTGCCCCGGTGTCCACGGAACAGTGGATGGCGAAGATTACGGCAGATCTGAAAGGGGCTCCGTTTGAGAAAAAGCTTGTCTGGAAGACAGGCGAAGGATTTAATGTAAATCCTTTCTATCGTGCGGAAGATATCGAAGGTTTAAACACAACCACATCGCTACCCGGTCAGTTTCCCTATGTACGTGGTACAAAAAAAGACAACGACTGGAAAGTGCGCCAGAACATTGAAGTTACCTGTTTTAAAGGCGCAAATGAAAAAGCACTTGATTTACTAAACAAGGGAGTAACTTCCCTGGGATTCGTTATTCAGGCCGAAGATGTAAATGCGGAAAATATCGCAACCTTGCTCAATGGTATCTATCCTGAATGCGTAGAACTAAACTTCAAAACCTGTCACCGTAAGGCAGAAAAACTTATCAACATTTTAGCTGATTATCTGAAAGCTCAGAACGCAGATCTGACCAAATGTTATGGTTCAGTAAACTACGATCCGTTCAAAAGGATGCTTGTTAAAGGCAAGACAAACGATAACTGGGTCGCAGATGCCGTAGCCGTATTTAATGCCGGTAAAGCTCTTCCCCGTTACAGAGTATTAGCTGTTAATGCTTTCTATTTCAACAACGCAGGATCTTATATTACTCAGGAACTTGGATACGCTTTGGCTTGGGGTAACGAAATTCTGGCTAAGCTTACAGAAGCAGGATGTCGTCCCGACGAAGTGGCAAAGAAGATTAAATTCAACTTTGGTATCAGCTCTAACTATTTCATGGAGATAGCCAAGTTCCGTGCTGCACGTTGGTTGTGGGCAGAGATTGTAGCAGCTTATGAACCTCAGTGTCAACATGACGATTGTAATAATAATAAGCCAGACGGATTGTGCCGTTGCGCTGCAAAGATGCAGATGCATGCACAGACATCCGAGTGGAATATGACTGTTTATGATGCACATGTAAACCTGTTGCGTACGCAAACAGAATCTATGTCTGCCGCATTGGCCGGTGTAGACTCAATCACTGTTCGCCCGTTCGATAAGATTTACAAAACTCCGGATGATATCTCTGAGCGTATCGCACGTAACCAGCAGCTATTATTAAAGGAAGAATGTCACCTTGATAAGGTGGTAGACCCTTCTGCCGGTTCATATTATCTTGAAACACTTACTGTGTCTGTTGCCGATGTTGCCTGGAAACTATTCCTCGAAACAGAAGAAAAAGGTGGATTCTTTACAGCAGTTATGGCTGGCGATGTTCAGAATGCAGTGAATGCATCATCTGCTTCGCGTAAGGCTTCTATTGCAACCCGTAAGGAAGTGTTGTTGGGTACTAACCAGTTCCCTAACTTCAACGAAGTAGCTGCAGCTAAAATCGAGGTGAAAGACGAAGAAGCATGCAAATGCTCGACCGAGGTAACATTGCCTAAATTGAATCTTGAGCGTGGTGCTTCTGCATTCGAAGCATTGCGTCTTGCTACGGAAAAAAGCGGAAAGACTCCTAAAGCATTTATGCTTACTGTCGGCAGCCTTTCTATGCGTCTGGCACGTTCACAATTCTCATGCAACTTCTTCGGATGCGCCGGTTATCAGGTAATTGATAACCTTGGATTCGAAACCGTAGAAGAGGGTGTGGAAGCAGCTGTTGCCGCCGGAGCAGAAATTGTAGTTCTATGTTCAAGCGACGACGAGTACGCAGAACTGGCTCCTGCAGCTTACAAAGCATTGGCAGGCAGAGCAGAATTTGTAGTAGCCGGTATGCCGGAATGCATGGAAGAACTTAAAGCACAGGGAATCACCCAGTATGTAAATGTTCGTTCCAACGTTTTGGAAACATTAAAGGCATTCAACGCTAAATTAGGAATCGCTTAAGCAGAAACATCATGAGACCAAATTTTAAAAATATAGATTATAAGTCAGCCGGATTCGTTGCAGCAGATGCTGCCGAATGGGCTCAGGCTAACAACATCGAAGCCAGCTGGAAAACGCCGGAGCATATCGATGTAAAATCAGTATATACCAAAGAGGATCTGGAAGGAATGGAACATTTAAATTATGCTTCAGGTCTTCCTCCTTATCTTCGCGGTCCGTACAGCGGCATGTACGCTATGCGTCCCTGGACAATCCGTCAGTATGCCGGATTCTCAACCGCAGAAGAATCAAATGCATTTTACCGTCGTAACCTTGCATCCGGACAAAAAGGATTGTCGGTTGCGTTCGACCTTGCCACACACCGTGGATACGATGCCGATCACGAACGTGTTGTTGGCGACGTAGGTAAAGCAGGTGTATCGATCTGTTCACTCGAAAATATGAAAGTTCTGTTCGACGGTATCCCCTTGAACAAGATGTCTGTTTCCATGACAATGAACGGAGCCGTACTTCCTGTACTTGCGTTTTATATCAATGCAGGTTTGGAACAAGGAGCCAAATTGGAAGAAATGGCCGGAACTATCCAAAATGATATTCTTAAAGAGTTCATGGTGCGTAATACCTACATTTACCCACCCGAATTCTCAATGAAAATCATAGCAGACATCTTCGAATATACATCACAGAAGATGCCTAAGTTCAACTCAATTTCTATCTCAGGATACCACATGCAGGAAGCAGGTGCAACCGCAGACATCGAAATGGCTTATACACTGGCAGATGGTATGGAATACCTTCGCGCAGGTATTAATGCAGGTATCGATGTGGACGCATTCGCTCCTCGTCTGTCCTTCTTCTGGGCTATCGGAGTAAATCACTTCATGGAAATTGCCAAGATGCGTGCAGCACGTATGTTATGGGCTAAAATCGTGAAGGGATTTGGTGCCAAGAATCCTAAATCACTGGCTTTGCGTACGCACTGTCAGACTTCAGGATGGTCTCTTACCGAACAGGATCCGTACAACAATGTTGGCCGTACCTGTATCGAAGCAATGGCGGCAGCATTAGGTCACACACAATCACTGCATACAAACGCATTGGACGAAGCAATCGCATTGCCTACAGATGCCTCTGCCCGTATCGCACGTAATACGCAGATTTATATTCAGGAAGAAACACAGATCTGTAAGGAAATCGACCCATGGGCTGGTTCTTACTATGTGGAAACTCTGACAAACGAGCTGGTTCACAAAGGCTGGGCGTTGATTCAGGAAGTAGAAAGCATGGGTGGTATGGCTAAGGCTATCGAAACCGGATTGCCAAAACTTCGTATCGAAGAAGCAGCAGCCCGTACTCAGGCCCGTATCGACTCTAAAGCTCAGACAATCGTTGGTGTTAACAAGTATCGTCTTGAAAAAGAAGATCCTATTGATATCCTCGAAATCGACAATACAGCAGTACGTCTGGAACAGATCGAGCGTTTGACTGACCTGAAAGCTAACCGCGACGAGGCAGCCGTTAAAGAAGCTCTTGCAGCTATTACCGAATGTGCCCGTACGAAAGAAGGCAACTTGCTTGAACTTGCTGTTAAGGCAGCAGGGCTGCGTGCATCATTGGGAGAAATCTCTGACGCATGCGAAGAGGTGGCAGGACGTTATAAAGCAATCATCAGAACAATATCAGGCGTGTACTCATCAGAAACAAAGAAAGATGCCGACTTCGTAAAAGCTTGCGAATTGGCCGAAGCATTTGCCAAGAAAGAAGGTCGTCAACCCCGTATCATGGTTGCTAAAATGGGTCAGGACGGACACGACCGTGGTGCAAAGGTTGTTGCTACAGGTTATGCAGACTGCGGATTCGACGTAGACATGGGACCTTTGTTCCAGACTCCGGCCGAAGCAGCCCGCCAGGCTGTCGAAAACGACGTTCACGTAATGGGTGTTTCATCACTGGCTGCAGGTCACAAGACACTTGTTCCACAGGTAATTGAAGAACTAAAGAAGTTGGGTCGCGAAGACATCATCGTTATTGCCGGTGGTGTAATCCCAGCTCAGGATTATGACTTCTTGTACAAAGCAGGAGTAGCCGCTATCTTTGGCCCGGGTACATCTGTTGCTAAGGCAGCTGTTCAGATTCTTGAAATTCTGTTAGGCGAATAATACCTTTCGAACCTACATAAAAAGGAGCGCGGTCCGGAAGGATTTGCGCTCCTTTCATTTTCTCCCCCTTATCTTTCCGGTAAAGAAATTCGCTCTTTCCGTGAGAACTACTATCTTTGTATAATTATAAGCGATAATTCTATGGAACCTTCAAAAGTTTTTTTCACAAACTTACGTGCCACACCAACGGCCAACCTGCTCGATAAAATGGAGCGTCTTGTAAAACGTGCCGGTATTGGAAGTATTGATTTCGAAAAACAGTTCGTTGCCATCAAAATTCATTTTGGTGAACCAGGTAACCTTGCCTATATTCGCCCCAACTATGCGGCACGTATGGCCAATTTGTTGCGTTCAATGGGTGCAAAGCCATTTCTTACGGACAGCAATACCCTTTATTCGGGGCAACGAGCTAATGCTGTTGATCACCTTCGCAGCGCCATGGAAAACGGATTTAATCCTATCTCAGCCCAATGTGATGTAATTATTGCCGACGGACTTAAAGGAACCGATTACCGCGAAATAGAAATAAACGGTGAATACTGCAAAGCTCCAAAGATTGGTGCAGCTGTTGCCGACGCCGATATCATTGTTTCTATGACACACTTCAAAGGACACGAACAAGCCGGCTTCGGAGGTGTTCTGAAAAACCTCGGGATGGGATGTGCCAGCAGAGGAGGGAAGATGGAACTACATGCCGCCTCTCAACCACGCATTGATACGGATAACTGCACCGGATGCAATATATGCGTAAAACATTGTGCCCACGATGCCGTCCACCTCAATGCAAACCGTAAGGCCGAAATAGATTATGTAAAATGTGTGGGATGCGGACAATGCGTAGCCTTGTGTCAGTACGATGGTGCCGTTATGGGTGCTGGAGACACTTCCGAAAACATGAATTGCAAAATTGCCGAATATACCCAGGCAGTACTTAAAGGTAAACCTCACTTCCACGTCAGCTTTATCATGAACGTGTCGCCCGAATGCGACTGCTGGAATACCAACGATGCCGCTATTATTCCCGATCTTGGTATTGCCGCTTCCTTCGATCCTGTTGCGCTGGATAAAGCCTGTGTAGATATGGTAACCAATGCGCCCATTCTGCCCAACAACCGCTTGTCCGATAAGCATCCGCACGAACACATGGAAGGTCAGGATAAATTCCATCACATGCACCCCGATACCAATTGGAGAGCCGGACTGGTACATGCCGAAAAACTTGGATTAGGTACCATGGAGTACGACCTTATCACCGTTTAACGACTTCTTACGATTAAAAACAACGAATAATGTATATGAATTCCATTAGTCATGACGCCACTATTTGTGCCGTATCTACTGCGCCCGGAACCGGAGGAGTTGCTGTAATACGTGTATCCGGACCCGAAGCCGTAGCAGCTGTAAATGCAATTTACACGCCAAAGAAAGCCGGAAAAACCTTGCTTACGCAGAAAGCATACACCCTCACTTTTGGAAATATTCACCGTGGAGATGAGCTGGTAGACGAAGTCCTTGTTTCGTTCTTCCGCGCACCTCATTCATTTACCGGCGAAGATATTGTTGAGGTAACCTGTCATGGCTCTGTATACATTCAACAACAGATTCTGGAACTCCTTATCGGGCAAGGCTGCCGTTCGGCTATGCCAGGCGAATTCACTCAACGGGCTTTCCTGAATGGTAAAATGGACCTTAGTCAGGCCGAAGCTGTAGCCGATCTTATAGCCTCTACATCTGCAGGTACCCATAAACTGGCCCTGAGTCAGATGAGGGGTGGATTCAGTGCCGAACTTTTTAAACTGCGCACGCAACTGCTCGACTTTGCTTCGCTTATCGAACTCGAACTCGATTTCAGTGAAGAAGATGTGCAGTTTGCCGATCGCAGTAATCTCCATATTCTTGCATCCACTATCGAAACGGTAATAAGCCGGCTTGCCGATTCCTTCCGGGTAGGCAATGCCATCAAGAACGGTATTCCGGTTGCCATTATTGGTGAGACCAATGCCGGAAAATCAACGTTGCTCAACCTTTTGCTCAACGAAGATAAAGCGATTGTATCCGATATTCACGGTACTACCCGCGATGTGATAGAAGACACCATCAATCTTAAGGGGATTACTTTCAGGTTTATCGATACAGCCGGTATCCGCGAAACCACCGATACCATTGAGAGCCTCGGAATTGAACGCACCTACCAAAAGCTTGAGCAAGCCAGTATTGTACTGTGGGTGATCGATCTCACCAGTCCGGATGCCCTTATCGAAACCCTGGCGCACGTTATCGTACCCAAACTCGAAGGAAAGCAACCCATTCTGGTATTTAACAAAGCCGACTTGCTTACTCCCCTGGAGCTGGAGGCCAAGCAAAACCTGCTGAAGCAAGTACAAGCAGATAAAATAGTAATTTCGGCCAAGTATAAAAATAATACCGACCGCCTGCAGACACAACTTATTGCAGCCGCTAACCTGCCCGAAGTGGGACAGAACGACATCATCGTAACAAACATCCGTCATTACGAGGCCTTAACCCGCGCGCTGGCTGCCATTCAACGCGTCATCGATGGAATGCAAAACAATATCAGCAGCGATTTCCTGGCACAGGATATCCGCGAATGCATGCATTACCTGGGCGAAATAACCGGACAAATCAGCAACGATGAGATACTTGGCAATATCTTCGCAAAATTCTGTATTGGCAAGTAGATACGTATTGTGAATGGCATTTATTCTGAGCGGTTTTCTTTACCCTTAATCAATCTTCCGATGTTGGGAGAGTGCATTATTATGATCAGAAGAGAAACTGCGAGTAAATAGTAAAAACAGAAAGAAGATACGGGGAACAACAGTCCGGTAAGCGGTAATGATATTCCTAAACAAATAGAGCCTAAGGAGACATAGTTGGTTTGCCATTTTACAATGAAAAAAATGAGTACTGATACCAATACCTGTAAGGGGGTCAGTAATATGGAAGCCCCCAGGGTGGTATTTACCCCTTTTCCTCCTTTGAATTTCAGGAAAATAGAAAAGTTATGTCCCATAATAGATGCCAATGCAATAAGGTAAATAAAGTAATCTGCGAAAGAGGTTATATTGTTTTTTTGCAGCAAAAGGATAGCGCTAACAGGCAGAAGACCTTTTAACATATCACAGATTTGAGTAAAAGTGGCAATCTTTTTACCTGCTATCCTCCCCACATTGGTCGATCCGATACTCTTACTTCCCAGCTCCAGTATATTTTTACCGGTAAACCATTTGGTAAATAGATAACCAAATGGAACTGCTCCCAGCAAGTATGCCATCAAAATAAATACAACTTCAGTCAGCATATTATTTCAACCTTTTTCAATATTACTACATTACTAACCGCATTTACTTTTTGGGAAACCAAGGAATAAATGAACTTGTTTTACGAATATATTCTTCATATTCGGGCTTTCTTTCTTTGATGGTTTTTTCAAGCAATGCCACTCCCGAAACTTTAATAATGAGCAAAGTCATAAGTAAAGACCCAAGCACCATCGGATAACTGCCGGTCGACAAACAAAGCAAGCCGTATCCCCACCAAACAGCCGAATCCCCAAAATAGTTTGGGTGGCGGGTATAACGCCATAAACCTGAGTTAAGTACTTTCCCCTTATTTGCTTTATTCATTTTAAACCTCGCCAGCTGGTAATCACCTCCCGCTTCAAAAACAAGTCCGATTATCCATACTGTTATTCCCATATAATCAAGAAATTTGATTCCCCGTGAACCAGCATACACATTTGCACCCAGCAATGTTACAGAAATGATCCACATAAGTATTCCCTGAAGCATAAAAGTTTGAAAGAAACTAATCCAGGTATAGTTTCTGCCATACTTTCTTCTGAATTCCTGATAGCGAAAATCTTCTCCCTTGCCAATGTTTCTCCAGGCCAGATAAACGGATAGTCTTACTCCCCAGACAGTCACCATTATAAAAAGGATAATCTGAACGGGGTAATAGGTCTTTGTAGCTAAAAAGTAAAAAGCATTAGTCAGCACAAAGCCAATCCCCCAGAATAAATCAACAATGCTCACATTCTTAATAAAGACGCTAACTATCCATAAAACAGTCATCATGCTCATAATTAAAACTAGCGATTTAAAATAGAGTTGAATCATATTATTATATTTAGAGATTACAGATGCTATTCTAATAACAAGGAAACTGCTATAGCACCAACGCCGGCATTCATCCCAATAACAGGCGATATGTCGACGACCGAAACCGGCTGTTTGCCAGTAAGACTCACCATTTTATTTATATAAATGTCAGCTCCCGGTTTATTATGTGCATGCAAAACAATATAGTTCCATACGCGTTGCTGTCTGGTTAGCTTACGGATACTTTTTATTACTTTATTTATATTAGCAGTCTGCCCCAATGTCTTTCCAAATAACATTGCCTTACCTTCGCTATCCATTGAAACAATCGGATTAATGCCAAGGATGCGAGCAAAAAAGCCTTTCTTCTGAGAGACTCTTCCTCCCTTAATCATATATTTAAGGTCTTTTACGCTGACGAATATTTTAGCATTTCTGATCCAGACGTCTGCTGCCTTTACTATATCCTGCAATGGCATGCCTTCTTCTATGGCCTGTGCCACCTTTAATACCAACAAGCCTAATGCTCCTGAAAGGTTTTTCGAATCGATTACGCAAACCGTTTTACCAAACTCCCTCGATATTCGTTCGGCAGCTTTCAGGCTATTCAGATACGTCCCGCTGAAATGTTGTGTTAAATGTACAGCTATGATAGCATCATAGTGCGAGGCCAGTTGAGAATACAAATTGGTAAATGTTTTTTCGTTGATTTGCGAAGTTTTAGGAAAATCACTACAGCTTTCCAGCAAGTCATAAAACTGATCGGGCTGTATTGTTACTTTGTCCAGGTAATAATTGTTTCCAAAATTAATAGTTAGCGGAACCACATTAATCTGATAATAGTCAATAAGTTCGTCACTCAAATCGCATGTAGAATCTGTAACCAATGCAATGTTCCACTTTCTGTGCGTTGCAGACTCGTTCTGACGAACTATATCATCCACCTTTTGGAAAGAGATTGTTCCATAATCTTTTAGTTTGTGGAACAAGGCAGCCGGATTATCAGTGTGCACATGGATGTGGCAAATGCTGTCAGATCCTGCAACCACAACAGAATCGCCATTTTCACTAAGCAACGTTTGCAGATCCGATTTGCTGATTGATATATCCCTGAGGATAGCCTCCGTACAAAATCTATAGTTGATTGATTCGCTAACAACATCTTCGGAATGTATCAAAGATATACTCTTGCTAGATGGAACTGCAAAATTGCGGATACTGTGGTTCTTGATAAAATCAATAATGCCTTCGATAAATAGAACAAAACCTTTGGCCCCTGCATCAACCAGCTTGTGTTGCTCTAAAATCCTGAGTTTTGATGTCGTTTCGACAAGCGACTGGTGAAGCACTTCCAAAGAGCCAACTATAATTGTTTTAAAATCCTGAATAATATACTGTTTACTGAAAAGATAGTCGGACCACTCCTTTATTACCGTCAGCATGGTTCCTTCCACGGGATTTGCCATGGCACCATAAATATATGGAATAGACTTTTTAATGCTTGCGGCAAACTCAGGGACAGTAACATTCTTTTTGTCCAGTGTTTCTTTGCTTATTCCAAACAAAAACTGAGCGAAGATAACACCAGAATTACCGCGTGCACCTATCAATGCCGCTTCTGCAATATTAGTCACTGTATTTTTATATGATTTATCGGGCTTTATGCTATCCATCACAGAACGAATGGTCGATGCCAGATTCGTTCCGGTATCATTATCTTTTACCGGAAATATATTTATTCTGTTTATTTCAGCCTGATTTTCCAGAATTTTATTTCCTCCGGCAATAAAGGCGTAATATAAAAAACGACCATCAATTTCAAGAATAGGAGTGCTTTTCATTCTATCAGATTTAAAGTACTGTTTCTTAATCCACAATTCAAATATACTATATTTTTGTAACTTTTTCTGATACGTTATAAATAATGATAATATTATACGATTTGCATAATTTAAAATGAATAATTCTTTTGCGTAAAAATGATGCAGCTTTAAAAGGTGATTTTGTAGTAGTTACTCTTGAAAATATGAAAATTGCACTCAGAGGGTGCAATTTATGGCTAATTATGCACTATGGTAGTGCATAATTGTTTATATTTGTATCTTAAATAATTGTATTATGGATAAATTATTCCACCATTTTCATAAACTGCTTAGAGATACACGTATCGATTTTAAACGATATATGTATTCCAGAATAAACTGGAATAGTAGGCTGATTGGTCTGACTGGACCAAGAGGTGTGGGAAAGACGACTTTGGTTCTTCAATACATCAAGTCAGAGTTGAATCATAATGAGTCATTGTATGTCACTACCGAAGATTTCTATTTTGCGGATCATAAGTTGCTAGACTTAGCCGATGCATTTGTTAAGATGGGAGGCAAGTATTTGTTTATTGATGAAATTCATAAATACAAAGACTGGTCTAAGGAGCTGAAGTTGATTTATGATTACTACTCGGAACTGAAAGTCGTATTTACAGGTTCCTCGGTTTTGGATATAAATAAAGGGTCATCCGATCTTAGCAGACGTGCTGTGATGTATCAAATGCAGGGATTGTCCTTTCGGGAATATTTGCAGATGTTCCATCATATCTCTTCTGAGGTTTTTTCTCTGCAAGATATCCTATCACATAAAGTAAAGATAGAAGGTGTTGATCATCCGCTGCCTTTATTCGAGGACTATCTAAAGAAAGGGTATTATCCGTTTGCTTTGGAAGAAGATTATGATATACGTCTGGGACAGATTATTAATCTTACTCTTGAAACAGATATCCCCCAATATGCAGACATGAATGTCTCTACAGGACGAAAGTTGAAGCAATTGCTGGCTATTATATCAAAGAGTGTTCCATTCAAACCCAATATTACAAGTATAGCAACTATGCTTAGTGCCAGCCGAAATAATATTGCAGACTACTGCCTTTATATTGAAGAGGCTGGATTAATAATGCAATTGCGTGATGCGACCGGAGGTATCCGTGGACTAGGAAAGGTGAATAAAATCTATTTGGATAATACGAACTTAATCTACAATCTGGTTCAAGAAAGCTCAAATGTCGGTAATGTGAGGGAAACCTTTTTTATAAACCAGACAAGGGTAAATTCGGACGTGATTGCATCTCCTGTTTCAGACTTTTTGATTGATGATATGACATTTGAAGTTGGAGGAAAAAATAAGAAGCAAAAACAGATTCAAGGTCTTGAGAAGAGTTTTATTGTAAAAGATGATATCGAATTTGGATACGGAAATATTATTCCTCTTTGGCAGTTTGGTATGAGTTACTAAAATAGCAAATTATTTTAAATGGACGAACAATCACGTATTGTAACACTTGCTGCCAACGGCCGTTTGCTGGACGAGAATGGACACCCGGTTACACCTCCGGAAGGTTGGGCTTTCCTTCCTGCAGGAGATGCCGGAGTTACACGGAAAGTCAGCTCGGCGGGAGTCTTTTGGCGGGTTCAGGTAAAAATGGGCCGACGAATCATTTCGAAAGGCCTTTGGGCTCCGAAAAATACTATAGAGCTGGCAGTACTACAGATGCAGTCTACTCGACAGACCGAATTGTATCAGAAAAAAGTTGAGGCGGCTAAGCGTCGCCGTGAAAAGATTCAGACGGAATACGTAGATGATTTCTGCAATCAGGTGGAGCGTTTTCTTAATTTTCACCCCATCTACAAGGATATGGGAGCAAAGATGGCCAAATTAGTAAGCCTCCATGCAACCCCGGTAGGGAGTGGAACCGTTGCGCGAACAGCAACAATTTCAATTGAGGAGCGAGCCTCGAGGGCAGTTATCGCCTGGATGCGCCATCAAACTACGGCTTACGACCAGATGCCGATTGCCCGGGTCAAAGGGGAGCGCCGCCGTGTCCGCCGAATGTTGGCCCAACGATCGGTCGAGCTGTTGGAATCTTACCGTAAAGGAGAGCCAATCAAAATAGATTGCCCACTGCATGCGGCTCTGTAAAAGATAGTTTATGTTTAGTGGAATTAACAGCAAAGGCCGGATCCTATCAGGAACCGGCCTTTGTATTAAGTCTTGTAAAAAAAATGACTTTGCTAATTGTTACGTTTAACATCGTCGGCTTTCTTTGCCGCTTTTTCGGCTTTCTCTCTAGCTTTCTCTGCTTTTTCTTTTGCCTTTTCGGCTTTCTCTTTAGCCTTTTTGGCCTTTATATCAGCTTTAGCAGCTTTTTCTTTAGCCACAATGGCATCTTCGGCAATTTGATTTCTTTCCTCTTCGGCTTTAACACCCTTGTTGTATTCTTTAAACTGATTTTCGTCGAGCACCATTTTTAATTCCTGCGTTTTTTTCTTTTCAGACGCTTTTAAAGCTTTGTTAGTAGCCTTTCTGCTTTTACCCAGATTCCTGATATTGTTCTGATCCTTTGCATACTTTAGGTTGATGTCGTAAGCCTGCTGATATTGTTTATCAGAGAGCTTTAACTCACTCTTAAATTTATCCGTTTCGCTTCTTGCTCTCAGAACGTGCATGTCATCTTGCTGAATAGTTTGAGCATTAACCTGGTCTGCACAAAACAGAAAGGCAGACATACTAACGGCAAAAGCAAACCAACGAAAATTTTTAATTAGTTTTAGTCCCATAATTAATATGTTTAAGTTATTTATATATAATTTAAACAACCTTAAGCCAAAGAAAGTTTCTGTAGCAAGGTTAGAAAATAAAGCCGAATTGGAGATCTTTACAATATAAAAGTAAGGCCAATTTTACCGCCCGAAAACTCGTTACCACCACCAAATTCAAGATTAATACCTACATTTCTGTTAAAGTAGTAACGGCCACCCACCTGTGCGCCAAGACCTAACCCCGAATTATAGCTTCCACCATAACCCTTGGGAGAACTCCACGAAACGAAACCTACATTTAAACCGGCATAAAAATCCCAGTCTCTGGGGATATTCAACACGTGGTTGAAATGATAGTTGGCATTACCCGAGATACCCCAGATATTATGATGATAATCGTCGTTCGACCAACCTTCATTATATCCTCGATACGATAATTCACCACCCAGCGTAACATCACGGCTAATGGCGTGATCCAACCCAATATATACAGGCACCCCGTGATTAGAGAAACCAACACCTAAATTTAATTGTGTATCTCCCTTGGAAAGAGGACCCTGAGCACTTGCGAATGTTGCGCATAACATAAGACCTGCGAATAAAAATAGATACTTCATTTGATTGATTTTTTTGTTTGCTTAAAGGAATAGTAAGCTCTTACCATTAATAACAATAAAAGGTCGTTGATAGTTTTTGACTAAACCATTAACGACCCGTTTGTCGGTACTCACTTTGCCACCGGCATCTTCAGCAATGAAAGTCAGCAGCATATTGTTAGAATTAGAATTCTCGAATTTGGAGTCGGTATTCTTTATCTGCGGATAAACCTTTCCCAGATGTATTAATAATTTAATTATCACAATTAGTGATAATTAAATCAATTGTATATATAATTAACTATCTTTGCTACAAGAAGTAATAGTATGGAATTGAACCCAGGAGTTTACGAAACACTTATATATAAAGCACTACAAGAAAAGCTAAGCAAGCTGGATCCTGCGACATATAAGATAGGAAAAGGGGCTATCGATTTAGCTGAATCGCCCAAATTGTTATCAAATTATTTATCAAAGATCCTAAATAGGATTCTGTCGGACGATGAATACTTCGATAGCTTGAAGGAACAGATTGATTTTGTAAATATGCTATTTAATTTCATTGAGAAAGAGTGGAAGTGGGATTTAGACGACGACTACCTTACCCAACAAGATCAACTCTTAACAGGCATTATTAATCGTGTTGGATTTACCGATGCGCAAGTCCTAAGCCTACAAACATCGTTACGTCCACTTTCCGGATACAATGTAAGCAACCTATTTACAGGAAGTAACTCCGATATCTCCATCGATAACGAGATAGAAAGAGATATTCAAACAGCCGATCGAATATCCTGGATCGTATCTTTTATTCGTTACTCTGGCATAATCATTTTCGAAGAAGCATTGCGTAAGTTTACCTCCAAACCCGGAGCTCATCTTAGTGTTATTACAACAACCTATATGGCAGCCAGCGAACCTAAAGCAATAGAATTACTAAGCAGCCTTCCCAATACAGATATACGTATATCATACAATACGAGTATAGAGCGTCTACATGCTAAATCCTATATCTTTGAACGAAATTCAGGCTTTAGTACAGCTTATATAGGTTCGTCCAATATTTCCAAATCGGCCTTGACAAAAGGTCTTGAATGGAACATTCGTGTAACCAATCAAGAAAACCATCACATTATTCAAAAAGCTCTTGCTACTTTCGAAACCTATTGGAATAATCCTGACTTCGAAGATATCAAGATAGGAGGAATACAGAAGTTTAAAGAATCCATAGCCTACGAAAGACAAAAGAAAAAGGGAGAAGTTCTTAACGTTATAGGCCCTAAATTCAACATCCAGCCTCATCAAAAAAGGATATTGTCCGAATTAAACGTTGCACGAGAAATACACCACAGCAACCGTAACTTAATTGTGGCAGCTACCGGAACAGGCAAAACAGCTATTGCAGCGTTCGACTATAAACGATTGAGCGAAAAGCACCCTACTAAATACAACCTATTGTTTGTTGCTCACCGCGAAGAGATCCTAAAACAAGCAAGCCAAACTTTTAAATCTGTCATGGAAGATGCCAATTTCGGAGAGCTTTGGGTGGGAAATCATGCCCCCTCAGTGGAAGGGAATTTAAATCATTTGTTTATTTCTGTGCAAACATTCAATTCGCAGAAAAACTATTTCAAAGAAAATTTACCGACCAACTTCTACGACTATATTGTGATTGATGAGGCACACCATAGTACAGCAACGAGCTACCGGGAACTTTTTGATCTATTTACTCCGCAAATATGGTTAGGACTTACTGCCACCCCCGAACGTATGGATGGAGGCAGCATATTACCCGACTTTTCTAATCGAATAGCTGCCGAGATTCGTTTACCCGAAGCACTCAACCTATTGCTGTTATGTCCCTTTCAATACTTTTGCATAACAGACAACACCATCGACTTAAGCGATATTAGTTGTCCAGGAGGCAAATACGATATCAATCAACTGACAGATAAACTGTGCGATGAAAGTCGCATGAGTTTAATAATAAAGTCGATTCAGAAATACATAGTCGACGAACACAACTGCAAAGCCTTGTGCTTCTGTTCTAAAATTGAGCATGCCATATACATGAAAGAAGGTCTTTGTATGGCAGGCTTTAGGGCAGAATACATAACATCTTCCGATTCCACTGATAAGCGAAAGAGAGTATTGAAGGCCCTGAAGAAAGGCGAGATAAACTACCTCTGCGTAGTAGATCTATATAATGAAGGTGTTGATATACCCGAGGTTGATACTGTACTTTTCCTGCGTCCTACCGAGAGTCTAACCGTATTTTTACAACAATTAGGTCGCGGTTTACGTATCGATGCTCAAAAAGAAGTGCTTACCGTAATCGATTTTGTATCGCAAGCTCATGCAAACTATAACTTTGCTTCCCGATTCAGAGCTCTGTTGGGTAAAACCGAGCGTTCTGTTAAAGATGAAATAGAAAAGGGATTTACCTTATTACCTAGAGGATGCTCCATCCGAATGGAAAAACTGGCAAAGGAATATATTCTCGAGAATATCAAAGCTGCGATTTTCAATGCCAACCGATTGCGAAATGAGGTACAACTTTTTAACGTAAACACCAACAAAGAACTAACGTTGAGTAACTTTCTACATCATTTCGAACAAGACATCCGCATTATTTATTCCAATAATACGGTGAAATGTTGGACCAAGTTAAAGAAGTTGGCTAATAATATTGATTATCCCGAAGATGCACTTACCGAGATACTGGAAAAAGGAATGAGCAGATTGATTCATATCAATACCATCGATTACCTATTGTTCATAAAACAACTGATAGCAGCCAACTTTAAGGTAACAAACAAAACAGCCATTTCCGAAACCTTTGCCTTGATGTTTTACTATGATCTGTTTCAAAAAAATATCCATGCACTCGGATACAACGGTATATATGAAGCTATTGGGAAGCTTGCGGACTATCCTCATTTTGTACAAGAATTGACGGAGATAACAGATTATCTAGAAGACAAAATCAACCACATAACCAAACCCCTTCAATTGGGCTACCCAACTATACTAGAACTTCATGGATGCTATACGCGCGAGCAACTATTGGTTATATTCGGCAAACGCACAGCCACAGCAATGGGTTCTATTCCACAAGCCGGTATTATGAATCTCGAAAACCTAAATACAGAAATCTTATGGGTAACCCTGAATAAATCAGACGAAGATTTTTCACCCACTACCCAATACAACGATTATGCCATCAGCGAAATACTATTCCATTGGCAATCGCAAAACAGTGCATCCCACGATAATAAAGGCGCACGTTACGTAAACCAAAAGGGAACTAATCGTAAAATAATCCTTTTCGTCCGCGAAGACAAAAAAGACGGCTTCGGTCTAACCTCTCCCTACTACTGCTTAGGACTGGTAGACTACCAAAAGTCATCCGGCGACAAACCCATGAACATCACCTGGCAACTAAAGAACCCCATCCCCCCCTATCTGATAACTAAGACAGAGAAGATGGCGGTTGGGTAACAATGAGTGTTTTATGTTAGTAAATAAACGTATATTATGGAGAATAAGAAACAGGTCAGACTTATTCACATACCTGAGAATATTTCCAATGAATCCGTATATTTGTGCTTCGTAATAAAACTGTAACGAAGAATTGAAGAGTATGAATTATAACAATGATTCCGTGAGGAGACAAGACCGGCTTCTTTCTGAAGTGGAGGCGGTGGCGCTGTTGCGTGTAGGTGAGTTTGGTGTGTTGTCGATGGTGTCTGAACAGAGTGGGGGATATGGTATTCCTTTGAGTTTTGCTTTTGACGGTGAGGTGATTTATTTTCATTGTGCTCCGGAGGGTGAGAAGCTAAAGGCGCTTGCCGCAAATAACAGGGTGTCGTTTTGTGTGATTGGCAAGACGAGGGTGATTCCGGATCAGTTTACTACTGCTTACGAGAGTGTTTTGGTGAATGGTACGGTAGCTTTAGATTTGTCTGACAGCGAGAAGTTGCATGCACTGGAACTAATTTTGGATAAATATAGCCCTGACGACAAAGCTGTAGGAATGAAGTATGCCGAAAAATCATTTCAAAGAACTTGTGTGATCCGATTGGATATTGCTTCCGTTTCGGGTAAATGTAAAGTTACGAAGTAGCTTTTTTGATGTAGTTTTTTGCTGATCTACCATTGTTTTTGATATCCGGTAACTATTGGACTTATTACGGTATTTAATCGGCAATCCCTAAACGTAATGTATAGCAACAACATTCGCTGTAAATTCGTTTGTTTCTAACATTGAACAGGCTTCTTGTTTTTCCTTATATCTTTAACTTGTCAAAGATATATCTTTTGAAATTCAAAATTATATAAATGAAATTTCAAAGATATATACCTTTTTTGTCAGTCTGATTCAGAGAGAATATACTCTCTGGAAATTAAATTTTCAATAGTTATCTCTCATCTGTCACCAATTGGGTGAAAACCCTTTATTGAAAAGGCTTTTGAGGGTGAGGGATATCTGGTGACAGATGATTTTCATCTGCCACCTACCACCGATAAGGAAGCCTGCCGGAGGATCTGTTTTGTCGGATTAATCCGTCTTTAAACATTCAGTCTTGTTCTTCTTTCTTTTATTCCAATCCGAACGTCCTGGCGATGGATGCTACTATATGGATGGTTTGATCCCAAGGTTCTTCGTCACTTTAGGTGCAAGCAAACAGTTTCAAATGCTTATCCAATCAAGATTATACATGCATTTTTGATAAGCCATTTATTAAATCTGAAAAAAGTCTACAAAACACCAGAAATGAGAGGCTTACAATCAATAGGTATATATTACGGTTTTCCGTTAGGAATTAGCTTCGTTTACTTAGGGAATAAATAATTTGAGCTTGTGTTTAATTACGAAAGGTTAAA
>JAGPJL010000204.1 GCA_018054455.1 Parabacteroides sp.
CTTTTATTATAATCTTTTATCAGGTTGCCATTTTTATCGTAAAGGAATTATCTTGTTTTGTTCTCTCCCGAAACGCTCCAGATCATAGCAGATTGCTTATTCTTTTTATTCGTTTTAAGACGTCCCAGTTCGTCGTAGGTATTTTCTGCCAGTGTTACTATACTGTCCGTATTGAGTTTATGTTTCACCGCATGGAGTTTACAAGTACAGTAACATCATCATAAAAGAACCGTTATTACTGGATTGAAATAGCTAGTTTCACATGTCAACTCATGCGGAATTGTTTGAAGAACTCACCTGCAGTGAAATGTTGGAACGCATTCAGCGCAAACATTCAGGCTTCAGGTGTAGCACCACAACAGCCATGAAACTGGTGAGATCGTTGAAAAACCATTTCAGTAACTGCAGGTTACGTCAGGGAGCTGTTTAAAAAGTCGTGGAAATTAAGAGGTAGGAATAGCCAAATAAAACAAGACATTGCCAATCTGATAGCCATGACCTGCGGGATGCGCAACTCCAAAAAATTAAAGATCTCTTTAATAAAAATGCATCATAAGTGTTCACTAAAACCGCTTCGTTCTTTGTCATTTTTGAAATTAGCTTTGTTGAAGAGATCCGACAAAAGAGCTTTATCTGTAAGCGATATGCCAAGGATTTGAAGGACTTCGTATGTAGACCTGTAGAGCTTTAAGTCATATTAGACAATTGCCACAAGACAATAGGCTATGATTGCTGAGTATATCTGTATTCTGACCGCATTTTCTGTGTCTCCCCAGAACTTCTTAATCTTGAGATGCTGTTTGAACCATTTAAAGAATAACTCAACCTGCCATCTGTTTTTGTATAATTCTGCGACTTGCAAAGGTGATAGCTCCATCGCATTAGTAAGAAATGTAACTCGACGTTTCTGTTCTTTATCCCAGTAGCAAACTTTGCGTATCAGATCCGGATAGGCTTTAGAACTGTTATATACAGTCAGTTCTCCAATAGCATCAGACAATACATTTCTCTGTCAAATATATAATAAGCACCTGTTTCGTAAGGGATTTCATCCATAATCTTACTGTCATGTACTGCTGCTGTTGTTATATGAAAGAAGGTCGGAATATGTGTTTCTATATCATATAATGTATGCACTTTAATACCTCTTTTACGCTTCGGAACTTAGCCCACCAGAAAATACTCAAACAAAGGTCAATGGTTGTAGAGTCAAAGGCGTACACATTTCCACCAAGTTTGAATATGTCTGTTTTACGCTTGCTTCCTGCTTATTTGACCATATAATAGGCATATGCCTCAAAAATGCGGTAATCACGATTTTGGTTAGTTTTTGCCAAATTACTTCTGGTTATATGCTTACCAAGACCTAAGTGATCGATTTTACCTTGATGCGCTTCTAATGCAACGATAAGGTCGCACAAACTCTCTCGGTTTGACAACTGGCCAAACATTAAAGCTAGGAGTTGATTCCAACAAGTAAAGTGCTTCACATACTTGTCACCACCATATTTACGCACAAGGTAGTTAAAGTGATTTCTATCCAAAAATGTGGTCAACTGGGCAAAAACATATTTGTCTTGAAACATATGCAGTACTATTTAACCTGCAAAGGTACAAGTTCAAGTCCGTTGACTCAATTTCTTGCGACAACTAGCTAATTATCAAATGTTTCAAAGAACTATGGCACTTTTTTAGTGGACACTAATGTAATCCTAATTATACTTAGAAATGGTAAAGTATAATATTAATATTGATATGCTTTCTGCACATAACCCAGGCAAAAATATAAATCCAAGCATAATATCAGTATCTAAAAACCAAAATTTCCACATAAAGATGGATAATGCTATAGATAAAAATAACTGAATACAGCTTAGCGTAAATAATTTATATATACTTATTTTTTTCTTATAAATAAGAAAGATAAAAACTAGTAGCCCTATTATATATACTATTGATCCTAGATATAATCCTAATAAGAATACTTCAACCAAAGAAATACTTTTATCTGCCATAATCACTCTTATTTGTTTTCCTTTTTTTTATCTGGATCATATGTAATCTTCTCAAAATTGCTTTGCCAGTCTTTTACCATACCGTTGGGGCGCGCGATAATAGTTATTGGAGCTTTATCTTTAACATCAGGGTCTTGCTTCAATACATCAGCTGCAAATGTCCCACAATTATTCCCTGTTAATGTATATTCTTTTCTGTCAGGGTCTTTGTTTTCTGTCATTTTTGAGTCTGCATAATCTTTCATTTTATCAAATTTGTCACTCTTTACATAAGCCCCTTCTATTTTGCCTTTTTGTCCTGCCTTATCTGAAATTTGTCCTAAAACTTTGTTCAAAGATTCCTCTGTTGGCTTGCCGTCCTTTCCTATTAATACGTTTGAAACTGATTTTGTCCGAACTTCGCCTTTATTTTCAGAATCATATCGCCCATATTCATAATACTTAGTATAGCCAGTTTTGTTATCAATAAGTAGAACTCCAGCGTGCCCTAACCCCCCAACTTTACCTAATGGTGTTGATATTTTATAATCAGGAAAGGCTATAAAAACCCCATCTTTTCCATCTGGGTCAATAAATTTCAAAGGATTATTATAGCAGTATGCGTATGGAGACCAAGAATAATATTTTTCTGCATGCGGATCCACCGTACTAAACCTCCCCAATGCAGGATCCATGTATCGGGCAGAATAATCATAAAGATTAAGTCCTCTTTCGGTATCCAGTTCCTTACCGTTGTACTTGTAAGGTTGCTGGCTGGTTGTGGAACCCTCAGCAAAAGACATCCCGAACGGATAATAATGATTACTCTGAACAATACTGCCACCGAGCACCGTTTTCAATTTCCGTCCGTCGGCTGCATACGTGTATGTATTCGTGGCAGAAGAAATCTTAAGCGTCTGCGGCAAATTTAATACATTATATGAGATTTCGGTTATACTTTTATTATAATCTT
>JAGPJL010000205.1 GCA_018054455.1 Parabacteroides sp.
ACTATGTTTGTAAAATCATCTATATCACAACCTTATGAAAAGAATCATTCAACTAATTCAGCTTTCCATTCTCATTTTTTTAATTAGTGCGTGTAGTAAATCTACGCTCCCGTATGAAACTGTTCCCAATGATCCGCTCAAAACCCGAATCTACACTTTAGACAATGGACTAAAAGTCTACATGTCGGTTAACAAAGAAACTCCCCGGATCCAAACCTACATTGCCGTACGTGTAGGAGGAAAGAACGATCCGTCGTCAAACACTGGTCTTGCCCATTACTTTGAACATTTAATGTTTAAAGGTACTCAGAAATTCGGTACTCAAAATTTCGAACAAGAAAAGCCCCTGCTCGATGAAATAGAACGCCTTTTCGAAATTTACAGACGAACCACCGACGATGCCGAACGCAAGGCTTTGTACAAACAAATAGACAGCATATCGTACAAAGCCTCTAAACTGTCCATTCCGAACGAATACGATAAACTAATGGCGGCAATCGGAGCAAACGGAACAAATGCCTACACAGGATTCGATATGACTGTCTACACCGAAGACATTCCGTCGAACCAGATCGAGAACTGGGCAAAAATTCAGGCAGAACGTTTTTCCAACAACGTTATAAGAGGATTTCATACAGAACTAGAAACTGTATACGAAGAAAAAAACATGTCGCTTACCCGAGACTCCCGAAAGGTTTATGAGAAATTACTTTCAGCCCTTTTCCCAAACCATCCCTATGGAACACAAACGGTTTTGGGAACTCAGGAACATTTAAAGAATCCATCTATTAAGGCAATCAAGGAGTATTACAAAACATGGTATGTACCAAATAATATGGCCATCTGTCTATCCGGTGATTTTGATCCTGACCAAATGATAGCCATTATCAATACTCATTTTGGAGGATTACAAAAGAATGATTCCTTACCATCAGTTAGTCTTCCTAAAGAAGCAGAAATTACCCAACCTGTACAAGCTGAAGTTTTAGGACTGGAGGCTGAAAATCTGGTTCTTGGATGGCGCTTTCCGGGAGTTGCTGCAGATTCTACCGGAATGCTTGACTTAATTGGGCAAATAATGAGTAACGGTCAGGCTGGACTTATTGATTTAAATTTGATTCAGCAACAGAAAATATTGAAAGCCAATGCCGGTACTTACTCCATGGCCGACTATTGTTCTTTCATTATGCAGGGCACCCCAAAACAGGGACAAACTCTTGATCAGGCAAAAGAATTACTGCTTGGCGAAATTGAAAAGCTTAAAAAAGGTGATTTTGATGAGTCGCTCATTGAAGCCTCAATTAACAACCTGAAACTATATCAGATTTACCGTATGGAGAGTAATGCCGGCAGAGCCGATTGGTTTGTTAATTCATTTATTAATGGCGTCGACTGGAAATCGGCGATCAGTAAGTTAGATCGCACAAGTAAAATTACTAAAAATGAACTGGTTGATTTCGCAAAAAAGAATTTTGGCAACAACTATGCGGTCATTTATAAACGTCAGGGAAAGGATCCTAACGAGTTAAAAATAGCCAAACCTACAATTACGCCTATTTTTATGAACAGGGATACGAGCAGTGCTTTCCTTGAAGAAATAAAAGCGGCGAAAGTTGCTCCAATTGAACCTGTATTTCTTGATTTCAGTAAAGATCTGGCTCAATTTAAAGTAAAGTCGGATGTTCCTGTTTTATACAAGCAGAATATAACCAATGATCTCTTTTATATTCAGTATGTATTCGAGATGGGAAACAACAATGATAAGTTGCTGGGAACGGCATTTCAGTATTTGAAGTATTTGGGTACTTCCACAATGACACCTAAGCAAATTCAATCGGAGTTTTATAAATTAGCCTGCTCGTTCGATGTATTTAGCAGTAACGAAAGAGTATATGTAACACTTAGTGGTCTGGGGGAAAATACATCAAAAGCTTTGCAATTGTTCGAACAGCTTCTTGCTGATGCGCAAGTTAATAAAGAAGCCTACACAAATTTAGCCGGAGATATATTAAAAAGCCGGGGTGATGCCAAGTTGAACCAAAGTACGAACTTCAATAAATTAACGCAATATGGAATATGGGGCAGTAAATCGCCCGAGGTCAACATCCCTTCGGCATCCGAGCTAAAGCAATTAAATCCTGAAGAATTAATCAAGAAAATTCATTCGATTACTTCTTATCAGCATCGGATTTTGTATTACGGACCTATGACGCAGGAAACCTTCACTACCGAAATAAACCGTCTTCACCGGGTTCCGGACACATTACTACCGATACCCGAAGGTATCGAATTCAAACAACAAATGATAACCGAACCAAAAGTATTACTGGCAAAATATGATGCTAAGCAGATCTATATGTCGATGATATCTAACCGGGGAGAATCTTTTGATGAGACGATAAACCCTGCAATGTCGATGTACAACGAATATTTTTCAGGAAGTATGAATGCAATTGTCTTCCAGGAAATGCGTGAGGCAAGAGGATTGGCATACTCGGCAGGTGCTTATCTTATTACGCCTTCAAAACTTAAGTATCCATACATCTTCAGGACGTTCATAGCTACTCAAAATGATAAAATGGACGATGCACTGAAGGCTTTCGATTCCATTATTAACGATATGCCTCTTTCCGAAAAAGCATTTAATCTGGCTAAAGACGCGCTGATTACTCGTCTGCGCACTGAAAGAATAATCAAATCGGATGTCCTTTGGACTTACATTCAGGCAACTGATCTTGGGATGAAGCATGACAATAGAAAAGAATTATTTGAACAAGCTCAAACTATGACTTTAGCTGATTTAAAGGCTTTTCAGGAAAAATGGATTAAAGGACGGAATTATATCTATTGCATACTTGGGGACGAAAAAGAATTGGATATGAAGAAGCTATCAACTTACGGTCCGATTCAACAGTTAAGTCAGGAAGAAATATTCGGATATTAACTCATTCACATTCAATTAA
>JAGPJL010000206.1 GCA_018054455.1 Parabacteroides sp.
CTCCGTCGGCCGCATACGTATATGTATGCGTGGCAGAAGAAATCTTTAGTGTCTGTGGCAAATTTAATACATTATATGAAATTTCGGTTATACTTTTATTATAATCTTTTATCAGGTTGCCATTTTTTATCGTAAAGGTATTCTGTTGCAAGGTTGGTATTGTACTTAAAATCTATCAGTTGAGAGAGTCCCACTGAACCTGTATCTTCTGTCTTCACCAATTGATTGCCGGCATAAGTCATGCTCAGGTTTTCGATAAGACCATAAGTAGTGGCACCTGTAAAAACATCCTGAACGCTCTATCCGCCACCTACCTTTGAATGGCATTGTGGTGAAAGCCAACCGTGATAAAAAGGGTGTTTCTTATCGGGTATTACCCTTGTAAGCCCCACTGCGCTGAACGTCAGCTACTATGATGACTATGCTTTTATGGGCACCAACGGTATACCGGCTTCTACGGATGCAAACTTCAAATACGATGCCGAAACAGGTTACGACACCCGTTATACAACAAGTGCTAAAATCTTTTTGACAGGTAGCCTGACAGCCAGGCTGGAAGGCAATTCCACTCCCTCTTATCTTTGCAGTGTAATGTACTTCGATTACGCAGGAAGACTGACAGCGGTGAAACATAAACTCAATACGGACAGTATAGTGACACTGGCAAAAAATACCTACGACGAACTGGGACGTCTTAAAACGAACAAAAAGAATAAGCAATCTGCCCTAATCAGCTCGTATGCCTATAACATCCGTTCCTGGATGAAGTCCATTGCTTCCCCCTCTTTTTAGTCAAACGCTCTACTATAATGATACTTATGCGGGGAATCAGTTGGTGAAGACAGAATACACAGGTTCCGGTGTGGCTCTCTCTCAATTAATGGATTTTAAGAACAATGTCAACCTTACAGCAGAATACTTTTACGATAAAAATGCTAACCAGATAAAAGATTGTAATAAAATTGTAACCGAAATCTCATATAATGTATTAAATTTGCCGCAGACGCTTAAAGAATATCACTGAAATAAAAAGACAGGAGAGTATGAGCAAAACACAAAATGGTATCAGACTAAGACACGAATGGAGGGTATTGAAAAAGGTATTTTAAGCGATGGGATTAATTTCAAAGGAAATGATAATGTAATATCTGTCGGGGGAGAGGAAGGACCAACTGTTACATGAGTTGAAAATTTTGTTATAGAACTTTCTGAAATGGTTGGTTTAGAAATAGGTGGATTTGAATATTCTAAAAAAGGATTAACGGAAGTTAGCAATGTTTATAGTGGGCGTTATCAAAGTTCCAAAGATAAACCTAGTCGGTGGAATACAGACCAAAAAACCTATTCTGTTTTTGATCCCAAAGTAGCGGGGCAATGCCAAATGAAGTGACTTCCCACGTTGATTTTCGCACACCTTTCTCATTTTTTTCTGATAGTGATAAATTACAACGTTTTGGTAGAGCTGACGGCAGAGGCAATATAGGACATAAGCGAAGCCAACAATATAATGGCATTAGAAAATTTATTATTTTAACACGAGGTTATCCTCCCATAGAATACTAATATGAAAATAAGCAAAATTATGTTTTTATCAATGTGTTTCTTTCTATTAGGAAGTTGCGCTGTTAACAAATGGCAGAATACATTAATTCAGAAAGGGGATATGAATGATGCTATAAATAATGCAATAACAGATTTTGTACATACATCCAAATGGAGTAAGAAAGATAGCATATTCACTGTGACAATTACGGATATAAATGAAGAGAATATCAATATTACGATAGCTGTGGCGGATGATGACGTATATCCAAATTCAAAAAATAAAGTAGGTACTTATGATCATATTTTTCCCACTCGTTATACTGTGAAAGAAGGAAAGCTATTTTACTGGAACGATGCCACTCTATTTATTACACAAGATATAATGTCAATTTTAGAAAAATATAATCACATTGATTGTCGTTGGAGCGAACTGCCGAACATTATAGGTGGAGTACACAATGACGGCGTTGAAGGAGTTATTTATTATTTCTGTAAGAATGACCTAACGAACTATAAGAAATCAGATGTTAGCAATATAAGAAAACACTATAAAATTCCACTCTTGAAGTGCAACTAAACAGAAGATATTGCAAATGTGGCTTATTTCTGATTATTGTGAAATATTAATATAAATGATATAAGCGTATGAAAAGTCTCAAATATATAAATAAACCATTGTTTTATAATCCTGAAAGTACATTTGTAGCTTATTTGCTAGATATTTGCAAATGATTTAAGATGCTTTATCGGATTGTCTTAGAGACTTTAATTGGATAATCAAAAAGGCATTGTATTGCTCCATAATGAAGTACCTAAACTTGATGAAATTACGTTAGGTATACATACAAACTTTAGCCGAAGCTGTTCAATATTGGAAGGAAGAAGACCATTATCTTAAGGTTATTTTCTCTGAAAAAGATGACTGTATTGTAAGTGTATGTTTTTGAAAAATGAAAGAAGCAAAAGCTCGGGAAACTGGCAGTAGCACCGAATTTGTCTTCACGTTTAAGAGCCACTGAGTAAGCTTCTTGCTGGTAAGTGGAATTGGAATAATTACAGGTACTTACGGCCGATCAACTGGGGCGGTGATAAAAATAGGCACTTTTACTTAAGCAAGGGTTTGTTTTTTGCCTGAAGAAAGATGCTAAGCGGCTTATTATCGCTGAGAATATTATCATTTTTAGATCCTATACCAGATAGACCAACTACGTGAGAAATACGGCTTCCTGCCGATTTACAGTACTGATAGACTGAATGACCAACACAAATGGGATATAGCTAACTTTGCAACAGAATACCTTTACTATAAAAATGGCAACCTGATAAAAGATTATAATAAAAGTATAA
>JAGPJL010000020.1:0-17310 GCA_018054455.1 Parabacteroides sp.
TAATGGAAGCTCATTCATCGTTTAACAGGTGAAAATTATAGAGCAAAGTTAGCCAATATTTCAACAACACAATTTATTTTGTTTCAATTTTCACCAATTTGGAACTTGTTTAAAGTTAAATATTAAGATATAAAACATAAATATATTCGATTCAGACTAATTATGTAACGGAATAAACCTTTTGAGTTTTCCAAATATATTCCAAATTTGCAAATGAGAAAAAACACTACATCGAAGACCAATATAATATGATAAAGGATCAAATAATGTTGAAAGCGTTCGATCTCTTTTCCCAAAATGGAATAAAGAGCGTCAGTATGGATGATATTGCCCAAACAATGGGAATTTCAAAAAGAACCATATACGAATTCTTTTCCGACAAAGAGGAGTTGTTATGTCAGGGAATTATCTTTAATTACGATCGGTTTAAAATACAGTTAGCTGCATTTGAAAAGGAATCAGAAACTATTCTTGATGCTATCTTATATTTCTATCGTGAAATAATCAAACAACCCAAATGCTATAACAAGAAATTCTATAGCGATTTAAAACGATATCCAAGGGCTATGGAAATTCAGGAGCGATATAGAAATGAATTTTCATTTACCTGTTTGCAGTATTTCAAAAGGGGAGTAAATGAAGGCATTTTTGTACCAGAAATTAATTTTGAAATAGTTGCGCTGATAGCAAAAAAGTATATCAACATGCTAGAGCCATCGAAAAGTTTTTCATGTCATTCTGTTGTTGAAATTTACAATACAGTTTTATATACCTTTCTCAGAGGCATAAGCACAGAAAAAGGTATAAAGATCGTTGAACAATATGCGTTAAATAACCACAGTTAAAATTCCCCATAAAAAAAAGAATAATACATAATCAAATTAATTGCAAATGAAAAGATTATTGATAAGTAAAAAAATGATGCTGGCAGCTTTGATATTACTGTCATCTTTGACCATTACGAAAGTCTGCGCCCAAGATACATTACGACTGGATTTAAGTAAAGCTTTAGAGATTGCGTTGAGTGAGAATCCCACAGTGAAGGTTGCCAATAAAGAGATTGAAAAGAAAACGTACGCGAAAAAGGGATCTTATTCTCAACTGTTTCCGCAAATTAACTTCTCTGCAGATTATAACAGGACGTTGAAAAAACAGGTTATGTACCTGGATGGTTTTGGAGCTATGGCAGGAGGTTCGGAGACAGAACCAACAGATGAAACCGCGGCAGTAGATATCAGTAAAGGAATAGAAGTAGGGCGATCCAACAACTGGAGTTACGGCTTTAACGCTTCGATGCCTCTTGTTGCTCCTACCCTTTGGAAAAGTCTTACTATTTCGGCTATAGATGTCGAACTTGCTGTAGAAAAGGCCCGTTCTTCTAAAATAGCCATGGTAAATCAGGTCAAAAAGAGTTTCTACAGCGTGTTATTAGCCAATGATTCTTATATCGTATTCAAAAGCAGTTACGACAATGCGATGGAAAACTATCTTGATATCAAGAAGAAATTTGACCAGGGTCTGGTAGCAGAGTATGATTTAATTCGTGCCGACGTAAGCGTAAAAAATGCCATTCCAAATATGTTGCAGGCTGAAAACTCGCTTACACTTGCTAAATGGCAACTAAAAGCACTATTAGGGATGGATCTTGATCTAGCCATTGCTTGCGAAGGAAAACTGCTCGATTTCGAATCCGAACTATACGCAGATTATCTTTCAACGGATACCTCTTTGGTAAATAACACAGACTTAAAACAAATAGATATCCAGAACAGTCAGCTTAAAGAAACGATTAAGATGCAGAAGTATGAATATCTTCCTACGTTATCGATGACCGGAATGTATCAGTGGTCGGCTATGAATAACGACTTTAAATTTAAAGACTATCGCTGGAACCCCTACTCGGTTTTGGGTTTATCTCTATCTGTTCCTATCTTTTCGGGAGGAAGTAAACATTATAAAATCAAACAGTCGGAGGTTAGTCTGGAACAGCTGAATCTTCAGCGTGAAGATACAAAAAGAAATCTTCAGCTGGCGCTCAAACAATACATGGATAATATGAATACATGTATTAAGAAGTTTAATGCGGCTCAGAAAGGTGTAGACCAATCTAAGAAAGGATATGAAATAGCTCAGAAACGTTATGATACCGGATCGGGTACATTGCTTGAGATGAATGATGCAGAACTTGCGTTAACGCAGGCCAGACTAAACTTCAATCAGGCCATATACGATTATATGGTATCAAAATCTGATCTTGAGAAAACGTTGGGAGACCAGAATTAACAGACAAAGTATATAATAAATTCATAACAATAATTACAATGAAGACAAGTAAAATGTTGAACAGAATACCAGTCATAACATTGGCTGCCATTTTGTTCGTGTCTTGCAACAGCGAAAAAAAGAACGAAACCACAACGCTAGCAGAGAAAGTTCAGGTACGAGTAGAAACTGTAACAACTCAGGAGGTTGAGCAAACCAGTGAATTCACAGCCACAGTGGAAGCAAATGTTACCAATAAGATTTCTCCTCAAATGGCCCTTCGTATCGACAGAATGTTTGCTGAGATTGGCGACCGGGTTAAGAAAGGACAGAAGCTGGCTCAGATGGATCAATCCACTCTCATCCAGGCAAAGGTTCAACTTGAAAATACAGAAGCAGAATTCAAACGTCTTGATGAACTTTATAAAATAGGCGGAGCATCCAAATCGCAATGGGACGGACAAAAAACGGCTCTCGAAGTTGCTAAAACCAACTTTAAGAATCTGGCTGAGAACACTCAGTTGTTAAGTCCGATCAGCGGTATTGTTACGGCGCGTAATTACGACAACGGCGATATGTTCTCTATGGGTACACCGATTTTTACCGTAGAGGAAATCCGACCCGTTAAATTGTTGGTCAACATTTCTGAAACCTACTATACTCAGGTAAAGAAAGGCATGCCCGTTGATGTAAAACTTGATGTATACGGAAACGAAGTGTTTACAGGAAAGATCAGTCTAATCTATCCAACCATCGACCCGCAAACCCGCACATTCCCAGTTGAAATTAAGGTTGCAAACAACGACGAACGCGTTCGCCCGGGGATGTTTTCACGTATAACGATCAACTTTGGTGCAAAAAACAATGTAGTAGTTCCGGATCAATCAATTGTTAAGCAGTCAGGTTCGGGCGATCGCTATATTTACGTATATAAAGACGGTAAAGTTTCTTACAACAAAGTAGAACTTGGTCGCCGTATGGGAAACAAATACGAACTAATCTCTGGTGTAGAAAACGGTGCTCAGGTGGTAGTAACAGGTCAGAGCCGTCTGAATAACGGAATGGAAGTAGAGATTGTAAAATAAAACAAAAGAAAATTAATCAACTATGAGTATATATGGAACAGCGGTAAAGAAACCGATTTCTACAGCACTTGTATTCGTTGCTATAGTAATACTCGGTCTCTTTTCCCTAAGTAAACTGTCCATCGACTTGTTTCCAAAAATGGATGAAACCACCATTATGGTAATGACGGCTTATCCCGGAGCAAGTGCGGCAGATATAGAGACCAATGTTACCCGTCCCCTTGAAAATGTATTGAACAGTGTGAGCGATTTGAAGCACCTCACCTCTCAATCAAAAGAAAACATTTCGGTAATCACCCTCGAGTTTGAATATGGAGTAGATATCGACGTTGCCACCAACGACGTGAGAGACAAGCTCGACCTTGCGGAATCTGCCCTTCCGGAAAATGTGGAGAATCCAACCATTTTCAAATTTGGTATGGATGATATACCCATCTTGTTGTTGCAGGTAACAGCCGAAGAAAGCACCAACGCATTATATAAGATTCTGGATGAAAAGGTTGTAAACCCTTTGAATCGTATCGGAGGTGTTGGATCTGTTTCTATTTCGGGAGCGCCTCAACGGGAAATACAAATATATTGCGACCCTTTCAAACTTGAAGCGTACGGTCTTACAATAGAAGGTATCTCGGCGTTAATAGGACAAGAAAACTTAAATACACCAGGTGGTAGCATCGACATCGGTTCAAACACCTATTCATTACGTGTACAGGGCGAATTTAAAGACGCCAAAGAACTCCTTAACATGGTTATCGGAAGTTCCAACGGCAAAAGCATATTCCTTCGCGATATTGCGCGTATTGAAGATACAATTGCCGAACGCTCGCAGGAGGTTTACAACAATGGTGGTAAAGGAGGGATGATTATCATTCAGAAACAATCCGGAGCCAACTCGGTTGCTATCTCAAATGCTGTATTGGAAAAGCTTCCTGAAATACAGAAAGGGCTGCCAACCGACGTTAAATTAGGCGTTATTGTTGATACATCAAAGAATATCCGGAACACCATCGACAGTTTGAGCGAAACTATTATGGATACGTTTATTCTTGTATTGCTGGTTGTGTTTTTATTCCTCGGAAGATGGCGGGCCACATTTATTATCATGCTTACCATCCCGATATCTCTTGTTGGTGCATTCATTTACCTGCTGGCATCGGGAAACTCGTTAAATATTATCTCGCTAAGTTCGCTCTCCATAGCCATTGGTATGGTGGTGGATGATGCGATTGTTGTTCTCGAAAATATCACGACGCATATTGAGCGGGGTAGCGCACCCAAGCAGGCGGCCATTCATGGAACAAATGAAGTGGGACTATCCGTTATTGCCTCAACGCTTACTATTCTTGCAGTATTCTTGCCACTTACAATGGTAACGGGTATGACGGGTGTACTTTTCAAACAGCTGGGTTGGATTGTAAGTATTATCATGATACTATCTACCCTTGCCGCTTTGACACTCACCCCGATGCTTGCTTCGCAGATGATGAATTCAAAACCTAAAAAGGGAAAGCTCTTTCTTCTGCTTTACAGTCCTGTAGAAAAAGCATTAGACGCATTGGATAATGGATATGCCAGGTTATTGAACTGGGCTGTTCGACATAGAAAAACGGTTATCGTTGGTGCCGCTTGTTTATTTGGAGCCAGTCTGCTTTTAACGTCTGTCATCAAAACAGAGTTTTTCCCTACACAGGATAATGGTCGTATCGGTATTAATATTGAACTACCCATTGGTACACGTCAGGAAATTGCCAGAGACCTCGGATTAAAGATCACGGAAGAATTCCGCAAGAAATATCCTGAAATTGTAACGTGTAACTTTAGCTGCGGACAAGCAGATACGGATAATGCATGGGCGTCGATGAGCGATAACGGATCTCATATAATGAGCTTCAACATTGGTCTGACCAGTGTTGCTGATCGAGAAAGAAGACTTGGTGAGATTTGTGATATGATGCGCGTGGATTTAGAGAAATACAGTGAATTTAAAACATTCAATGTTTTGGCGGGAGGAAACAATGGATTGATGGGTGGCGAAAGTACGGTAGACGTCGAAATATACGGATACGATTTTGCTTCGTCCGATTCCGTTGCCAACGAAATTGCACGCCGCATGCGTACTATCAAAGGATGTAGCCAGGTAAATGTTAGCCGCGGAGACTACATTCCTGAATATCAAATTGATTTTGACCGCGAAAAACTGGCGCTTAACGGATTGAATGTGGCAACAGCCTCGCAATTTCTTCGTAACCGTATCAACGGAACAACAGCTTCGTACTATCGCGAAGAAGGAGAAGAATATGATATCAGGGTAAGGTATGCTCCGGAGTTCAGGGAATCCATCGAAGATATCGAGAATATAATGGTGTACAACAACCAGGGACAGGGTATTCGTATCCGCGAGTTAGGAAAGGTAGTAGAACGCTTGACGCCTCCAACCATTGAACGTAAAGACCGCGAGCGTATTGTAACCGTTTCCGGCTATGTGGGCAAAGGCTATGCATTAAGTGAATTGGTGGAATCAACCCGTGCTGAAATAAAAGAGATGACTATTCCGGGTGACATTTCGCTTGTAATTGGTGGTGCATACGAAGATCAACAAGAAACATTTGCCGACCTTGGATTGCTAATGGCACTGATTGTTATACTTATTTTCATTGTAATGGCCTCGCAGTTCGAATCGCTGGTCGATCCGTTTGTTATCATGTTCTCCATTCCTTTTGCCTTCACCGGCGTATTTATCGGTCTGGCAACAACGGGGACTCCTCTTGGAGTAATGGCATTAATCGGCGTTCTTATGTTGATGGGTATTGTTGTTAAGAACGGTATTGTGCTAATTGACTATACCATCTTATGTCGTGAAAGAGGACAAAGTATAATTGGAGCAGCTGTTACAGCGGGAAAATCGCGTTTACGTCCGGTTATTATGACTACGCTAACCACCGTATTGGGTATGATCCCTATGGCAACAGGTACAGGCGAAGGTGCCGAGATGTGGAGACCAATGGGTATGACTGTTGCGTTTGGATTGTCCATATCCACCCTTATTACATTGGTAATCGTTCCTGTGGTTTATACTGTATTCGCAGCAAACGGAGTTAAAATAAGACGCCGTAAGCTTAAAAAAGAATATAAGCTGAAACAATTAAAATAAGAAAGAAATATGAAATCTATATTTATATCATTTAATCAGGCTTATTACGAAATGATAATAGGCATTATGGATCACAATAACCTGCGCGGGTTTACCTATTGGGATGTGGTTCAGGGCAGAGGATCCAAAACAGGAGAACCTCATTATGGAAGTCATGCCTGGCCTACGCTGAACTCGGCTCTGCTGGTAATGGTCGAAGACGAAAAGGTGGACTCCTTTCTTGAACAGTTGCGTGCAATTGACAAAGAAACAGAAGCTTTGGGACTGCGGGCCTTTACATGGAACATTGAAAAGACCATTTAAAGCAGGTTTTCAAGCAAATCGTATTATCATATAAAGCGACAAATGCAAAGATACTATTGTATATCAATTATAATTTGTATCTTTGCACCGCTTTTTACCTCTCGTGTAATGGGAAATTAGGAAGCAAGCTAATTTTGAGTAACACAAAAAAACAATTTTTAAAATGAAGACATTCCAATTAGAAGGAACTCCGAGAACAGAAATCGGAAAGAAAGCTGCAAAAGCTATTCGCAAAGAAGACATGATTCCTGCTGTTATTTATGGTGGCGAAAGCACAATCCATTTCAATGTAACAAAAGATGCTGTTCGTAAATTGATCTACACTCCAGAAATCTTTGTTATTGATTTGACAATCGGAGATAAAAAGACAAAAGCAGTCATCAAAGACATGCAGTTCCATCCGGTAACTGATGCTGTGTTGCACATTGACTTCCTTGAAGTATTTGATAACAAGCCAATCGTAATGGAAGTTCCTGTTGCTCTTGAAGGTTTTGCCGAAGGTGTTAAAGCAGGGGGTAAATTAAGTCTGGAAATGAGAAAGCTGAAAGTAAAAGCTCTTTACAACTTGATTCCTGAAAAACTTACAATCAACATCGACAGCCTTGGATTAGGAAAGACTTTGCAGGTAGCAGCTCTTGATTTCGAAGGTCTTGAAATTATGAATGCTAAAAACGCCGTTGTATGTGCTGTTAAGCTGACTCGCGCCGCAAGAGGTGCCGCAGCTAAGGGTAACTAATTCGGAAAAGGTTTATAATACAAAGGGAAGGATGTTTCTGAATAAGAGATATTCTTCCCTTTCTTATTAAGGGAACAGGAAGCATGTACGCACCTTGTTCCTAACTATAAAAACAGTTGTATAAATGAAATACTTAATAGTTGGGTTGGGAAACATTGGGTCCGAATATATGGGTACCCGGCATAATGTAGGTTTCAGGGTAGTAAACGCACTGGCCGAAGAAGCAGGTGTGTCGTTTACAGAAAACCGATACGGTGCCACTGCTCAATTCAGGATTAAAAACAGCGAACTGATTCTGCTGAAACCCAATACCTTTATGAACCTTAGCGGAAACGCTGTGCGTTACTGGCTGCAAAAGGAAAATATACCGGTAGAAAACCTGCTGATTGTGGTAGACGATCTGGCCTTGCCATTTGGCACCTTGCGGCTAAAGCCTAAAGGAAGCGATGCGGGTCACAACGGACTTAAAAGCATTCAGGAATTGTTAGGCACCCAGGAATATTGCCGTCTGCGGTTCGGAATTGGAAGCGATTTTAGCAGAGGCAGACAGATAGACTATGTATTGGGACAATTTCCTGCCAACGAGCTTTCCGAAATGCCCGAGAAGATGAAAAGAGCCATTGAGATTATCAAAAGCTTTTGTCTTGCCGGGATACAAACAACAATGAATCAATTTAACAATAAATAAATTGTCATGGGAGAGGTAAGAATTGATAAATGGATGTGGGCAACCCGTATCTTTAAAACAAGAACCATCGCTGCCGAAGCCTGTAAGAAAAACAGAGTGATGATTCAAGGCATAAACGTAAAGCCGTCGCGAATGATTAAAGCCGGTGATATCGTACAGGTTCGCAAGCCCCCCATCACCTATTCGTTCAAGGTTCTTGAAGCTACAGAAAAGCGCATGGGCGCCAAGCTGGTTCCTCAGTTTCTCGAAAATGTAACAACAGCCGATCAATACGAAATTCTCGAGCTTAACCGCATCTCCGGATTTGTAGACCGGGCCAAGGGACTGGGCAGGCCAACCAAAAAAGACCGCAGAGAGCTGGAACAATTTGCGGGTCCGGATGCCTTAGATGACTTTGATTTTGAATTCGACTTCGATACAGATAACAAGTAACCATACTTATCTTAAGGTAGAAATAAACCATAGTTAAGGTCGGACATTATAATCTTTGCGTCGTGCGCCCATGGGGGTAAAAAAATACGCCCATGGGTGTAATTTTTTACCCCCATGGGCGCACGATATAAAAGTTACGAGAAGCTGTCTTAAGTTATACCTATTTTCGGCTAAGGCAATACCTATCTTCGTCTTACTACTGCTTTTGTTCGGTTAACAGATTCCCCTCGTCATCCCAGGTTCTCCAAATACCGGACTTATGTCCTTTATCGTAGAACATCTCGAAGCGTAAAACTCCATGATCGTTCCACACTTTCCAGGGTCCATCCTTTAATCCGTCTTTGTAATTTGCTTCGGCAACTAAATCGCCGGCCTCATTATAAGTACGCCATGTTCCATGAAACTGACCTTTGTAGTAAGCCCTCACCTCGGCTATTTTACCATCGGGATAATAGACTACATACGTTCCCTGCGGCCGGCCATCTTCCAACTGTAGCTCCATTTTAAGCATGCCATCTTCATAGAATTCGGTATATCTACCCGAATACAACGTAGTTTGCGTTTCGTCGGTATAATACTGACCTTCATTTAAGATCAAATCCTGAGCAAAAGCGCAGGTAGGACCTCCTATCAGCAAGGCAGATGTTATCATTAAATTCTTTATCATATTTTATGCGTAAGGCATCTATAACCTTATTTATTTAATTAGCGAAGAGCAGGTGGTGCGATGTCTTAAATAAGACACTGCTGCCAACTGCTCTAAGTTATTGCTTCAATTAATAATCCGTATTCTGAGGATCCCAGTTAGCCCAACCTGAAGTCCAGTCGGTTGTTCCGTCGAATGCACCCTTGTAAGTAACCTTAGAGAAGAACGAGTCGCTGATTGCTGCATCGGTAAAGCTTGCACCAGTAACCTTGGTTGCATCAACAGAAGAATAAAGGCCGTTAGTCTTTATAACATCGTTTGTTGAAGCAAAAGAGCTATTACCCAAACCTGCAGTCAGGAAATAAGCAGCACTTGCATCATCCTTAGCTTCCTTCCACATACCAGCGAAAACTACATTCTTCACTACTGCACCGGCATTGGCTTTATCAAGGAATAATCCGTAAGGCCATCCTGCAAACACTGAGTTGTACACATTAAGAGCCGAGTTGCGACGGATATGCATAGCGCATTGGAACTGACCACCTTTGGCTCCGTTGGAAGCATCGCCTGTCGTGTAAAGAATCTCTGCATCGGCCTTGCCAACAGAATTTCCGTATAACGGACCAACAAGAGTCACGTTAGAGAAAATCGGGTTTGTAAGAGGTGCGTTACCCGAACCTGAAGCATCGTTGTCTGATTCGAATCCATTAGATTTTGATGTATCTGCTTTATCGCGGTCGCGAACACCAAGCAGGAACTGAAGTTTACCCTGGTAACCATAATCCGTATCAAACTCGTCGTCCCAACCTTTGTAAGCAATAAGGTGCTTAGCATTTACGTTACCACCAAACCACTCGTACGAGTCGTCGCCGCAATAAGATACCTGTACATATTCGATTGTAGTGCCACTACCTACTCCACCCATTGTTAATCCATTAAGCTCCTTGTTAGGTTCCAATGGGAATCCGGGGAATTCAATACGTACATACTTCAGAATACCTGAATTATCATTGGCAACAGTACCACCGTAGGTTGTGCGAGGACCACCTTCGATCTGTGGTTTGCTGGTAGGATTAACCGGTGCATTACCAGTCAAAACGATTCCACCCCAGTCGCCGTAATTACGTGAACCCTTAGGCTGATCTGAAGTAAATACGATTGGTTCTGTTGCAGTACCTTCGGCTATAATCTTTCCACCCGGTTCGATAATCAACGTACCCTTGGAGCTCTTTTGGCCCTTAATAACAGTACCCGGCTGGATGGTTAAAGTAACCCCATTGGTTACATATACAAATCCACTTAACAAGTTCTGGTCAATGCTGCGAAGGGTTGTGTTGGTTGTAATATCACCCTGAAGTACCACAGCCTTACCGGTCTCGCCGGCATTTATATCTACTGTTACTTTTGTAGCTGCCGTAAATGAACCATCAACGGTTGTTACAGTTACCGTAGCTTCCCCTTCGGCAAGAGCCTTTATCTTACCCGCGTTATCTACTGATACAACACTTACATTGGACGAAGACCAGTTTACTGACTTGTTTGCTGCATCCACCGGCGAAACGGTTGCAACCAGGGTAACTTCTCCGTTGGGCTTAACAGCAACTGTCTCTTTATCCAGCTTAACGCTGGTAACACCCACACTGATTGGATCGTTATCCGAATCACTACACGAAACATTTCCAAGTAAAGCGGCCACCATACATACAGAAGCCAATCCTTTTAATAAAAATCTGTTCATAATAATAAACTAATTTAGTTCGTATAATAAAATCATTTTAAAATTTAACTGTAACACCTACATTCATGGTAACTCCCGGGCTGAACGATCTTATAAGTTGTTCTACCGTTTCGGTATTACCTGCCTGGTCGGTGATATCAAGAAATTGCTTATAGGTAGTCTTTGCATTAAGCAAATCTTTTACTCCACCCTTTATTTCCACATGCTCGCCAATCTTTTTCGAAAAGCTCAGATCAAGCGAATTGCGGGGCATCTCATATACATCGGGAATATCATCATTGGGATTCTGCTTGGGAATACCCACTGTCTCGATACGCTTTCCAATCCGATTATACAATACCGAAGCCGACAATCCGGAATTATCGTTCTGATAAAACAGTCCTGTATTAATAAGGTAAGGAGACTGTCCCTGCATTGGACGGTTACGCTCGAACGAGCCTTCTGCAAAATATACTTTACTATGAATCAACGCTCCGTTAAATACAAAGCTCAAGTTCTTAAGGCCCATAAAATCAAGTTGCTTTTTTACATCCAGTTCTACCCCAAGTGCTTCTGCACGATCGGCATTCTGGAATGTATACTGCACGCCCGAACCTGCCTCGTGATATGTCTGCTCTATCGGATTATTAAATCCTTTATAGAAACCACCCAGTGTTACTGTTTCGCCTGCCGAAGGATAAAATTCGTACCGAACATCCACGTTATTGGCGTAGGCATTCTTCAGTTCGGCGTTACCGGATATATTGGCAAAACGTTCGAAATCGTAGTATACATAAGGAACAATCTCGCGGAACTCGGCTCTGTTAACAGAACGGCCGTAGGCCATACGAAGCTGATGCTTTTGATTAAAACTATAACTGACATTAAGAGAAGGAAACAGGTCGGTTGTACTCTGATCCAGGTTTACCGGCTTAATACCATCCGCTTCGAATCCGTCGAGCTGTAACCTATAGTATTCCATGCGTACTCCAACATTGGCGTTAAGTTTCTCACCATAGTTCAGTTTAGCAGATACATAACCGGCTCCCAGTAAATTATCGGATGTATATGAATCACTCTTATTCGTATTTTCAATCATATAAATCTTATCCGCACTGAAATTTACATCGGCAAAAAGATGATTGTATTCCCAGTCCGCATTCCGGTCGTAGCCATTTCCAAGCATATTGTAACTAAAACGGCGGGCAGCAAAATCGCGGGTCTTGTACTCGCCATACAGACCGGCATTAAGCACAGGCGTAAACATTTCGTTCACCAGCAACTTATGCTCGTAGTTCGTCCCTGCCGAAAATCCATTATCGTCCAACTCCTGGTAGTAACGCTTTGCTTCGTCTACACGGTAAGGAAGCGCGCTCCCCTCGGGGTTCAGTTTGGAATACACATCCTTCCGGTCGGGTTCATTGTAATTTGCATAACTATAACCCAAAGTCCAGTCCAGCTTATTTATCTCTTCTTTCAGCTTATGTTCTCCGCTAAGCTGACCGCTATAGGTAGTCCGGCCGGTATACAATGACTCCCAGTAACGCACATCCAGATCCGAATAATAATCTGTTCCTTCGCGTTGAACCAGTGAAGCCGTTCCTCGTTGGTTAAAGAAATTACGAAACTCATATTTATTGTTTCCAGCTAACAGCGACCAGTTAAACAACGCGCCCAACTTAGTTGTATTCTTATAAGCGACATCGTTGTAGTGGTTGTCGTAACGAGACGTTTTGTTTACCATATCGTACGACTGATAGCGGTTGTTTTCCATTTCGTTATAATCGTAAGCTGTGCTGTAATTCAGCGAAGTAACATTTCCGATTTTATAATCGCCAACATTAAAGCTACGGGTCATAGAGAAAGAAAGCTTCTGTTCAGGTATTGCCGTAAAAGTCTTAATGCCCCAACGTTCGTTAATTTGCTTTGTAAAGGAAGCAGCCTCCTGAGTTGAAACATCATTTAAATGTGAAGGAGCATTGCCCGGCAGCATACGGCCTCCGGCACCAAATCCGAAGTAATCGGCACTGCTTCTATTGGTCAGCTTAAAGGTTTTAAAAGAGGCATTGGTATTAAACCCAGCCTGGTAATTAAACGAGTAGCTATTCCCTTCCGGAATATTTTTAGTCATCACCCGCACAAAACCACCGGCAAAATCGGCGGGTAATTCTGGCGAAGGCGATTTATACACCATCATATTATCAATTAAAGAAGAGGGAAGCACATCAAAAGAAAAAGCTCGGCTATCGGTTTCGCTCGAAGGAGTTGTTGCATTGTTAAGCCAAACACTGTTATAGCGTTGAGCCAGTCCCCGAACTACAATAAAACGATCGTCGATAATGGTTATACCGGGAATTCGTCTCAATACCTCAGCGGCATCACTATCCTGCGTCTTTGCTATCTGTTGTGCAGAAATTCCGTTTACAACGGGCAAGCTATTTCGCACAGTATTTAGTACAGCCATTTCTGTTCCAAGCTTGCGTTGTGCTACAACCACCACATTTTGCAACTGAAGGTTTGCATCAGACAGTTGCACATTAACAACTGCTTCCTGTCGGGAAATAACCTTAACAGAAGGAATAACCTGTGTCTGATACGACACATAGGAAACAGAAAGAGAATAAGTACCAGGTGAAACATTTTCGATACGGAAATTTCCATCCAGATCGGTAACAACGCCCGTAGTGGTTCCTCCGATTACTACCGAGGCCCCGATAAGAGGTTCGTTTAACTTGCCATCCGAAACATTTCCGCAAATGACGCCTGTCTGCGCATAGATAGAAAGAGAAAGAAGAACTCCGAAAAGGAGTAAGATTAGTCTGTTACGTATCGTCTTCATACTTTACATCATCCAATTTGATTACGATGCAAAAGTAAGAGAGCAATATTTCAGTTATGTGTAATATCTGTCACATTACACGAAACAACTAAGACGTTTACATTACATGATATGACGAATCTGTTACAAGGCAGAATGATTATCTTTTCCGATCGGCAGGATAAACTACGCCAAGTTGACGACGAATCTCATCCATAATCTCCATAGTAATAAGGGTATGTGCATGACTATTGATGTCCGATTCGAGCTTGCCGGAAGATATTACATTAATAAATTCGGCTATTTCATAATAATAATCGTCTTTCAGATCGGGTTGTGTGAGTATTTCATTGTTTCCGGAACGATAAGAAAGTGTTACATCTCCGATAATGTTTATCCGATCGAGGGTAATATTTCCTTCCTCTCCTTGTATTTCTGTAGGAAGAGCCGAATTGGCTATTTTGGAATAAAGTACAGTCGCATTCATTCCTTCATACTCAAAATTAACCACTCCTTGTCCGTCTACTCCGGACGACAACTTGACTCCACTGGCAGTAACCGATTTGGGACGTCCAAACAAAACAACCATGGGATAAATAGTGTACACACCTATGTCAACCAGTGCTCCGTTGGATAACTCCGGTTTAAATGCATTCAGTACTACCCCATCCTTAAATTTATCGTAACGCGAAGAGTATTGGCAGTAGCAGGAAAAGTAACGTCTGATTGTACCGAGCTTAGATAAGTTACTTTTAACCGCAAGAAAATTAGGAGTAAGTGTAGGCTTCATCGCCTCCATCAAAACCACGTTATGACTTCTGGCTACAGAAACCATTTGTTGAGCTTCACGTGTATTGGATGCGAATGCTTTCTCGCACAGCACATGTTTGCCATGGCGCATGCACAAGATAGCTTGTTCTGCGTGTTTGTAATTGGGCGAAGCAATATAAACAGCATCGATCAGCGAACCGGTAACCATCTCTTCGAGGGAGGTAAAGGTATAAGGAATACCATGCTTCTTTGCAAAAGCAACACCGGTTTCCTCTTTACGGGAACAAACCGCAACCAGTTCAAACCGGCTGTCTTGCTTTCCACCGGCAATTACCCAGTCAGAAATAAAATTGGTACCTACCACTCCAAAACGAATTTTACCTGTTGTTGCATTCATCATAAGGTCGCTGTTATACTGTTAACAAAATAAAGATAGACAAAAAACACAGAATATCAAAAAGAAGCCGGAAAAAGTTCCAGTACACCACCCAACATGACAAGTTCGGGCACCTTTTCTGTTGTATCCAGCGTAAGGCAATACGGAACCGAGTCTTCAAGACCGTTGGCACGTAAACGCCAGATATGGTCGGAACGGTTGATAAATCCTACCAAATCGTCTTTTTGATGTTGCCACATTTCGTAAGCCACAACGGCAGAATCCGAAGCCGTTTCATACTCTCCCGTTTCAAGCAGCAAGGAAACAAGTGCTCCTCCAAAAAGAGAATCTTCAATATTAAACCGGTCGTTATAGCCGGCACATAGTACTACTACATTTCTTTTATGGTGGAGGCAATATCTGGTAACGGCAGTCAGATTACTAAAGGCTCCTACGGCAACCCGATAGGCTTCCGAGGCTGTAGTAATAGCACGCGTACCATTTGTAGTTGTAAATACAATCTTTTTCCCCAATACCTTTTCTGTCGGATAGTCAAATGGCGAATTCCCGAAATCGGCAAATTCACAACGCTTCACATTACGCTCAGCTCCAACCAGCCAACCCTGCCACTTATAGGCACGTGCTTCACCTAGCGTAGCGACCGGACGCATGCTGTGGACCCCATTTTCGAAAGCAGCACACATGGTTGTGGTTGCCCGAAAAATATCAACTACTACCACAACAGCATCAGGAACATGGTAAAAGGGATACAAAGCCGGAGTAAAACATACATCAATCTTCATCATTGTTATAAATTCAAATGAAATACTTGTTTTCGCAAAGATAGTATTTTAATTAGCCCAACTAGTTTGTCTCGTCAAAAAATACGTTTACATTTGCAGAAAATCTGGCAATGGGATCTGCCCTGAACTGCCTTCAAAGGCTGATGATACCTACCCTACTTCTTAATAAAACAACTATCTGTTATGTTGACAAGCTTAGCTTATATTTTTCTTCTGGGTTTATCCCTGGGATATATATTCAACAAATTAAGACTCCCGGCCTTATTGGGAATGTTATTTACCGGGATTATCCTGGGTCCTTATGCTTTAAATTTACTTGATCCATCCATCTTATCCATATCTGCCGATTTACGTCAGCTTGCTCTGGTTATTATCCTTACACGAGCCGGACTTGCTTTGGATCTGGATGATCTGAAGAAAGTAGGGCGACCGGCTTTGCTGATGTGCTTTGTTCCTGCCTGCTTTGAAATTGCAGGGATGGTGCTGCTTGCCCCTTCTCTGTTGGGTATTTCTGTATTGGAAGCAGCCTTGATGGGTACTGTTATAGCGGCTGTATCTCCTGCCGTGATCGTACCCAAAATGCTTTTCCTGATGGAAAACAAGATCGGGACAAAGAAAAGCATTCCTCAGCTGATCATGGCCGGGGCATCGGTAGACGATGTTTTTGTTATTGTGTTGTTTACTGCCTTTACCGGATTGCTTTCGGGGGGTGAAGTATCTTCGGCAAGCTTTTTACAGATACCCATAGCCATTGTAACGGGACTAGCCGCAGGCATTTTGCTGGGATTGGTTCTCAGCATCTACTTCAAGCGCTTTCATATGCGCGACTCCGTTAAGGTACTCATTCTGTTGAGCATTTCCTTTTTGCTTGTTGCCATGGAAAAGCTGTTAAAAGGAACACTGCCTGTTTCAGGATTACTGGCAGTGATGGGTATGAGTGCAACGCTCTTAAAAACCTATGGCCTATTGGCTAAGCGCTTGTCAGCCAAGTTCAACAAACTTTGGGTTGGAGCAGAGATTCTTTTATTTGTACTCGTTGGTGCTACAGTAGATATTAAGTATGCCGTAGCTGCAGGATTCGCAGCGGTTTTACTAATCTTCGGTGTCATGATATTCAGACTTGCAGGAGTATATGTAAGCTTACTGAAAACACCGCTTACCAAAAAAGAACGGGTATTCTGTATGATTGCCTATATGCCCAAAGCTACCGTACAGGCAGCCATCGGATCTATTCCGCTTGCCCTGGGACTTTCCTGTGGCAAGATTGTGCTGACTGTGGCAGTACTTGCCATATTAATCACAGCCCCTCTAGGTGCATTTGGGGTGGATATATCCTATAAAAAGTTGTTAGAGCAAGACAATACAGCAACTGAAGAAGACTCAGCCGTTAAATAGAACCACCCTTTTATATTTAAAAACCTTTTTCCAGTTCGATTGCTCTTGGGAAAATAATGTTGTTTTCCACATGAATATGTGTATGCAGATTATATTCAAACTCCTGCAGCATATTCAATACAAGTCG
>JAGPJL010000020.1:17410-30387 GCA_018054455.1 Parabacteroides sp.
AACCACCCTTTTATATTTAAAAACCTTTTTCCAGTTCGATTGCTCTTGGGAAAATAATGTTGTTTTCCACATGAATATGTGTATGCAGATTATATTCAAACTCCTGCAGCATATTCAATACAAGTCGGTAGCTTCCACAGGCATCCGCCGGAGCTGTATATCCGTTGGTCAGCTCAGAAATCAACCGGTATCTTTCGCCTTCCGCATCATGTTCGCCCATCATAGCAGAGATCGGATATTGTACACTGCCACAGTGGAATTCTTCCATCGGCTTGTTATTCAACTGCGCCTCCGCCATTTCATATATATAGGGAAATAAAACCTGTTCTTCTTTTTCGAGATGCTGTCCCAGGTCGACCAGCGATTCATAAAAATGTGTCTTCACCTCCAATAACTCTGGATGATTGTCGCCATGCACCTGCGCAACTTTATTTAGTAATTCCATAATCTGAGGACCCTTCTCGCGGATACCTCTGTGATGAATCTTTAATACATAGTCGACCAACAAATCCAATGGCCAGCTCTTGAAATCAATGCTTTCGGATGCAGATGACGAAGTTTGCTCCATCTCTTCAATCAGCATATCCGTGCTTACGTTTGCTTTTTCGCATGCTCTGATGAAAGAGATTTCACCACCGCAACAAAAGTCGATTCCATATTTCTTAAATACGGAGGCATTCTCAAAACGATCGGCCACAATCTGGCCTACAGACATTTGCTTATAATCTTTCATCTTTCTTTTACTTTAGCAGTTTATTATAATACAAAGTAAATGCAATGAAAAACAATAAATAGTCTCATATGTTACATAGCGAAAAAAAAATCAGAAAGGCATTTCGTTGCTTACGCCGGCAGAAAGAAAATCGTTGCCTGCGGCAGGAATCGGAGGAATACCCGTGTCGCCGTTCATCCCTGAACTAAACTCACGTATGGCCACATCCTCATCCACATTCATAAACTTGGCAAACTCGCTCTTGAAACGAAGACGAACATCACCCGTTGCACCGTTACGATGCTTGGCAACAATAATTTCGGCTAATCCAATCAGAGAATTACCCCGTTCATCTTCCGTAATCTTATAATACTCCGGACGGTGGATAAAACAAACCATATCCGCATCCTGCTCGATGGCTCCGGACTCACGCAAGTCGGCAAGCTGCGGGCGCTTTCCTTCGGCACCCTGACGGTTTTCCACACCACGGTTCAACTGAGACAAGGCGATAATAGGAATATTCAATTCCTTGGCCAATCCCTTCAGAGAGCGGGATATCATACTTACTTCCTGTTCGCGGCTACCGAAGGCCATACCGCTCGCATTCATCAGCTGAAGGTAGTCAATGATAAGAATCTTTACGCCATGTTCGCGAACCAGACGTCGGGCTTTGGTACGGAGTTCAAAAACTGACAAACTGGGGGTATCGTCAATGTATACAGGGGCATCATACAACTCCTTAATCTTAAAGTCGAGCTGCTCCCACTCATAACTTTCCAGACGGCCACTCTTAATCTTTTCACCCGGTATTTCGCAAACATTCACAATCATACGATTTACCAGCTGAACGTTGCTCATTTCAAGAGAGAACACGGCACAAGGAATATTGAAGTTCACTGCCATGTTTTTAGCCATGGAAAGGACGAATGCCGTTTTACCCATAGCAGGACGTGCAGCAATAATAACAAGGTCGGAATTCTGCCAACCCGAAGTAATCTTGTCGAGGGCATTGAAACCGGTACGAAGTCCGCTTAACCCTTCTTTCTGGTTAGCTGCCTTCTGAAGCATTTCCATAGCCTCTTTAATAACCGGATTAATCTGAGTAACATCCTTCTTTACATTTCTCTGGGAGATCTCGAACAGTTTTCCTTCGGCTTCCTGCATCAGATCTTCCACATCGATCGTTTCATCGAATGCTTTCCCCTGTACCTGAGCGGTAAAGGTAATCAATTCGCGGGCCAGGTATTTCTGGGCAATAATACGGGCATGGTATTCGATGTGCGCACTACTTGCCACCTTACTGGTAAGCTGAGAGATATAATACGGACCGCCAACCAAATCAAGCTCACCGCGTTTCTTAAGCTGTTCGGTAACCGTAAGCATATCCACCGGACGCTGACTGGCAACCAAGTCTACAATAGCAGAAAAAATCATTTCGTGCGACTTCTCATAGAAACATTCCGGTTTCAGAATTTCACTGATGATGGAATAAGCATCCTTCTCCAGCATCAATGCGCCAAGTACAGCCTCTTCAAGTTCCTTAGCCTGAGGTTGTAAACGTCCCATATCGGGAATGACGACTGTTTTCTGTTTTCCTCTTCCTGTATTCTTATTATTCTCTGCCATTATAAAATCGTTTGGGGGATCAAAATTACTCTTTTTATTTGTTTACAGAAAAAACTTAGCCACATTTAACCGTTAAAAAGAAAGGACGGATATAATACCCGTCCTTTCTTTTATTCGTATGAGTTGAATGTTATAACTTTATCTTTCTCCTTACGTATCTTTGGTCTGTCGGGCTGGGTAGAGTATCCTACTATTATATCAAGCAGTACCCGCTTACCCGATGGGATATTAAGCAGCTTACGCACCTTGCTTTCATTAAACCAGCCAACGATACAAGTACCAAGACCTTCGTCTTCTGCAGCCAGGCAAATATGAGCGGCTGCTATGCCGATATCCATATGAGCAAACTTCTTGTCCTTTACAAAGCTCCCAAAGGCCGATGTGAAATTTACTTTCTCTTCCACAATCAGAATATGTACCGGCGCCTGCTTGGTAAAATGATTGAAACCAACCACCTTGCCCGAAGTAGCATCTGCCACCTTGTTTTTAAGCTCCGGATCGTCTACCACTATAAAATGCCAGGGCTGCGAATTACATGCCGACGGAGCCAGACGACCCGCCTCAAGCATACGTTCCAGCTTTTCTTTTTCAACGGGACGATCAGCATCGAAAGCTCGGTCGCTCTGACGTTGCGAAGCCAGGGAAAGAAAATCTTTCATGATTGCTTTTTATTTAAACTGCATCATCTTACTGATGTACTTTCCTACAATATCAAATTCAAGGTTTACCACGGTACCCTTTTCAATTTGTCCGAAGTTCGTAAAATCGTGTGTATAAGGAATGATAGCCACCTGAAAACTATTCACCTTCGAGTTGCAAACCGTAAGACTCACGCCATTAACACAAACCGAACCCTTTTCGACAGTCATATAACCTTGTTGAGCCATCTCCTTGTCGAAAGCATATTCGAATGTATAATACCAGCTGCCATCCGCTTCTTTAACATCGGTACAAACAGCCGTCTGATCCACATGACCCTGAACAATATGTCCGTCCAAACGGCCGTTCATAATCATGCTGCGCTCCAGATTCACCTTATCTCCAATCTTAAACTTTCCCAGATTGGACCGTTCAAGGGTTTCCTTTATAGCTGTTACCGTATAGGTATCGGCTGTTTTACTTACTACAGTAAGACAAACACCGTTATGCGCCACACTTTGGTCTATTTTCAATTCATTCACAAACGAGCACTTCATTGTAATGTGCAAGTTTCCCTTATCCGTCTGCAATGCAACAACCTGTGCTGCTTCTTCAATAATTCCTGAGAACATAGCAATGGGTTTAATTTGTTTATCCGAGTCAAAGATACGTAATTATTCGGAGAATTATAATAGATTTGCATCGAGTAAAAACCATTTAAGAACGAATTCTGTACAAATGAGAAAATCCATTTGGGCAATCCTTTTATTGCCCTTTACCATGACATGGGCACAGCCTGATGTGCTTATTACTATTCAACCCAACGGAGCACGCACTCCGGTTTCCCCTTACATTTACGGAAAGAACAATGTAATGTCCACGCACCCCGATCAACCCGTAACAGAAGCCGTATGGCTGCAAAACGAAGATGCCGGCGTTACCCTGATCCGTTCGTGCGGAGGCAATAACCTTTCCAAATATAACTGGCGGAAAAAGATAACGAGTCACCCGGACTGGTATAATAATGTATATGAATCGGACTGGGACTATGCCATGGAGTCGCTTCAGGAGCGCCTTCCCGGGGTACAGACCATGTGGGGATTCCAGCTTCTTGGTAAGGTGGCAGACAATACATCCCATAACTTTAACGACTGGACCTACAACAAGGCTGCCTGGTGGAGTGGAGTAAGCCAGAACCTGGCAGGCGGAGGCACGCCTAACTCTACGGGAGGAAGCAAGGCAACCAAAGAAGGAGACACCAACCTGTATCTTCAGAACTGGACAGCCGATTCGACGGTAGCTATTCTGGATTACTGGTACAAAACCAAAGGCATAAAAAAGGAACAAACCCGTTTCTGGAGTATGGACAACGAGCCCGAAATATGGAATGGAACTCACGACGATGTGATGCCGGTGCAATGCTCTGCCGAGGAGTTTATGCAACGTTACTTTGAAGTAGCAAAAAAAGCCCGGCAGGCCGATCCAGCCATTCAGCTTGTAGGACCGGTTACAGCCAACGAATGGCAGTGGTTTAAATACGCTCAGGATACAAAAATTGACGGAAAGCACTACTGCTGGCTGGAATATTTCATCAAACGATGCGCAGAAGAACAAAAGGCCACCGGTATCCGCCTGCTGGATGTTCTGTGTATTCACTTTTACCCATCCGAAACCAATGCGGCAGATATCTTGCAGCTGCACAGAGTGTTTTTCGACGAAACCTACGTATATCCCGGAGCCAACGGAATCAAGACTATGAACGGAGGTTGGGATAACACGCTGACCCGCGAATATATCTTTGCCCGTTGCAATCAGTGGCTTACCACCTATTTCGGCGAAAACCATGGCATCGGTCTGGGGTTAAGCGAAACAGGCATCAATACCACCAATACCAACCTAACAGCCTGCTGGTACGCCTCTCAATTGGGCGAATTCATGAATCACGGGGTAACTCTCTTTAGTCCATGGGACTGGAAACCGGGTATGTACGAGGTACTACACCTCAACACAAAATACAATCATGCCATTAGCATACCGGCAACCTCAACGGATGAAGAACTGGTATCTGCTTACGCAACCATCAACAGCACAGGCGATTCGATGACTGTTCAGTTGGTAAACCGTTCGCAAACAGCAAGCAAAAGTATTTCCATCAACACGGGAACCTTTACCCCCTCCACCAAGGCTCATCCGGTCTGCAGCATCAGCAACCTGCCTCAGCAGACAGAGACTTTTGTATCGGCCGGTAACAATGCGATGCAGCAAACATTTGTAACACCGGAGGAAGGAACGGTTACCCTCACCCTACCCCCGCTGTCGGTGCAGACAGTAGTACTGGAAGGCACACTGCAAACAGCTTTAGAAACGCTCGAAGCAGATACGCCGCAGCTCTACCCCAACCCTGCCGGCGAAGTGCTTTATATAAAGACAACCAAAGCCGCCCAACTGCAGTTGTACGACCTTGCAGGCAGATGTCTGCAGACATACGATGCAGCAAAACCAGGCGTGCATACCCTCTCTTTGCACAACCTGTCCCCGGGACATTACCTCCTCAACAGTAAGACGAAAGGAGAACAACCCCGTACCATGCGGTTCATTAAAAAGTAAACCGTTATATATGCAACAAGAAAGGGCTTCCCGTTTGGGAAGCCCTTTTACTTTTATAAAGGTATGGCAAATTACTTAGCCAATTCCAATTGCAATGTTTTTGTAGGCTCGTCGCATACTTCAGTAGGACCAAAGTATTGGATAGGACCCGGATAAACGTAATCCGTAGTCATTGCCCAACCTTCGCGTTTTGCAGCAAAAGCATTGAAAGGAGCACCATCAAGCTTAACCAAAGCCTTTTGGATAACCGGCTTCATTTCGCCGTGACGTTTTTCCATGTTCATCATCATGGTAATAGGCACACCACCAGCAATCCACTGAGCAGCAGGAGCGGTAGTATTACGTACAGACGACATGTAACCAGTCTTGCCCGAAGCAATCAGACAAGAAGCGGTATAACCCAAAGAGTAGCAGTAGTCAGCATCGTAGTTAGAAGGAGCAGCGCAACGACCTTCGTAACCGAAGAAGTGAACCTGTGTAGAGAATTTACCTACATACTTACCCTCTTTCTTCCATTCTGCCAAACGAGTACCTACCATTTCGGCAAGCAACTTTTCTGTTTCGATCAAAGAAACCTGAACGTTTCCGTGTGGGTCGCGGTCAAGAGTAAGCTGACGGGCAACACCTTCGGGAAGACTTGCATAGATATCAGCGTTTTCTTTCGTAAGCTTGCTTACAATATAGTTACGTTGTTCAGAACGCTTGATCAATTTGAATTCATCTTCGTGATGAGCAAGGAAGTCGCTCAATTCGGCGATCAGACGCTTCATCGCAGGGATAAATTCTACCAAACCTTCAGGAATCAAAACTGTACCAAAGTTATCACCGTTAGCAGCACGCTTGGCAACTACCTCAGCAACCTGGTTGATTACATCATCCAACGACAGGTTTTTAGATTCAACCTCTTCAGAGATGATACAAACATTAGGCTGAGTCTGCAAAGCACATTCAAGAGCGATGTGAGAAGCCGAGCGACCCATCAACTTAATGAAGTGCCAGTATTTACGGGCAGAGTTACAGTCACGTTGAATGTTACCGATAACTTCAGAATATACCTTACAAGCAGTATCGAAACCAAAAGAAGTTTCAATCTGTTCGTTCTTAAGGTCGCCGTCGATAGTCTTCGGACAACCAATTACCTGTACACCCGATTCGATTGACTTGTAGTATTCGGCCAAAACGCAAGCGTTCGTATTTGAATCGTCGCCACCAATAATAACCAGCGCCTTAATATCAAGTTCCTTAAGGATTTCGAGACCCTTATCGAATTGTTCTTTTGTTTCAAGCTTTGTACGACCAGAACCGATCATATCAAAACCACCGGTGTTACGGTATTCGTCGATAATTTCGGCAGTAAGCTCCATATAATTATGGTCTACCAAACCACCAGGACCCAAAATGAATCCGAACAGACGAGAATCTTTGTTCAACGCCTTTAACCCGTCGAAGATACCGGCAATCACATTGTGTCCGCCCGGAGCTTGTCCGCCGGAAAGAATTACACCTGCGTTAATGGCAGGCATCGCTTTTGCACTGTTGCTCTTTTCGAAAGTAACCACAGGCATACCATAGGTATTGGGGAATAACTTCTTAACCTCGTCCTGATCGGCTACCGACTGTGTGTAAGCGCCTTCTACGGCCTTAACAGCACCTTTCAATGCAGCAGGCACCTTTGGTTGGTAAGCTGCTCTTGCAATTTGTAATGCACTTTTTGTCATTTCTTAATCTGATTTATTTAGAAACTTATCGTTTGAATCGTCAACTATATAACAGTTAGCAGTTCTTGCATGTCTGTATAAATACGATGCAAATATCGCACTATTTATTGAAATACGAAAGCGCACGGGCAAGCATACAGAACAATTATTTAGTTCTTAAATCTTTTTAAGCCTAAACTATTCGAATCCTCCAACGAATGCTTTATCTTCGCATAGTTAAGTTTAACCACTTATTTATTAAAAACAACGTATATGAGAAAATTTCTTTACTTAGCCGCATCAGCTGTTATCCTTATGGGTTGCAGCACTAAACCAGGCTATCAGCTTACCGGCAAAGTTTCCGGAGCCGATTTTAACGGTAAGTATGTATACATGTATGAATTCGGCAAGCGCGACGCAGCCCCGGTAGACAGTGCATTAGTGGATAAAGGCGCTTTCCTTTTCAAAGGAGAGCAGGCAACCCCCGAACTACGTGTATTGCGCTTCGCACCCGAAGCCATGGAAGCGATATCACCCCGCGAAACCGGTCCCGGACAGAACCGTCCTTACTCGGCAGTGCTGGTTCTCGAAAACGCACCCCTTACAGTTACCCTCGACACCATATCCACCATTGCCGGTTCGCCCGAAAATGACGCCATACAAGGATTTGTGAATGAGATGGAAAAAATTCAGGTAGAAGAAACAGCCTTTTCGAGCAGTATTGGCAACTACGACAGCCTTAGCACAGAAGCAAAAGCCGAAGTAGAAACAAAAGCCGAAGCCCTCTTTAACCGCCGTCTCGACCTGGCCGGAAAGTATGCCGAAGCAAATGCCACCAAACTATCCGGAGCCTTTGTATTCCGTACATTCAGCTCCTATCTGAGCGAAACAATGCAACAGGCAATCATTGCCAAAGCCGACTCCACCTTCAAGGCCGTTCCGGGAATCGACCGGGTAATAGCCAGACTGGATATCCTTGCAAAGGTAGCAGTAGGACAGAAATTCACCGACTTCGAAATGGCAGACATGGAAGGAAACATGCACAAGCTATCCGAATATGTTGGTCAGGGCAAGTACGTGCTGGTAGATTTCTGGGCATCCTGGTGTCCTCCCTGCCGCAAAGAAATGCCGGGATTGGTAGAAACTTACAAGAAATACAGCAAGAAAGGCTTCGAAATTGTAGGTGTATCGCTGGATAAAGACAAAGACGCCTGGTTAGGTGGAGTAAAAGAGATGAAGATGGAATGGAAACAATTGTCCGATCTTAAGTTCTGGGATTCCGAAGGAGCCGCCCTATACGGTGTAAACAGTATTCCTCACACAGTGTTGTTCGACAAAGAAGGAATAATCGTTGCGAAAGACCTGCACGGCGACGCATTAAACGCCAAGTTAGCAGAACTGATAAAATAATCAAAAAAAGGGAGCTTAGCCTCCCTTTTTTATTGCATGATGCAGAAAAAAAAACTACTTTTGCCACGTCTAACTTAAGAACACTTACGTAAGGTATTTATAATTATCTTATATTATAATAAATTAGCGATTATGATTTATTCACATGAAGTACAACAGATGTGTGTTGTAAAAAAAGGGGCTAACCATCAGTCTGCTCCGATTCCTGAAGAAGGAAAATGGGTTAGATCCAAAGAAATCAGTGACATTTCTGGATTAACACACGGTATCGGCTGGTGTGCACCTCAACAAGGTAGCTGTAAGCTGACGCTTAACGTTAAAGAAGGAATCATCCAGGAAGCGTTGATCGAAACAATCGGTTGCTCAGGTATGACTCACTCGGCAGCTATGGCATCCGAAATTCTTCCGGGTAAGACTATCCTTGAAGCGTTGAACACAGACTTAGTTTGCGATGCTATCAACACAGCTATGCGCGAATTATTCCTGCAGATTGTTTACGGACGTACACAGTCGGCTTTCTCGGAAGGTGGTCTGCCAATTGGCGCAGGTCTTGAAGATCTTGGTAAAGGACTACGCAGCCAGGTAGGTACCATGTACGGTACTTTGGCAAAGGGAACCCGTTACCTTGAAATGGCAGAAGGCTATTGCACACGCATGGCTTTGGATGCTGATGACCAGGTTATCGGTTACGAATTTGTTCACCTTGGCAAGTTTATGGAAATGGTGAAGAAAGGTGTTGCTGCCAATGAAGCGCTTGAAAAAGCGAAAGGCTCTTACGGTCGTTTTAATGAAGCTGTAAAATACATCGATCCTCGTAATGAATAGGAAGGTAATACAGCGTGTCCTCATCGGGCTGATTGCAATCATTGCGATTGCTTCTGTAATCTGTTATCTGGTGCTACCGCCCTGGAAGGCATTTTATCTGGCGTGCTGTGGAGGCGTGATCATTATCAACCTTCTTATCTCCTTATTCTTTGTAAGTAAAAACATTAAAAAGTAACTTACAAGTTTCTAATAAACAACAAGGTAAAAAAATTTAAAGACAATATCATTATGGCTTTATTTGAAAGTTATGACCGTCGTATCGATAACATCAACGCGGTATTAAACCAATATGGTATCAAAGACATCGACGAAGCAAAGGCTATCTGCGATGCTATTGGTATCGATCCTTACACAACATGTAAGGAAACTCAACCTATCTGTTTCGAAAATGCTGCCTGGGCATATGTTGTAGGTGCAGCTATCGCTATCAAGAAAGGTTGCAAAAATGCAGCAGACGCTTCCGAAGCTATCGGTATCGGTTTGCAGGCATTCTGTATCAAAGGTTCGGTAGCCGACGACCGTAAGGTTGGTATCGGTCACGGTAACCTGGGTGCACGTTTGCTTCGCGAAGAAACAAAATGTTTCGCATTCCTTGCTGGTCACGAATCATTCGCAGCTGCCGAAGGTGCTATCAAGATTGCCGAAATGGCAAACAAGGTACGTAAAGAACCATTGCGCGTAATCCTGAACGGTTTAGGAAAAGACGCTGCTATGATTATCTCTCGTATCAACGGTTTCACTTATGTTCAGACTCAGTTCGACTATAACAGTGGCGACCTTGCCGTAGTTAAGGAAACTCCTTATTCTACAGGTCTTCGTGCCAAAGTTAAATGTTACGGAGCCGACGATGTACGCGAAGGTGTAGCTATCATGCGTTCCGAAGGTGTTGACGTATCCATCACAGGTAACTCAACCAACCCAACACGTTTCCAGCACCCGGTTGCAGGTACATACAAGAAAGAATGTATTGAAAACGGACACAAGTATTTCTCTGTAGCATCAGGTGGTGGTACGGGTCGTACACTTCACCCGGACAACATGGGTGCAGGTCCTGCTTCTTACGGTATGACAGACACAATGGGTCGTATGCACGGCGACGCTCAGTTCGCTGGTTCTTCATCAGTTCCTGCTCACGTAGAAATGATGGGATTCCTTGGTATGGGTAACAACCCAATGGTAGGTGCTACCGTTGCAGTTGCCGTATCTATCGAACAAGCATTGGCTAAGTAATTCAATCAATTACAATATAGAAACTCCTGCAGTCGTACTGATTGCAGGAGTTTTTTGTTTATAAAGGATCCATTTAAAAGTTTGCAAAGTAATTACTTTGCTGTTTGTTGAAGCTAACAATATCCAACCAAAACGAATAAATGTCGTTTTAATCTGTCATCTCTCACAAAAAGCCTCAGATCCCTTTACTGATAAAGGTTTGGTGAGTGAGAGATGGCTTGTGTCGGATGCAAATGGTCTATCACCTGTCACCTTTTATTTTCAGGCATGCGGCAAGTACAGCCCATTCTTTCGGAGCCCGGCTCCTCTACCTTTTCCGCAGCAGGAGGATTTACAATCAGCTTATATTTAGCACGCATTAAGCGATAAAGTATAAGAAAGTAGTAAGTAAACTAATAGTAAGACTTAAAGCAAGTATTCGTTTGCCAATTGTCAAACGCAAAGTCATCATATGGATACCTTGCGTTTGCGATATGACAAACGCAAGGTATTCATATCGCAAACGCAAAGTATCCATATGTCAAACGAATACTTGTTCGTACAGCCGGTAATAGTTCCTCGTATACATAAAGATAAAAGACAAAGTGTTAGTGATTAATTAGGGAAGGAGAATTTTTCCTTAAAATGATTTATTTATAAAATTAATTTCAATACTTTTACATCGTATGTCAATAAAAGTACATTATGAAGCAATTGAATCGACTCAAAGTAGTTCTGGTAGAAAAAAATAAATCGGGAAAATGGCTTGCGGAACAGTTAGGAAAAGATCCTGCTACAATCTCACGCTGGTGTTCTAATTCAATACAGCCGTCCATCGAAACGATGGCGCTTATTTCCGAAATATTGAATGTTGATGTAAGAGAATTATTGAATAAAAGCAAATGAAAAAAGATATATCTCATAAGGGAGCTACAATTCATAATAAAAGCCCCTATACAATTTCATTTTCTATTGGCGGACTTCTCCATCGTGAGATATCGGCTGTTCTTCCTTTATTTTGCAGTGAACAGGCGAACGAGCTGATTAGAGAAGAGATAAAACAAAATAATGTTTTACAAATAAACTCCGAATCCGCCCGCAAGCGCATTGTGGGAGAAATCCGTAAACGAATAACAACACAGGATACTCGCTTTTGGCAATTGTTTAGCCAAAGTAGTGAAGAAGATCAGAAGATTTTATTATTCTATGTATGCCTTACAACCTATAAATTAGTCTTTGATTTTCATTTTGAAGTAACCTTGTCAATCTGGAATTCTTCAAGTAGCGTAGTTGATGCATACTTATATAAAATGGAATTGGATGAAATTGGAGGGAATGATCAGTTTGTCTTTGATTTGAGTGATGTCTCCAAAAAGAAGGCTATATCGTCTTATATACGTATGCTTAAGGAATTGAAACTGCTGGATACCACATCCAATCAATTAAAATCCGTAACTCCATCGGCTGAGATATTAAATTATATGGTAAAGAACAGGGAATTTTGGTTTTTAGATGCTTGTTTATTAAGTGCTCAAACCAAGACTCAACTAATCACTACGGCACTATGAATATGACCATTGAAGAGCTTTATCAGAAGCTGGAGGATAAATCATTTCAGGATACTTCCGTTGGAACGATGTTCTATAATGTGTATATCTTCCAATACCCTGCGGAGGATGAAAACGAGATTTGCTATCAGATTGACGAATTCAAATCTCGTCTGCGTCGTCCCAGCAATAATCTCGACATTCTTACGCTTAATATCTTCGACGAATTTTGCGCATACCTGGATGCTAAGAAATTTGGTAGACATCCATCCTTATTGAACTATTTAGTAGAGAAAGAGTACAAAGATGCCAATTCGGTAAACAACACATTGATTCGCAATGCGTCCGATGAGAAATTTTTCGAATGGGTTGATAAAAGAATCAGAGAACACGTAAACCATGAGAATGAGCTAACAAAATCATTTGTCTTTCTGTATGGTTTTGGGCAGATGTTTCCCTATTTGCGTACCAATACATTCTTGTCCAACTTCGAGAAATACAATCACGGAGAGGACTTCAAGATAATTGTATTTTATCCGGGGCACTCACAGGGCAATAGCTTTAGTCTGTTCGATGTGTTGGATGATGCAAATACATACCGTTCCATTACTTTAATAAACCGTTAACAATCATACGATTCAATACCATGCGTTATGAAACTAAAAGAAATTTACAGTAAAGAGATTGAAAGAAAAATCAATCCAG
>JAGPJL010000021.1 GCA_018054455.1 Parabacteroides sp.
GTTGCCATTAGTAGTACTTTTTTCATTGTTGTTCTATTTAATAAGTTATAAATCTTTTCTTGTAAAAAGCAAGGTAATTAAATCGTCGCTATCCAGATCGCCTTCTATATAAACGAGGGTAATCAATCCTTTTTTACTTACTTTAAAAAGTATGAACCGGTTGATGTCCGCTTCTTTTCCGGGTAGTTGATAATACGCGGAAATAACTCCGCCGTCGTCTGTTATCTCTTTAATTTTACGGGAACCTTCCTGATCGGAGGCCAGGCAGCGGCGAACAAACCTGAGTGCTTCGGCATCGTCCTTTATGGTTATGCTTTTGTAGTGTGTCATCCCATAGGTTTCCAGCATCTCGTTAGACAGCTCCACCATGGTTACATTACGGTTCTTTCCGTAGCGCTGAAAAACTTCCTGAATCTTCAGGTCTTTCTGTGCACTTGCTGCAAGAGGCAAGAGCAAAAAGGCTGCCAGAAGCAGCAACAGCGTGTACCTTTTCTGTTTCATAATACGTTATTTATTCTTCGTCGCCGAGTATATTACCCAGCTCCTTGAGTTGATTTTCAAAAATTTGTTCGTCAGATAAATCGCTTATAGCAGGCAAATACTCATCCGGAGTAGTAGACACTTCCTGCAATGCCACCAAAGCCATAGAACGGACTTTTTCGGGATCTGAATAGCACTGGCCATTTATTATTACATAGTTACCGGAACAGGGATATGAATCTTGTGCGGCAAAATAGTATTTACCTACCATGAAAGCAGTCAAAAGACAGGCCGCAATTGCCGAAAGCCAATAGAACCTATGCTTTACATTTCTTAATGGGATTACTTTCTTTGTTTCCGACCGTTCTATTTCCTGATCGAAATATCCAAAAAGGGGCTTATAGACAGCCAGCTCTTCCGGCACATCCTCTTCGGAAAAGAAGCGACGCAAGGTGCGCTCTTCTTCTGCGGATGTTTCTCCTTCGAAATATTTAGCTAGTAAATCATCTATATTCATTATTTTATCTGTTTATCATTAAAAATTGTTCCCGCACTTTTTTACGTGCCCTGGATAAATTTACCCGGACAGCCTCTACCTGAGTCCCTGTAATCTCGGCTATTTCAAAAAGCTCGTAACCTTCTACATCTTTCATACGTATTATGCTTTGCTGAAGCGTAGGAAGTTTTTCGATTATCCGCCGGATTACCTCCACTGTATCTTGCTGTTCCAACAACACTTCCGGGCTGGACGTATCCGCCAGAAGCATCTCTCCGTTTTCGGGCATCCTGTCGGTGTGCTTTGCCCGCAACCGGTCTAAACAGAGATTCTTTACAACCTGAACCGACAAAGCCTCGACGCTGTTGTATCCATCTAATTTTTCCCGGATATACCACAACTTCAAAAAAGCTTCCTGCACGATATCTTCTGCATCTGCTCCTTCATTAGTCATCTTCAGGGAAAACTTCAAAAGCTTTTCCCTTAGTGGTAATACGGTCGTTTTAAATGTCTCGAGTTCCATTGTATATACATTAGACGGGGTGACGGACAAAACATAACATGGTCAGCCTGTTTTTTTGAAACAAATTATTATTTGAATAGAGAGAATAGAAAGGGATGGTAGATTAATTCAAAGGAATAGCTTTTCACGAAATGGGTTCTTTCATCCTGATTCAGGAAAGAGAAGCTTATAAAAGAAAACCCTTCCCTGTTTTCTTACTAAAAACAGAGAAGGGCTTTTGTTTATTCAAAATGCGACTTTTCCCATTTATATATACGGGGTGTTTCTTTCAGATACGGGAGAACATGCTCACGGTCTTCTTTACTCAGATAGCTTGGTGTTGTATACGTTGCTGTTAGAGTAAAATTATCCGGACTCAGCGTGTACTCAATAAGCTGTACATCCAAACTTGCTGCAGCAAATAGAAATTTTTCGTCTTTCTGATCGGTATCTTCACGTATAAACCATTGGGGAGTTACAGCAGTAAAAAGATCGGCAGCTTCCAAAGGTTTCCACTCTGAGGTAAAGAAAGACACACGGCTATCGGCAACCGGACCGAAGGCCGTATTTACCACACATAAAATGTAGGTATTGTTAACTAAAGGAAGCCTTTTTATTTCAATCGCGCTATTATCGGTAACCTGTAATGATAGATAATCGGGAGTAAGCTTCTTTAGCGTAGAAAAACCCTCCATCGTATTTTTAAGTTTCGCTTCTTTCCCCGAATTGTACAGATCAACTAAATCTTTACGCCAGGCATTTTCGAGCTGGGGAATATACTGATCGGGCATAGCCGTAAATAAAGCGGCCATATCCTGGGCATTTATGCCATTCAGCGAAAACAAAAAACAAATTGCTAGCAGTATTTTTTTCATCTGTAATTTATTTTGAGCCCAAATATAAGAATATCATTCCTAACAACACAAAGAATAGGTCGACAGCTTTGTTCTTTAAGTTTTTTTCATGGAAGAATAGTGCTCCAGCGGCAAAAGTAACCAGTACATTGCTCCTCCGGATCATGGAAACGATGGAAATCATCGAGTCAGGAAAACTCAACGCATAAAAATAAACAAAATCAGCAATGGTGAGAAAAACAGAAATAAGAACAATGCTCCATCGCCAGGAAAAAGGAGTTGTTTTTTTATGTGTGGGATACCAAAGAAAAACAAGGACAAAAACCATCAGAATACACTGATAAAAATTATACCAGGCCTGAACGGCCATGGGTTCAATAAAGCTCATCAGAAATTTATCATAAAGACCGCTCATGGAACCGGTTACTGCCGAAAGCACCATGCACAGAATCCATTTGTTGTGTGTAAAGTGAATTCCTTCTTTCTTGCCGGATGATGAAAGCATATAAAAAGAAATAAGGGCAAGAATAACTCCAATCCACTGATAAAGATTTAGCCTTTCCTGAAAGATCAGCAATGCTCCCATAAGGGTCATCACTGGCTGAGATGCCTTAATTGGTCCGGTTAGGGTTAACGGGAGATGCTTTGTGGCGAAATAGGCGAAATGCCATGATGCTAAAACAATTACTGCTTTAAGCATAATATATCCGTGCACCTCCAGCGGAATTCGGGGAACATAAAATAATGTTCCCGAAAGCGTTTCGGGGAACCATGTAGACAGAACGACAAACGGAATAAAGATGATGCTGCAGACAAGTGTATTAAAAAACAATACCGGAACTACTGCATTCCCGTTAAGAGAAAGCTTCTTGTTCACATCGTAACATCCCAATAAAAAAGCAGATATGAAGGCTAAGCCTAACCACATATATTATTCGTTTTTATAAATAGTTCGTCCGGATATTCTACGCCCACCAAAAAGAGAGCGTGTCCCGGAGCAGATGTTCCCGCTTTACAGCGATCTTGTTGTTCTATTACTTCCCTGAATCCTTCGACAGTCAGTTTGCCTCGTCCTACTTCGAGCAATGTTCCCACAATGGCGCGAACCATGTTACGTAAAAACCGGTCTGCCTGAATGGTAAATACCCATACGTCTCCTTCGGGCTTCCATCCGGCCTGCATTATTCGGCAATTATTTGTTTTGACATCCGTATGCAGTTTGCTAAAACTGGTAAAGTCTGTATATTCGAACAAGACTTTACACGCTTCATTCATTTTTTCGAAATCAGGTTTTACAGGAATCCTGTATACCAGTTCATGATTAAACGGATCTTTCTTCTCTGTTAAAAAATAGTTGTAGGTTCGTGAAGTAGCCGAAAAGCGGGCATGCGCATCGTGTGTGACCGGTACAATTTTGTACACAGCTATATCTTTTGGCAGAAGACGATTCAGTTTTCCTGCAAGCAAATCGGGATCGGCAATTTCGTCGTCCCAATCGAAATGTGCAACCATAAGCTTTGCATGTACTCCGGCATCGGTCCTGCCGGCACCCACAACTGGAACGGGTTTACGCAGAAGCGTTGTTATTGCTTCTTCCAGACACTGTTGCACAGTTACTCCATTGGGTTGGACCTGCCATCCACAATAATTTTTCCCATTATAGCCTAAATAAATAAAATACCGGTTCACGCTTAAATAGTCAGTTTTGTTAAAACAACGCTGCAAAGGTAGCAATTTCTTTCGGAAGCCTTTTGAACTTTGTCAAAAAGAGAAGAGGAGAACATCCCTTTCAGGACACTCCCCTCTTACTCTCACGTTTTATTTGCAGCGAGAAATTACTTAGTTGAGATATTTATTGTAGCTCCTTTCACGCCTTTTGACGTAGCTTCGAAGCGAATATTTCCAGCCTTTTCTCCAGCCTGAACGATGGCTGTTAGCTGACCGCTGAATAGTTTCATGCGGGGTTCATGGAATGGCTCCAGACTTATGCTGTTGCCATTGGCGGCTGCGCGAAAGTTTCCAGCACCCTTCACTTTAAATTCGATAAGGTTAGTAGCATCGGGACAAAGGATTCCGTCTTTATCTACTACCTTTACATTAATGAAAGAAAGATCTTTTCCGTCGGCTCCAAGTTGAACACGATCCGCCGTAAGTTCAATATGATGGGGCTTGCCGGCTGTATGAATTTCTTTTTCAGCCACTGCTTTACCATCTTTGTCGTATGCAACCACCTTAACAGTACCCGGTTCGTATTTGGTATCCATCCACATCAGGCGGTAACGCTGCTGACGTTCGAAAGCTTCCTGCGATTCCTTGCTCCCTGTATTGTGTACGGTTTTCGTTAAATTCTTGGTACGTTTACCTTGACTTTTCCCGTTAATGAACACTTCGGCAGCAGGGTAATTCGTATATACAAAAATGGGAGTAACCTCTCCTTCACGGCCTTTCCAGGTCCAGTGAGGTAGAATGTGAAGCGTTTCTGCATTAGGGTTCCAGTGACTGCGATACAGATAGTAACGATCCTTAGGTATTCCCGCCAGGTCGATAATCCCAAATAAACTGCTGTGACTTGGCCAGTTTGTATAATATGGAGTCGGTTCGCCCAGGTAGTCAAAACCCGTCCATACAAATTCGCCAATGGCATAAGGCAGATCTTCATGCTGGATAAAATCGTCTTCAGGTAGATTAGACCATCCACAATGTTCTACATCGTAAGAAGAACTTTGGTGGTCGTCATACATTTTCATTGCACCGCGAACAACAGGGAACTTATAAACGCCACGGGAACTAACCGTTGAAGCGGTTTCGCTGCCTAACACTATCTGTTGAGGTAACTTCTGATACGCCTCGGGATACATATGCGGACGATAATTGAATCCGGCTACATCCATTACAGCTGCAAAGTTATTATTCAACACACTTCCAGGCTGATCCATTCCCTGAGTTACAGGACGTGTAGGATCTTCCCGATGACAAATATCCTGCAGGAAACGGGCGGTTTTGGAGGCGCCAGGTACACCTTGTTCTATTACTTCGTTCCCAATACACCACATTACCAGACTGGCGCTATTTCGGAAATTATGTAACAAGTTAACCATATCCTTTTCTGCCCATTCGTCGAAAAGAAGATTGTATCCATTTTTAACCTTAGCATGACGCCACTCATCAAAGGATTCGGCCATAATCATCATACCCATTTCATCGCAAGCTCTTACCAATTCGGGTGCGGGCATATTATGAGAAGTACGAATGGCATTCACACCCATGTCTTTTAGTATACGAATCTGACGACGGATAGCCGCATCGTTCACGGCAGCTCCAAGCGGACCTAAGTCGTGATGATTACATACTCCTTTAAATACGGTACGTTTTCCGTTAAGGAAAAATCCTTTATCGGGGATTACTTCAATCGAACGAATACCAAAAGTGGTTGTGTAAGTATCTTTTACAACATTGCCTTCATATAATTTGGATTCGGCCTTATATAAAACCGGATTTTCCGTATCCCAGCAAACCGGATTATTCACTACCAGTTCCTGCGTAAAAAGATTTTGATCGTATGCGGAAAGATATGTTTCCTGCGTTGCAACTGTAAGACCTTTTTCATCTTTTACAGCTGTAACCAATTTAATTTGTTCAGGTTTGGCAGCAGCCGGACGGGCAAGTTTTGTTTTAATTGTAACCTTTGCAAAATCTTTTGTAATGACCGGGGTCGTAACCTGTGTACCCCAAACTGGAATGTGGGCAGCTTCTGTTACGATTACATGAACATTACGATAAATACCAGCCCCTGGATACCACCGGGAAGATTCCGGATAATTTTCCAGACGTACGGCAAGCGTATTTTCTTCTCCCGGTTTCAGAAAATCTGTAATATCAAAATGGAAAGAATTATACCCGTAAGGCCAGTAACCCACTTTCTTTCCGTTAATATATACATTGGCATGACTCATGGCTCCATCAAATAAAATTGTGGCCTGTTTTCCTGAAGTAAATTGGGGTACTGTAAATTTTGTACGATACCAACCTACCCCTACAAAAGGAAGACCGCCAGTACGACCCGCATGCTCAAGGGCCTCTTTCTGTCCGTCTTGCGAAATAGCAACTTCTTGCTTATCGTTTTGAGCACTGAAAGGTCCATATATTGCCCAATCGTGAGGTACGGTAACTTTTTGCCACTTCGTATCATCGAAAACAGGTTTTATTGCTTCGGGATTATCCTCTCTGGTAAATCTCCAGTTCTTTTCTAAAAGGAATTCGGTTCGGTTCTGTGCCTGTAAAGCAGACATAATACATAACCAACCAATGAATGCCAGACTAATTTTTCTCATTACTGATTCTAATGTTTAAATAATAGTTTTAAGTTTCGGAACAAAAATAACTAAATTTGTGCCTTCAAACAACATCTGTAACAAAAAATTCAATGCTCATTCAATTAGCTTTCGTTTTAACTGCCATAATATTAGGAGCCCGCCTTGGTGGTATAGGACTTGGAGTTCTGGGCGGACTCGGTTTAGGTATACTTACTTTTGGGTTTGGATTGGCACCAACCTCGCCCCCAATCGATGTAATGTTGATGATTGTAGCCGTAATTGCTGCCGCAGGATGTATGCAGGCAGCTGGCGGACTGGATCTGATGGTAAAACTTGCCGAGAAACTTCTTCGTAAAAATCCTTCCCAAATTACAATTCTCAGCCCTATCGTAACCTATCTGTTTACATTTATTGCCGGTACTGGTCACGTGGCTTATTCGGTACTTCCTGTAATAGCCGAAGTAGCGACTGAAACCAAAATACGCCCCGAACGTCCATTGGGAATAGCTGTTATTGCTTCACAGCAAGCAATAACGGCCAGCCCTATTTCGGCTGCAACGGTAGCGTTGCTAAGTATGCTATCGGGCAATAACATCTCTCTTTTTGATATTCTGAAAATAACAATTCCATGTACCCTTCTGGGTGTTCTTGCCGGAGCGTTTTATTCAATGAGAGTAGGCAAAGAGCTGATGGATGATCCTGAATATCAAAAAAGAGTAAGTATGGGTGAGTTTGAAACTACTAAATTTGAGCTTGCGGATGTGAAAAACCGAAGTAAGGCTGCTCTTTCGGTCGGTATTTTCATATTTTCGACTGTATGCATTGTCTTATTTGGATCTTTTGAAAATCTGCGTCCCACATTTACATCCGGAGGAGAAACCATCACCTTGGGAATGAGTTCAATTATTGAAATAAGCATGCTATCGGCAGCCGCACTCATTCTTTTATTTACTAAAACAGATGGAATCAAAGCGGCTCAAGGATCTGTATTTATGGCAGGAATGCAAGCTGTAGTAGCTATCTTTGGTATTGCCTGGATGGGAGACACTTTCATAGCAGGTAACATGACAGAACTGCGCGGAACAATCGAGGGATTTGTCACCCAAATGCCTTGGTTATTCGGATTTGCGCTGTTTATAATGTCGATACTACTTTACAGTCAGGCGGCTACAATTCGGGCTTTACTTCCTCTGGGTATAGCATTGGGAATTTCGCCTTACATGCTGATTGCTCTTTTTCCTGCAGTAAACGGGTATTTCTTTGTTCCCAATTATCCTACGGTAGTTGCTGCCATAAATTTTGACCGCACCGGCACTACCGGAATCGGAAAATACGTACTGAATCATTCCTTTATGATGCCCGGTCTGATAGCTACCGGCGTTGCAGTGGGACTTGGGTTATTATTGATTCAACTATTTTAATCCTCGGTTCCGCGAGCGGTTATATGAAAACATCCTTGCTTGCGTTCATGTTTAATATAGCAGCGATCAGCCTTCTGAAGATCTCTCAATACCATGGCTAAAACCATTTTAAGATCTTCAGCCGGTATTTCAAGGGTATCTGTCTCGTCAATTTTAACAAAACGATTCCAGGAAACATCGAATGTGGTGCCATACTGATGGGCCGAATTAAGAGAGGAATTCTGGTTTCTCTTTCTTAATTTTTTTATATCGTCTACTGTACGTGTAACACTGGTGACTTTAATCTTATAAATGGACGCATTATGACTGGACAGAGAATCCTGAAAGTTTTTCCCGATCTCTTCGAGCAAATCGGCCGCTTCGGGAACCAGAAAAGGGATTGAATGAGTAAGTTCTTCCACCTCATAGTAATCATTGGAACTTATTTCATCCATTTTGCGTGAAGCATGTTCTGCATCTTCGCGTGAAGATACAGGGTCGATACCTATTTTAAGTGCAGAGGAAAGATGCAGATCGTTCAGATCATTAAAATCTCTGTTGTAGCTACCTTTGAACCAAATCCTTTTTAATTCACCTCTTTTTTCGTCACATGAAGAAAAGAAAACTACAAAACAGAGTGTAAGAAACAACATCGCAGACTTATTCATCATTTTCATTATTCAGATTTTAAAATGCAAATATAAATAAAAATGAATAAAAATAACAAATAAGAAAAGCTGTGCGCTTCTAAAATTCAAATAAAAAGAGAGGATGCTACAAGTGATTGAGAATATTATTACTTTTGTGATTCAAAATAAAAAAGCTTAGAATAAAATTGAATGATTGAACGCATATATATTCTTGAGAGTGTAGATCCGGTCATTTTCTACGGAGTAAACAACTCAAACATGCAGCTTATTAAAACGCTGTTTCCCAAGTTGCGCATCGTTGCACGCGGAAATGTCATGAAGGTGATTGGAGACGAAGATGAGTCTGAACTTTTTCTCAAGAAAATACGCGATGTTGAAAAATACTGCGAAGAGTTTAATGCGCTGACAGAAGAAATCATCATTGATATCATAAAAGGAAACACTCCTTCTGTCGTCAAACAAGAAAATCTGATTATTCATGGAATGAACGGGAAAGCCATTGTAGCCCGCTCTCCCAATCAACAATTGCTGGTTGAAGCTTTTCATCAGAATGATCTTGTGTTTGCCATTGGACCTGCCGGGTCAGGAAAAACGTTTGTGGCTATTGCTCTTGCAGTAAAAGCCCTTAAGAACAAAGAAGTAAAAAAGATTATACTTAGCCGACCGGCTGTTGAAGCAGGCGAAAAGCTTGGATTTCTTCCCGGAGAAATGAAAGATAAGCTTGATCCTTATCTGCAACCTTTGTACGATGCGCTTCAGGAAATGATACCGGGCGCAAAACTGAAAGAATACATGGAAAACAATATTATTCAGATAGCTCCACTTGCTTTTATGCGTGGCCGAACACTGAATGATGCTGTAATTATATTGGATGAAGCTCAGAACACAACAACTCATCAGATAAAAATGTTTCTTACAAGACTGGGTACAAATGCAAAGATGATTGTTACCGGAGATATAACACAGATAGATCTTCCACCAACTGCTACATCCGGACTTATCCAGGCAATGAATATTCTGAAAGGTGTTAACGGCATTGGCCGGATCGAATTTAATAAAAAAGACATTGTTAGACATAAGCTCGTAAAACGCATTGTAGATGCCTACGAAAAACACGATGCGAGAAGGGCTGCAGAACGAGAAGAAAAAAAACAAATTATAAACGAAGATTCTCAAAATAAATAAGGTTATGAAGAAGGCGTTAGTTAGAACAGATTTCAACTTTCCGGGACAAAAGAGTGTATATCATGGTAAAGTTCGTGATGTATATAATATCAACGATGATTTGTTGGTAATGGTGGCAACCGACCGTATCTCTGCTTTTGATGTTATATTACCGGAAGGCATTCCTTACAAAGGACAAGTATTAAATCAAATTGCAGCCCGATTTTTGGATGCAACCCGTGATATCGTTCCTAACTGGAAACAGGCGACTCCGGATCCAATGGTTACAGTTGGTCTGATGTGCGAAGGATTCCGTGTGGAAATGGTTATTCGCGGATATCTTACAGGTAGCGCATGGCGTGAATACAAGGCTGGAGCCCGTTCACTTTGTGGTGTAGCATTACCCGATGGGATGAAAGAAAATCAGAAATTTCCAACTCCAATCATTACGCCTACAACAAAGGCTGATGAAGGTCACGATGAAAACATCTCTAAAGAAGAAATCATTGCTCAAGGTCTGGCTTCAAAGGCTGATTACGAACAGCTTGAAAAATACACCATGGCTTTGTTCCAACGTGGTACCGAAATGGCAGCAGAAAAGGGACTTATTTTGGTGGACACTAAGTATGAATTCGGCAAAAAGGATGGTAAAATCTATCTTATTGATGAGATTCACACTCCCGATTCTTCTCGCTATTTTTACGCCGCAGGTTACCAGGAGCGTTTCGACAAAGGTGAAGAACAGAAACAACTTTCGAAAGAATTTGTTCGTCAGTGGCTTATCGCTAATGGATTCCAGGGAAAAACAGGTCAGCAGGTTCCTGTTATGACTCCCGAGTATTGCGACAGCGTTTCGGAACGTTACATTGAACTGTACGAAAACATTGTGGGCGAAAAGTTCGAAAAAGCTGACACTGACAATCTGGCTGCCCGCATTGAAAAGAACGTTACATCATTTCTTCAGGGAAAATAATGAAATACGGTCCCGAAAAGATATTACCGTATAACAACGAAGAACAAAAAAGTACGCAGGTCCGGCGAATGTTTGACTCCATCGCCGGAACCTACGACTTGCTTAATCATGCGTTGTCGTTTGGAATTGACAAAGGCTGGAGAAGAAAAGGCATAAAATTCCTTAAACCCTATGCCCCCAAAGAGATTTTAGATATTGCAACAGGTACGGGTGATTTAGCTATTTCCATGTATCATAAGCTTATGCCCGCAAAAATTATCGGAGCGGATATATCTGAAGGCATGATGGATGTAGGGAGAAAAAAAGTTGAATCGGCCGGACTAGCAGGTCGTATTTCTTTCGAACAGCAAGATTGTGTTAACCTGTCTTATTCTGATAATTCTTTTGATGCAGTAACAGCTGCATTCGGAGTTCGTAATTTTGAAGACATACGAAAAGGTATTTCTGAAATGTACAGGGTACTCCGTCCCGGAGGACATGTGATGATTCTGGAATTATCTACCCCTTCGGGGTTTCCGATGAAACAACTTTACCAGATATATTCAAGCACTGTGATTCCATTAATAGGTCGTTGCCTTTCTAAAGAGGATACTGCCTATAATTATTTGCCTGCTTCAATAAAAGTGGTTCCTCAGGGAAAAGAAATGACTAACATTTTGATAAACTGTGGATTTAAAGAAGCAAAATTTCATACATTTACTTTCGGAATTTGTTCTTTATATACTGGTACTAAATAATTCATAAAATAATACTTATGCAAAAATACGGTTTATTAGGGTATCCCCTCAGCCATTCATTTTCTAAGACGTACTTCAACCAAAAGTTTGAATCAGAAAAAATTGATGCTGAGTATGTAAACTTTGAGATACCGGATATTAAAGAGTTAAAGAATGTATTAAAAGAAAATCCGGACTTATGCGGATTAAACGTTACTTTGCCGTATAAAACCCAGGTAATCCCGTTGCTGGATGACATTGATGACGACGCAAAGCTAATTGGTGCTGTTAATGTTATAAAGTTTACCAAAGGCTTTCTAGGCAAAACAAAACTAAAAGGATACAATTCGGATATTATCGGATTTAAAAAGTCGATTGAACCATTGCTAAACGAAACCCATCGCAAAGCCTTAATTCTGGGAACCGGTGGTGCTTCAAAAGCTGTATTTCAAGGATTGAAGCAATTAGGAATCGGTTCTACTTTCGTATCAAGAAAACCTGAGGAATTCTGTATTACATACGATGAAATTACTCCCAAAACAATGGAGCAATACACTGTAATTGTAAACGCAACTCCGGTTGGAATGTTTCCTCACATCAATGAATGTCCCGACATCCCGTACAATCTGATTACTCCGAATCATTTACTATACGACTTACTTTACAATCCTGACGAGACTCTCTTTATGAAAAAAGGAGAGGAAAAAGGTGCTGTAGTAAAAAACGGACTTGAAATGTTGCTTTTGCAGGCGTTTACTGCCTGGGAGATCTGGCAAAAATAGATTGGATTACTCACTTCGGGTTAATACGAACTCTGTTGAAACAAAATAATGAATTGTAAAAGATTCATTTTTTTGTGTACGGGTTTCTGTTGCATTAAACGTTCCTTCATTTTCATATTTAAATGGCTTGATGTGAAGATGTTTTTTAAAATCGACCTCCTCCTGTCCTATCATTTTAAACAACGTTTCTTTACCGCTCCAGTAAATGAGTAAATGTTCTGATTCATGTATTGAATCAATGGCTAAATCCTCTTCTGTCGACATGAACCGAGTTCTTATTTTTCGGACTCTATCCGATAGAAATTCAATATCGATGCCTGCATTTTTATTTTCAGTAAGCAGCACAGCAGCATATCCTTTGGTGTGGGAAATACTAATTTGACATGTCTTCCCAAGCAAAAAGGGAGCTCCTGCCGATGTATATCTGATTTCAGGCTCTTCGCCCAGCAAAGACTTTACAAGTACCCTTGAAGCAAGCCATTCACATTTTCGCCCCTCTGTCATCCGGTTGCTTAGAAATGAATTATAAGATTCCTTATTATCCAACATGGACAATAATATTTCAGAGGATTCTTCAATCTTCCAAATCCCCCAAAGAGGGGTTGTATGTTTTGTTAATAGTGGCATTTTATTCTTTCCAGTTAAATGATTGAATTAACTCCATAATATCTTGCTCCAGATAAATAGTAACCGGTGAAAGTGAATCTGTATTCAACGGACATTCGTAGTACAAAGCTCCTCTCAAAAAATGATTTACACTATCTGTTAGCATAAATTGGATTGGAGTTACAGATCCATCCAAAAGAAAAAGAGAACCGTAAACCCTTGACGAAGCGTTAGTATATAACTTTTCACGAATTTCATCCTTTGCCACTGCCTGACGCTCAGCCAGAAAGCGACATTCTCCGATTGCCTCTTCAAGTGTAATCTCCGACAGAGGTATATAGTTACAATAAATTGTTGCTTTAAATCGAGGATAATGCAAACTCACCCACATGACAGAATCAGTGATCGGCGAATAAGATATCTTTGCCAAATCAGAAGCTTTAAAATTAAAAAAGAGATTGTCTCCTGAGATTGAATGATAGCGATGTGGCTCTGGTTCAATTCTGAAGTAACCTTTTGGCTTAGGCGTGTATTCCGTACAGGAAAAACAAATACAGCCAATCAACAATACGAACAAAGCAGTTGATTTCATTTGGATGATTACTCCCTTTACATAGGAAGCTCTGTATATTTTACTTTAAGAATTCGACGATTGTCGGCTTCCAAAATCTGGAACCGATACTGCTTGTAATCGATAATTTCTCTCCGTTCAGGTAAATCGCCCTTTATCTCCAAAAGGAGTCCTGCCAAAGTTTCAACTTCTTCCGTGAGATTTCCAAATTCATTTTCACTGACATTTACGACCCTGAAGAAATCTGACAGCTGAATTTTGGCTTCAAAAATATAACTCCCATCAGAAAGTTTTGAATATTGCTTTTCGTCGTCATCGTACTCGTCGGATATTTCTCCAACAATTTCTTCCAGAATATCTTCCATAGTAACTATTCCTGAAGTCCCTCCAAATTCATCAACAACAATAGCCATATGAATTTTATTGGTACGAAACTCTTCGAGCAAATCATCAATCTTTTTTGTTTCCGGCACAAAATACGCAGGACGAATAAGACTTTGCCAACGAAAAGTTATCGGTTTATCCAGATAAGGCAATAAATCCTTTATATATAAAATTCCTCTGATATTATCCTCAGAATCCGAAAAAACCGGGATCCTTGAATATCCAGTTTTAATAATAGAATCAATTACAAAACGAAAATCGGATTTAATATCCAAATCTTCCATATCAAGCCGGGAAGTCATAATCTCCTTAGCCGTTTTACTGTAAAATTTAATTATATCGGCAAGCATCTCTTTTTCTTCGGGAATTTCATCAGATGTTAATTCCAGTGCCTTCGATAATTCATCGACAGATAATTCATTTTTCTTTCTTGCCAATGCCTTATTTATTACCGAAGTAGATGAAACCAATATTTTAGTTAACGGCCGGGCTAAACCTACAGCGACATTTATTATCGGCGCTGATTTGCGTGCAAAACGCAACGAATTTTTTCTGGCGTATATTTTTGGCATTATCTCTCCAAAAAGGAGTAATAAAAAAGTCAACGCTGCAACTTCTGTAATAAAACCTGCCACCGGGATATTCGAAAAGTCGAATAATCCATTGAATACATAGGTACAAAGTACTATTACTGTTACATTAGCCAAATTATTAAAAATTAAAATGGTTGCCAACAAATACTCCGGATTTTTAAGAAAATGCTGGATTGTATTATCGGCAGGGTGATCTCCTTTTCTAATTGTATTCAGATCTTCCTGTTCAAGGGAAAAAAAAGCAATCTCCGAAGCGGAAACAAAAGCAGAAACGTATAAAAGTAATATGGCCAGGCTTAAAGCAACAACTGGCCCTGCAGTAAGAGCTTGTATTGTTACGTCATTAAATATGCCCGACAAATAATAATCAGAGTCCAAGTGAGTAAATATTAGTTAAACAATAAAGGCAGCTTCAAAAGCATTGTATGATTTTAAAACTGCCTCACAAAAATACATAATTATTAGAATGGTAAATCGTCTTCACTATTATTTCCTTCTAACGGAGGAGTCTGAGATACGGATGGTTGAGAATAACCCATCTGCGGCTGACCTACAGCAGGAGTTGAAGGTTGTGAAGGTTGTGAAGGCTGAGCAGCAGCAGCCGACTGTGAACTACTTTCTGCAGGACGGCCTGAACTAAAGAACTCTACCCTGTCGGCATGTATCTCAGTCAGATACCTTTTTACTCCATTTTGGTCATCATAAGTACGTGTACGAATTTTTCCTTCCACATATACCATCGAACCTTTCTTCACCCATTTCTCAACAAATTGAACCTGATCTCGCCGAACCACGATATTATGCCATTCTGTACGTTCGGGAACAACTGTACCATTAGCAAGAGTATATCCCCTTTCGGATGTAGCCATCGGAAAATTGGCAACAGCACTACCACTATCAAAATATCTTACATCCGGGTCTTTCCCCACATTTCCGATTAAAATCACTTTATTCAACGACATAGTCTGGTATTTATTAATTAGTACACAAAGAAAATAAATTTTGCTCAATTAGCAAAGTTTTCGTCAAGTTTCTCCAAATAAATATGAATAAGCCGGGGAATTGCGTAATGTTGCAAATCGTCCGACTTAATCTGAATAAAGCAGTCTAAAGATGGATAGTAATCAGAAATTTTCACTCTGTAGAAAGTTGCATAAATAACCTGATGGGACAATACATGTTTTTTTTTGTCCAAAACAAGCGATATGCCCAGTCTATCCTTTGTTAAAAATAATTCTTTAAAATCAGAGGTTTCCATTAACTCCGAGAAATCAACAGCACCATCTGTTTCTATATGAGGAAACTCAAAAAGGCCTTTCCATATATCTTTGTCATTTCGCCTGTACAGGTAAGTAAAATCGTCCCGCTCTATATGAAAATAATGGAAGAACCTGTCTCTCGACTTCGTTTTATGCTGCTTAACCGGATAGCGCTGAATATCGTCTGCTGCTAATGCAATACACTTATTAGTAAATGGGCAATTCTGACAGGAAGGATTCTGAGGCGTACAAACCAGTGCACCGAAGTCCATTATAGCCTGATTATGCAACAATGCATTCTCTTCATCCATAATCACATAGGCCAATTTTGAAAACTCTTTTTTCCCTTTTGATGAATCAATAGGAATATCAAGGCCAAACAACCTGGACAATACTCTGAATACATTTCCATCGACAACAGGATAAGGCATATTCCAGGCAAAAGACACAATAGCTGCAGCCGTATATTCCCCTATTCCTCGCAAAGAAAGGATATTCTCGTAGGACGAAGGAAAAACACCTCCGAATTGAGCAACGATCGTCTGCGCTGTAGCATGCAGATTCCGCGCACGGCTATAATATCCAAGCCCTTGCCAATATTTCAGAACCTCCTCCTCTTTTGCTTCTGCTAATAACTCAATAGTAGGAAACCGATTTATAAACCTGATATAATAGTCCAATCCCTGCGCGACGCGGGTTTGTTGAAGTATTATCTCTGAAATCCATATTTTGTAAGGATCTGTAGTTTGACGCCAAGGTAATTCTCTTTTGTTATCATTATACCAATTTATTAGCATCTTGCTAATTTCTATATCTTTATCCATAAGTTTCATAAAACCAAATCAATGTATATATCATTATAAAACGACAATGACTGATGCAAACTTACAGATATAAAATGGATTGCGAAAAATCTTTTTTACAAAAATAGAGATGCAATGCTTTTCAGGTTCAATAAAAAGCTATATATTTGCATTCCAAAAAATTAATAGATCGAAAACAATTAATTAATTTATAGACATGACTAAAGCGGATATTGTTAGCGAGATTTCTAAAAACACCGGTATCGACAAGGCAACGGTATTAGCAAGCGTTGAATCTTTTATGGATATCGTAAAAAATTCTTTATCACAAGGTGATAACGTATATCTAAGAGGATTTGGAAGTTTCGTTATAAAGAAAAGAGCTCAGAAAACAGCTCGTAATATTTCAAAGAATACTACGATTATTATTCCGGAACATAATATTCCGTCGTTTAAACCAGCGAAAACATTTCTAAACGAAGTTAAGTAAAAATATTTATTATACGTTTAATTAAAATTTTAAAGCGATGCCAAGCGGAAAGAAAAGAAAGAGACATAAAATGTCTACGCACAAGCGCAAAAAGAGACTAAAAAAGAATAGACATAAGAAGAAATAAAGTCTAGGAAATAAAGTGACTCTAAAGAACAAACTTAATTGTGACCTTTTAAGTTTGTTCTTTGCGTATTTATTAAGGTCTAATCTTATAAAACCCTCTTTATTGTGATTAGTGAATTAGTAGTAGATGTACAGCCAAAAGAGGTATCAATAGCCATACTTGAAGATAAAAATCTGGTTGAACTCCAAAAGGAGGCCCGGAACTTATCATATGCAGTGGGTGATATCTATCTGGGAAAAGTAAAGAAGCTTATGCCCGGGCTGAATGCTGCATTCATTGACGTAGGGTATAAAAAGGATGCATTTCTTCATTATCTGGACTTAGGTCCAAATTTCAACACCCAGCAAAAATTTCTTAAACAGGCGCTTAGCGACCAAAAGAAATTACCCATCTTTTCTAAAATGCAGATTCTTCCGGAAATTGAAAAAGAAGGAAGTATAAGCGATATTTTAAAGGTGGGTCAGGAAGTGTTAGTCCAAATTGCGAAAGAACCGATATCAACCAAAGGGCCACGTTTAACATCTGAACTGTCTTTTGCAGGGAGATATATTGTACTTATCCCGTTCTCTGATAAGGTTTCCGTTTCACAAAAAATAAAATCAAGCGAAGAACGAGCTCGTTTGAGGCAACTGATACAAAGCATTAAGCCTAAAAACTTCAGTGTTATTGTTCGTACTTCATCCGAAGGAAAGCGTGTAGCAGAACTCGATCATGAGCTAAAGACATTATTGAAACGATGGGAAGATAATATTGTAAAAGTTCCAAAAGCCAAAGTTCCTTCTATTGTTTACGAGGAAACCGGAAGAACAGTGGCTCTGCTACGTGACATTTTCAATCCATCTTTCCAAAATATTTATGTAAACGATACTGACTTTTATAACAGTGTAAAAGATTATGTAAGTTTAATTGCACCTGGAAGATCTGATATAGTTCAGCTATATAGCGGCGAACTTCCCATTTTCGATAATTTTGCAATTACTAAACAAATCAAGTCACTATTTGGTCGTACGGTTACTTATAAAAGTGGAGCCTACCTTATTATTGAACATACAGAAGCTATGCACGTTATTGATGTGAATAGCGGAAACCGATCCAAAGGTAGTGATGCTCAGGAAAAAACAGCCATCGATGTCAACATTTCTGCTGCCGATGAAATAGCCCGCCAACTTCGCTTACGCGATATGGGAGGTATTATTGTAATTGACTTCATTGATATGACAGAATCTGCCAACAGGCAAAAGCTGTTTGAGCACATGAATAGAGCTATGTCCAGCGATCGAGCAAAACACAATATACTCCCTCTTAGCAAATTTGGACTTATGCAAATTACCCGTCAGCGGGTTCGTCCAGCCATGGACGTAGAAACTTCGGAAGCTTGCCCAACCTGTTTTGGAACAGGATCCGTAAAACCTTCTATTCTGTTTACGGACAGTCTGGAAGGCAAAATCGATTGTTTGGTGAACAAACACAATGTGAAGAAATTCGTTCTGCACGTACATCCTTATGTTGCAGCATTCATTAACAAGGGACTATTCCCTTTAAGCTGGAGGTGGAAATTAAAATACACCAAAGGGCTTAAAGTTATCCCAAATCAAAGTCTGGCCTTTATGGAATACAAATTTATCGACCCCGATAAAAATGAGCTGGACATGTTAGAAGAAAAAGAGATCAAATAACGATCGGAACCCCTGGAGCAAACTGCCTCAGGGGTTTTTATTTAGAAAAAAGTGTAATCCAAATCTGACTAATTGACATAAGATATGACAACCCACTCTTTTGTTTACCCACACTATTTATTTTGGCACACCATTTGTTATTAGTTTTATGTTCTGTCCTGCACAGGACGACAATTAACGAATAAACAATTATAATTAAATAAAAATCATGGGAAAGATTATTGGTATTGACTTGGGAACAACCAATTCATGTGTTGCCGTACTTGAAGGTAACGAACCTGTTGTTATAACAAACAGCGAAGGTAAAAGAACAACTCCTTCAATTGTTGCATTTGTAGAAGGCGGAGAACGAAAAGTAGGTGACCCTGCAAAACGTCAGGCCATTACCAACTCGCAGAAAACAATATTTTCAATCAAGCGTTTCATGGGTGAAACATTTGATCAGGTACAAAAAGAAATCTCACGTGTTTCATATAAAGTTGTACGTGGAGACAACAATACGCCACGTGTTGATATTGATGGACGTTTATATACACCGCAGGAAATTTCGGCTATGGTACTTCAGAAAATGAAAAAAACCGCTGAAGATTATCTTGGACAAGAAGTAACTGATGCTGTTATTACAGTTCCTGCTTATTTCAGTGAATCTCAACGTCAGGCAACAAAAGAAGCCGGTGAAATTGCAGGTCTTAATGTTCGTCGTATTGTAAACGAACCAACTGCCGCGTCTTTGGCTTACGGACTAGACAAGACATCTAAAGATATGAAAATTGCCGTATTTGACCTTGGTGGTGGCACATTTGATATTTCTATTCTTGAACTTGGCGACGGTGTATTTGAAGTTAAATCGACCAATGGTGACACTCACCTTGGAGGTGATGACTTTGACCATGTAATCATTGACTGGCTAGCTCAGGAATTTTTAAATGAAGAAGGCATTGACTTACGTAAGGATCCGATGGCTTTACAACGTTTAAAAGAAGCAGCAGAAAAGGCTAAGGTTGAACTTTCAAGTACAACAAGCACAGAAATCAACTTGCCGTATATTATGCCGGTAAATGGAGTGCCAAAGCACTTGGTTAAAACGCTTAGCCGTGCTAAATTCGAACAATTAGCTGATAAGTTGATACAAGCTTGCGTTGAACCTTGTCGCAAAGCATTGAGTGATGCTAATCTTTCTACTTCTGATATCGATGAGGTAATTCTTGTAGGTGGATCAACACGTATTCCTGCCATTCAGACGCTCGTTGAAAAGTTCTTCGGCAAAGCTCCTTCAAAGGGTGTAAATCCCGACGAAGTAGTTGCTGTTGGAGCTGCAATACAGGGTGGCGTTCTTACCGGCGAGGTAAAAGATGTATTATTACTTGATGTAACTCCGCTTTCACTAGGTATCGAAACTATGGGAGGTGTTATGACAAAGTTGATTGATGCCAACACGACAATTCCAACAAAGAAATCAGAAACTTTCACAACTGCTGTTGACAATCAGCCGTCTGTTGAGATCCATGTACTTCAGGGAGAACGTTCTTTGGCAAAAGACAATAAGTCTATCGGCAAATTCAATCTCGACGGAATCCCAACTGCTCAACGCGGAGTACCTCAAATTGAAGTGACTTTCGATATAGACGCTAATGGTATTCTGAATGTATCTGCTAAAGATAAAGGAACAGGTAAAGCTCAAAGTATACGTATAGAGGCATCAAGTGGTTTGAGTGATGACGAAATCAAACGCATGAAAGACGAAGCTGCTGCTAATGCGGAAACCGATAAAAAAGAGAAAGAACGTATTGACAAGTTGAATCATGCAGATAGTTTGATCTTTAATACAGAAAAACAGCTGAAAGAATTTGGAGACAAACTTCCAGCTGATAAGAAAGGTCCGATCGAAGCAGCTCTTGCCAAGTTAAAAGAAGCTCACAAAGCGCAGGATATTGCAGCAATTGATACTGCTACAACTGAATTAAATAACGTGTTCCAAGCTGCAAGCCAGGAAATGTATAATGCCCAAAATGCTCAGCAAGGCGGTGCACAAGCGGGTCCTGATTTTGGACAACAAGCTGGTGGCAATACTGACAACAAGCAAGATGGCGGTGTAACTGATGTTGACTTCGAAGAAGTTAAGTAACCAACAAACATAAGAAGAAAAGCGTCTCAGGAAATTATCCTTGAGACGCTTTTTTATTTTATAGTACGTATATAGTTATTGATTTTTCAAATTTATTGTAAAGTCATCGGCATCTTTCCAAGCCGGGAACTTAGAACGTAGTTCTGAAACTTCATCCATAGAAAGCGATACGGTACGGGTTACTTCTTCCCTTTTACCAGCGTCGGCCAGCTTCTTTCCTTTAGGAGATATTATCAATGAATCTCCGCGGTAAGTAAACCCTTTTCCGTCGATACCAACACGGTTAACACCACAAACATACGACATATTCTCTATTGCACGTGCTTGAAGCAATATCTTCCAGACCTTCTTTCGCGCTTCCGGCCAGTTTGCACAATAGATCAACAAATCGTATTCATTGTTTACATTGCGGCTCCAAACCGGAAAACGCAAATCATAACACACCAAAAGACAAATGTTCCAACCTCGGTAAGAAACGACTAAACGCTTATCTCCGGCAGTAAAATACTGGTCTTCGTGTCCCATCTGAAAGAGATGTCTTTTATCATAAAACAAGGAATCGCCTTCGGGAGTAATAAAAAAAGCTCGATTATAATATTTACCATTATCTTTAGCGATAAAACTACCAGCAACTGCCATTTTGTAATCTGCAGCCCACTTTTTGATTGTATTTACCGTTATTCCATCCGCCTCATCAGCAAGAGGCTCAACATTCATTGTAAATCCTGTAGAAAAAGTTTCAGGCAGAACAGCCAGATCGGTTTTTCCGCTTATCCGTCTGAGAAGTTCACCGTAATATCCAAGGTTTTCGTTTCTGTCTTCCCAAATTATATGGGATTGGACCATACTTACGCGTAAATTTTCGGCCATATCAGAAATATTTAAATTTAAGGTTAACAAGTAAAAGTAATTTATTTCTCTGCAAAGTTCTCTGCATTACGGCCTTGAACTCCACGATAATAACTACGAATGGTTTCAATATCTTCTTCTGTATTACCTGTCGGATAAAATACAGCCTTCACACCGGCTTCCTTTTTTTTATAATCCAGGTAAGCTAAAACAATAGGGACATTTGCTTTATGAGCAATATAATAAAAACCTTTTTTCCATTCAGTTACTTTTTTTCTGGTACCTTCGGGAGTAATACCAAGATGGAATGAATCCCTTTTAGCAAACTCTTCAACCATCTGGTCGGTTACAGAAGTACGTTTATTGCGATCTACCGGTACACCGCCAAGCCATCCAAAAAACAAGTTAAACGGAAAGAAAAACCATTCCTTCTTTATTAGAAACCCGGCATCACGGTCAAGCGCCGAATAAAAAAGTTTTCCAATCACAAAGTCCCAGTTACTTGTGTGAGGAGCCACACACACAACACACTTTGGAACATCTTCTCCTATTGGCCCCAACTTCCATCCTGCTAAACGAAGCAGAAATTTACTTAGCGCTACTCTCATCAGCTTGTTTGCTCAATTCTCCGATTTCTTTTGCAATGCCATTAATTTCAATCTGCAAATCAGCCAGTAATTTTGAAAAATACTCTTTTACGCGTTTCTTATTCTCTTTTCCATCCGGACAATTTGCTCGTCTTATAAATTCATCCTGCATATCCAGGATTCTTGTCATAAGGACATCTGTTTTTTCCAGATCAACTCCTGGAATAAACAACTTACAAACCAATGCTTCTGTAAATAAATCACCGGCTATATAACCAATGTTCTTTTTTAACGTTCTTCTGCTAGCCATTTTATTAAAGCTTTAAAAATGATAAATATCAATTATTAGTACACAAAGCTACAAAAACCTTGTTAATAATAATTCAATAAGGGGACAAAATCTCAAAATTAGATTATCTTTGCATCTGAAATATAACAGATTATAATCAATCTTATATGAGTACACCTATAACTACGCCAACTTATTTATTTGAAAGCAGCTGGGAAGTCTGCAATAAGGTAGGCGGAATATACACCGTATTGTCCACCAAAGCATATAGTCTCAAAAAAATCTTCAATGATAATGTTATTTTTATCGGACCAGACTTATGGTCCGAAGAATCTGCAGCAGATTTTATTGAAGATGATCTCCTTTTTGCAGAATGGAAACAGCACGCGGAAACTACAGACCAGTTAAACATTAAAGTTGGCAGATGGGATGTTCCAGGAAATCCGCCTGTTATTTTGGTCGATTTCAAGCCTTTCTTCAAAGACAAGGATAAACTATTCTACTCTCTTTGGGAATCATACAAAGTAAATTCGATTAACGCTTACGGCGATTACGATGAATCCTGTATATTTGCCTATTCGGTTGGAAAAGTCATCGAAAGTTTCTGCCACTATTTCAAGCTGAATAATCAACCTGTAGTTGCTCAATTTAATGAGTGGATGCTTGGAATGGGCGCGCTATATATACAAAAACAACTTCCTGCAGTTGCAACGATTTTTACAACACACGCAACATCAATCGGGCGGTCAATTGCCGGAAACAATAAGGCTCTCTATGCCTATATGGATGGGTACAATGGAGATCAGATGGCTTACGAGCTAAACATGGAGGCCAAACACTCGCTGGAAAAACAAGCAGCCATTCATTCAGATTGTTTTACAACAGTTAGTGACATTACGGCTTATGAATGTAAAAAACTACTTCAGAAGGAACCGGATGTAGTTACTCCCAATGGTTTTGAACTTAATTTCGTTCCTGAAGGTGACGATTACGTAAACAAAAGAAAGGAAGCCCGTTCAAAACTAATACGTGTAGCAGAAAAATTGTTTGGAAGTCCTGTATCAGAAAATGCCATCTTAATTTCGACAAGTGGCAGATATGAATACAGGAACAAAGGTATTGATATATTTATCGATGCAATGAGTCATATACGCACTTCGGGTGAACTACAACGGGAAATGATCGCATTTATAATGGTTCCGGCCAATGTTTACGACGCACGTGCTGATTTAAAAGAAATACTGGCGCAAGACTATGAAACCATAGCTCCGCTACAGACACCATTCATCACGCATTGGCTTTATGATATGGAACACGACAAGATCGTAAATCACATTCGTCAGGCCGGCTTTACAAATGCAGCATCCGATAAAATTAAAATTGTATATGTCCCTTGTTATCTTTCTGGTAACGATGGTATATTTAACACAGCCTACTATGATTTGCTCATTGGAATGGATGCCACGATTTACCCTTCATATTACGAACCTTGGGGATATACGCCAATGGAAAGCATCGCATTCGGTATTCCAACCATTACAACAAACCTTGCTGGCTTTGGTTTATGGGCAAAGCACTTTGTGTCTGGCAACGATCTGAACGAAGGGGTTCAGGTTATCGAACGGACTGATTTTAATTATTTTGAAGTTGCTGATAGCATAGCAGCCTCTATCCTCTCGCTCTCACATAAAGACAAGAAAGAAAGAAATGAAATTCACAAGCACTGCTTTGACTTATCCAAAGAAGCAACGTGGAACAAATTCATTCTTTATTATGAGAAAGCATTTGATAAATCTCTTGTGAATGCAAACAAAAGAATTGTTAAACATTAGTAAGTATTTAACAGAGAATCTTATCTTTGCGACAGATTCGTGTAAAATTTACTTCGATTTTATAGTCATATTTTCTTGATAAACTAAAAATATTCTCAATAATGAAAATCAAAGCGAACAATGCAAATTCACCCGTTTGGAAAGATGTGCATTCACATACGGTGCTACCTGAGAAGCTTGAACCTCTTCGCGAAATAGCATACAATCTTTGGTGGGTTTGGAATTATGAGGCAACAAGACTTTTTAATAAAATAGACAGCGACCTTTGGAAAAAAACCGAAGGGAATCCAGTACTCTTTCTGCAAAGTATTTCTTACAGACGAATGGAAGAAATTATGGCAGATCAGGAATTTCTGGATGAGCTAAAAAAAGTACATGATTTATTAAAGACCTATTTGAGTGAAAAGCCAAATCCTATCAATCCATCTGTTGCCTATTTCAGTATGGAATATGGATTGGCAAACGTACTTAAAATTTATTCCGGAGGTTTAGGGGTCTTGGCCGGCGATTATCTAAAAGAAGCCAGTGACAGCAATATAGATATGGCTGCAGTTGGATTCTTGTATCGTTACGGTTACTTCACGCAAACGCTTTCCATGGAAGGGCAACAGATAGCCAATTACGAAGCTCAGGACTTTAATCACTTGCCAATCGCTCAGGTTAATAATAGCGATGGAAGTCCTCTCATTATCGAAGTACCTTTCCCAGGCCGTTTGGTTTATGCACAGGTTTGGAAGGTTAGTGTTGGTCGTGTTCCTTTGTATCTAATGGATACAGACACCAACCAAAATAGCGAATGGGATCGATCCATTACACATCAACTGTATGGGGGTGATTGGGAAAACAGAATGAAACAAGAATATCTTCTTGGCGTAGGTGGTATAATGATGCTTAATAAGCTTGGCATTAAAAAGCAGATATACCATTGCAATGAAGGACATGCCGCGCTTATTAATGCTCAACGGCTTGTAGACTATATAGAGAATGACAAACTTACTTTTGACCAGGCGCTTGAAGTAGTAAGAGCCTCTTCTCTTTATACTGTACATACACCGGTTCCTGCCGGTCACGACTATTTTGAGGAAGATTTATTTGGTCGTTACATGGGTGAATTCCCTGCTAAATTAGGTATTACCTGGCAGGAGTTTATTGATATGGGACGCGAAAATCCAGGCACGCATGAGAAATTTTCGATGAGTGTTTTTGCTCTTAATACCTGTCAGGAAGCGAATGGTGTTAGCTGGTTGCATGGAAAAGTCTCACAAAAAATGTTTGCACCGATCTGGAAAGGATATTTTCCGGACGAATTACATGTTAGCTGGGTGACCAATGGAGTTCATATGCCAACATGGGCCGCTTCTGAATGGAAACAATTTTATGCAAAAACGTTTGATAAGAATTTCTTTAAAGATCAGTCTAATAAGTCTATCTGGAATGCAATTAATAAAGTTCCGGACGAAGATATATGGAGCATCCGCAAGACTCTTAAAAACAAATTGGTTGATTATATCCGCGTTCAGTTTAAAGAAAACTGGCTAAAGAATCAGGGTGATCCATCCCAAGTTGTTTCAATTCTCGACAAAATAAATCCAAATGCTCTTCTTATTGGCTTTGGTCGCCGTTTTGCCACTTACAAACGTGCCCACCTGTTGTTTACCGATTTGGATAGATTGTCTAAGATTCTAAACAATCAAGAACATCCGATTCAGTTTATTTATACAGGAAAAGCTCACCCGGCTGATGGTGGCGGACAAGGACTGATTAAACATATTGTTGAAATATCTCGCCGTCCCGAATTTCTTGGAAAAATTATTTTTCTCGAAAATTACGATATGCGTCTGGCCCGTCGCTTGATATCCGGAGTAGATGTATGGCTAAATACCCCTACCCGTCCGTTGGAAGCTTCTGGGACTTCAGGAGAAAAGGCCGAAATGAATGGTGTTCTGAATTTCTCTGTTCTCGATGGCTGGTGGTACGAAGGGTATAAAGAAGGAGCAGGTTGGGCACTTACAGACAAGCGAACATACGAAAACCAGCAATATCAGGATCAGTTGGATGCGGCTACAATTTACAGTATACTTGAAAACGAAATTATACCAACTTACTATGCAAAAAATAGTAAGGGATATTCGCCCGAATGGATACAGTATATAAAGAACTCCATCTCTCAGATAGCGCCGGACTATACGATGAAGCGAATGCTGGATGATTATATTGAACGATTCTATAATAAACTTGCCACACGCTCGGCCAATTTGCATGCAAACAACTTTGAAAAGGCAAAAGAAATAGCCGCATGGAAAGAAGAAGTAGATGCACATTGGGATAGCTTTGTTGTGGATTCCATATCTTATGGTGAAGAATTACGTTCTTCAGGTCCGGTTCTCGGTCATGAACTAACTATTAATGTTGTTTTAGACAGAAAGGACCTGAAAGGAATGTTAGGCATCGAACTTGTTGTAGCAAGAGAAAAAAAGGATACAAATGAAATTTCTTTTGTCAAAGCCTACAATTTTATGCTCACTAAAGAAGAAGGCTCCAAACTATATTTTGAGCTTAAAATAGTGCCAAGTATTGCCGGATCTGTTAAGCTGGGATTACGTGCATATCCTGTTAACAAAGACCTTCCTCATCGGATGGATTTTGCTTATGTTCGTTGGATACAACTCTAAGTATACTTTACAAAAATAAGAAAGCCCGATCGTTTGATCGGGCTTTCTTATTTTTATATTGATTATAATCAGAATGAATAAGAAATTCCAAGAGATGAATTAAAGGCATTTACCTCATAATGACCCCCAAATGTTTTAGTTAAATCTTTCGGATCGTAGGGATAAGAACCATCACGACCAAATCCGGTAACATACGCAAATGCCATATCGATCGACAACCTTTGAAGCGGACGAAAGCTCAAACCTGTTGTAAGTCCCAATTTATTCATACTTGGGGTTTCAGGATTAAGAAATTCACTTGGTACCGGAGACTCATCATAATAGGCCCCTAAACGAAGATCTAAACGGTTGGTAGCAGCAAACTGACCTCCTAAGCGATAAATGCAAGTATTTTCATACATTTTAGGGGCATTGATACTATATCCGTTTAATACCTCCTGAGAAAACTGCACATTCAGCTGATCGTAAGCGCTCCATCCAACAAACTGGACTTCACCTGTAAGAAGTAAACGATCGGTGGGTTTATAGCTAACAGCAACATTCAGATTAGAAGGCAATGGAAGTTCCGCAGTAAAAGTCCCTCTGTCGAGAGGAGGAACACCAATCTTTTTATCAGCTGGCAGATATGTATTCGCAACTGTTAGAACCTGATTAAGAGCGGCCTCATTCGCATAATTCATCGTTGCATGCCCTTCGGGTACCTTCATGGTTACTTTCGAACGGTAAGAAACCCCTAAAGTCATTTTATCGGAAACATCATACATTGCTCCCACATTATACCCAATTTTAACTCCGGCATCTCCAGCTAATGTAGCTGAGGCGGCATCGATATCTTTAAAAAGATCCAATCCATCTTTAATTAGCGGTGCAAAGGGAGTCTGACGAAGTGCTTCCAGTCCTCCGGCAGGAATCAGTGCACGGCTAAGCGAGAAATCACCATACATGACCATCAATCCAGCCCCAAAACTTAAACGATCAAATGGACGATAAGAAACAGTCGGTTGAATCGAGAACGATTTCAATGAGATGTCTTGTACTAAACGAGAACCTGCCCAATTGATTCCCCAATTAATAGAACTACCGTAAGGAGTAGTAACACTTACGCCGGCAGCCAAATTATCATAAATCTTAAAGCCTGCATATAAATATAAAGGCGTTCCAATCGGATTGTCCGTCTTATGTTTATAATCTCCACTCGTGCTCGAATACTTCATACTTCCAAATATAGCACTGGCTCCGGCCGACAAGCTTATATTTTCTTTCATAAAACTTAATCCGGCAGGATTAAAATGCATACTCTCAGCACCAAGTTTTAAAGCTGCTCCGGCATGTCCCATACCAGCCTGCTTTGAACTCTGCAAGTTAACCTGATAGCCTTCGGCCGAAGCATTAAATCCTATTACAAGAAACAAACTTGCTAAAACGATGATTCTCTTCATAAACACTATTTTAATTTTTACCTGATTTGCTTGATTTTCAAGACAAATGAGAGGCAAAGATATATACTTTTTTAATATATTACACATTTTGGCATAAAATGTGCAGCACAAAACATTCAATTCTGTGCAAACAACCTTATTAAACAGCCAAACTATTTTTGCATTTAAACCAAATTCTTCGATAATTTATGAAGGAAACATGTTTCATTTATTATTACAATTCAATTCTTTTGGTTGAGAAAAAGATAGTTTGTATTTTTGTATCCGAAGGGATTTTCTTCCGTGTACTTGCAATACCACGTAAAAAACAAGGAACAACTTATATAATTTTCCTAACGGAATTTCAAAGTATATACAGAACTCTCCCCTCCTATTTATTAACTGTAAAAGAAACAAGTATGAAAAAAGAAGCCGCAATGGTTTGTTTTTCAGGGGGTCAAGATTCCACGACATGCCTTTTTTGGGCCAAAAAACATTTCAAGCATGTAGAATCAGTGTGCTTTACGTATGGACAAAAGCATTCTGCTGAAACTAAGGTTGCGCATAACATTGCCAAAAATGCAGGCATTCCGTTTCAACTCCTGGATGTATCTTTATTAGGACAGCTTTCCAGCAATTCATTAACAGACAGTTCTATCGAAATGGATACAGAAAAACCCTCCGACAGCTACCCAAATACATTTGTGCCAGGTAGAAACATGGTATTCCTTACATTGGCAGCCATCCTTGCCAGAAGCAAGGGAATTTTTAATCTTGTTACCGGCGTTTCGGAGGCTGACTTTAGTGGATATCCTGACTGTAGAGATACCTTTATCCGATCACTCAATGTAACTCTTAATCTGGCCATGGATGAACAATTTATTATTCATACGCCGCTGATGGATAAAAATAAAAGTGAGGTATGGGAAATGGCAGACAATCTGGAGGTATTTGACCTGATAAGAAATGAGACGCTAACATGCTATAATGGCATTCTTGCCGACGGATGCGGTCATTGTCCGGCCTGTAAATTAAGAAAAGAAGGATTAGAAAACTATTTAAAACGTAAAAACAACTAGAATGAACGAGCAAGAATTAAGCTTATTAGGGGGCAAAACCATATATAAAAGTGACTACGCGCCCGAAGTCCTTGAGGCTTTCACAAACAAGCATCAGGATAACGATTACTGGGTACGCTTCAATTGTCCCGAATTTACAAGTTTATGCCCAATTACAGGTCAACCCGATTTTGCAACGATACATATAGACTATATTCCAGCTATAAAAATGGTCGAAAGTAAAAGTTTAAAACTATATTTATTTAGCTTCCGTAACCATGGAGCATTTCATGAAGACTGTGTTAACATTATCATGAAAGACCTAATCAGACTTATGGAACCTAAATACATCGAAGTCACAGGAATCTTCACTCCCAGAGGTGGTATCAGCATTTACCCGTTCTGTAACTATGGCAGAGAAGCAACAAAATATGAAGAACTCGCTGAAAAACGTCTTTTCTCGCACAATTCGTAATAGGATTAACAGAAAAAAGTATTATATATAATACTTTTTTCACCTGATCAGAAGCACAATTATAAATAATTATGTAAGTTTGCAACTTAAATTGTTTTTTAA
>JAGPJL010000207.1 GCA_018054455.1 Parabacteroides sp.
ACCCCATCAAAGTTTTCAATTCATAGTCCGGTAATCGTTGGGTGTTACGCCAACTTTCTGCTTAAACAAGCGGGTAAAATGTTGTTGATATTTAAATCCGAGTCCTGCTGCAATATCATTGATAGTTTTTGAATGGTCAAATATTCTCTCTTTGGCCTCATCAATCAATTTACATTGAATATAATCCAAAGCCGTATTTCCAGTTACCTTCTTAATCAGATCACCAAAGTAATTGGGAGATAAAAACAATTGTTCTGCGCACCAACTTACACTTGGCAACCCCATCTGCTCTGCTTTTCCTGATTTAAAATAGTCGTCGAGCAGATTTTCAAACCTCATCAGTATATCTTTATTTTCATTGCTTCGTGTAATAAACTGACGGTCATAAAAGCGCATGCAATAATTAAGGAAAAGCTCTATGTTGGAAACAATAAGAGTCTTGCTGTGCTTGTCAATATTTTGTTCTATTTCTTCAGCAATTTTCTCCAGGCAATCTACGATAGTTTTTCTTTCTTTTTTGGAAAGATGCAAAGCTTCATTGGTTTCGTAAGAGAAAAACGAATACTCCTTTATGTTTTTTCCTAACGAAGTTCCTTTTATCAGATCCGGATGAAAAACCAAAGCATATCCGGAAGGCTTCACTGAAACACCTTTACTATCAATTCCGTAAACCTGGCCCGGAGATACAAAAACCAATGTACCATCTTCGTAATCGTAAGGCTGGCAACCATAGGTTATGTTGCCGCATTTGATGTTTTTCAGGAATACAGCATATATACCCAGATACATCTTGTAACTGATAACAGCCGGGATTTCATTAAACTTAATTACACTTACCAAGGGATGTAACGTATCTACACCAATGTATTCGTTATAATCTTGCACCCTGTCTATTCGTTTTATTTCATCCATATCCATTGATTTAATGATACAAATATAGCAATCCCCAAATCTAAACACCTATATATAATTCATAATCAGTAAAAATGGTAAAAACACCCGTATTAAGTATAACACGAACGCAAGCTAATAAGACGAAATTTGCAATATAAATCAGGGGAAATAAACAGTTCGCTTAAAAAGAAATTAATAATACAGGATGAAGAATATAACATTTGGCAACGAAGAGAATATTCTCGACAGATTGCTAGCAGGTAAAGCTGTACGCCTAAACGATCCGGAGTATCATAAAATAAGCCAGATAGTAAATAGCACAATGGGATTGGCTCAAAAAATGAATAATTCGGGCGATATAGATCTTGTTCGGAATATACTTTCAGAAATTATTGATAAGCCAATTGATAAAAGCACCATCATCTTTCCTCCATTTTACACCAATTTTGGCAGATTTATTCATATTGGGAAAAACGTATTTATAAATCATGCCTGCTCTTTTTTGGATATGGGTGGTATATATATTGATGATGAAGTATTAATTGGTCCGAAAGTAAATCTTATTACAGAGAATCATCCGCTGGATCCCGAAGACCGGAAAGCACTTATTGCCAAACCCATCACTCTAAAACAAAGGGCTTGGATTGGAGCCGGATCAACTATTCTTCCAGGAGTAACCGTAGGACAAAATGCCGTAGTTGCTGCAGGATCGGTAGTATCTAAAGATGTACCGGACAATGTTGTGGTAGGCGGAGTACCGGCAAAATTTATTAAATCAATTTATTAACAATTAAATTTTCGGATATGAATAGAATAGCATCAATAATGCTTTTATTATGCCCCCTGTTGATACCTGTGAACGGGCAAACAAAGTCAACTCAAAAATCAGATCGTATGAATACAGAACATTACACGTTTAAGCAGAGTGAAAAAGTAACCAGAAAGAAAGTTAGTTTTAAAAACCGTTACGGCATTACCCTTGTTGCAGATTTATATCTGCCCAAGAACCGAAATGACCAACCTTTGGCTGCAATTGCAGTTAGTGGACCTTTTGGCGCAGTAAAGGAACAGTCGTCCGGATTGTACGCACAAACAATGGCCGAACGCGGATTCGTTACAATAGCTTTCGATCCCTCATATACAGGAGAAAGTGGTGGAGAGCCTCGTGGTGTTGCTTCGCCGGATATTAATTCCGAAGATTTTAGTGCAGCTGTAGATTATCTGGGTATTCAAAAGTTTGTGGATCGAAATCGTATTGGAATTATAGGTATTTGTGGTTTCGGGGGGATGGGACTGAATGCTGCGGCAGTGGACAAACGTATCAAAGCGGTTGCAACTACCAGTATGTATGATATGTCTCGTACAATGGCTAAGGGCCTGAATGATGCTCTTACAGCCAAACAACGCAGTCAGATTCTTGAAAAGCTGGGAGAACAAAGATGGCTTGATGTCGAAAAGGGATCTGCAACTTACGGTCCGCGTAATCTGCCCGAAAAGCTTGAGGCAAATGCTGATGCGGTTACCAGGGAGTTTTTCGACTACTACCGTACCGAACGAGGTTTCCATGAACGTTCACTCAATTCAAACGGAGCCTGGGCCATAACCAGTGCGCTGTCTTTCATGAATATGCCATTACTTACTTATATCAAGGAAATTTCCCCCAGACCTATCCTATTGATTGCCGGCGAAAATGCGCATTCCCGATATTTCAGCGAAGATATTTACCAAGCGGCAGCAGAACCGAAAGAGCTGATGATTATTCTGAATGCCAATCACGTTGATCTGTATGACAGATCTGATGTAATTCCTTTCAACAAATTAGAGACATTCTTTCGTGAACATCTTAAATAAAAGAATGTATCG
>JAGPJL010000208.1 GCA_018054455.1 Parabacteroides sp.
AATGTGATGCATACTGAATACTCCACCTATTAATTCGTAGACAGAACAAATACAAAAAAAAGACAATCTTATCTTTAGGAATACAACTTTAAGAATCAAGCTGTATATTTGCTGTGACTTGTAAGTTTTGCAGACTTATTAAATTCAATTCATCGATCATTAATTAATTTTAAAATTATGAAGAAGTTTAAATGGTACGCTTACATGTTGCTAGCGATGGGTACTTTTATGGTATCGTGTTCAAATGATGAAAATTCGGCAGACAAAGGGACCGAAGTGAAATTTTACCTGACTGATGCTCCTACATTGGATGACTATCAAGCCATCAATATTGATATTCAGGAAGTAAAATATTCTGTCGACGGAGAATCTTGGGTAGATATGCCTATAACTCCTGCAACCTATAACCTGTTGGATTTCACCAATGGTAAAGATACGTTGCTTTCAAATATTACATTATATGAAGGCGAGCATATCTCTCAAATCAGATTAGTACTCGGAGATAACAACGAGCTTGTATTAAACGACGGCAGTGTTGTTCCAATTTCTACTCCAAGTGCACAGACTTCCGGTCTGAAATTCAACGTTCAGGAAAGTATCATTACAAGTAGTGGTTATTCCGTCGTAATCGATTTCGACGCGGCAAAGTCTATCGTAGCCAAAGGAAATGGAAATTATTCACTTAAGCCTGTTATCAGAGCTTACGTAGTAGAGAACAGTTCTGCCATTTCGGGAAGCATCAACCCCGCTGATGTTCCTTATTTTGTATTTACTGTAGTTGGAGAAGATACAATCTCGACAGTGTCAGATACTACATTAAATAACTACTTTAAGCTACACGGTCTTTCAACCGGTACATACAAAGTAGAATTCCAGTCTATGAATGCAGACACCGTTCAGTATTCAACCTTGGTTGATGTATTCGGTGGAACAAACAAAGATCTTGGAGTAGTAGATCTTACGAAGTAATTCATCATTTCTATGCCCTTTCGGACTATCCGGAAGGGCATATCTTTTCTAATCCAGTCTCTTTGTTTTACCTATTAATACAAAAAAGCATGAAAAAGTACATTGCAGAAATGATCGGCACAATGGTCCTCGTTCTCATGGGATGTGGTAGTGCAGTGATTGCAGGTGGCGCAGCAGAAGCTGTGGGAACCGGAGTAGGAACTATTGGTGTGGCTATGGCCTTCGGGCTCTCTGTGGTAGCTATGGCATATGCCATAGGAGGTATTTCGGGTTGTCATATTAATCCTGCCATTACTTTAGGTGTGTTATTAGCAGGAAGAATGAAAGCTGTTGAAGCCGTAATGTATATGGTTTTCCAGGTTATCGGAGCTATTCTGGGATCAGTCATCTTACTTTCCATTTCATCGCGAATGGGTCTCAGTGGCTATGGAGCTAACAGCTATGCGGAAGGGAACCTGATACCTGCCTTTATAGCTGAAACTGTGTTTACTTTTATCTTTGTTTTGGTCGTACTAGGCTCAACCAGCAGTAAATCTCCGGCTGGATTTGCAGGAATGGCTATTGGTCTTACATTGATTTTGATTCATATTGTTTGTATTCCTATCACTGGTACATCTGTAAATCCGGCACGTAGTATTGGTCCGGCTTTAACAGGCGGTGGCGTAGCACTTACTCAACTATGGTTGTTTATTGTAGCACCATTTATCGGGGCAGCGATTTCAGCAATTGTATGGAATTATTTTGAAAGCAAAGAAACAGTTGTAAAGTAAGTTTTTATAGAGAAGATGACTTATCTGATGATAAGTCATCTTCTTTTTGTATTGTAATAGTAAATTGCTAGAAACCGTCTTGGACAAACATAAAAGCATTGGTATCCGATAGATCAGGGCGAAAATAAAATCCCTCCCATTTAAACTGTTTGAGCATTTCTACATCTGTAAGACGATGTTTCAGAATCATCCGCGCCATCTCTCCTCTGGCCATTTTGGTATATACAACTATTGTCCGAAGTTTATCTCCCTTAGCTATTTTAAATTCGGGGCTAATTACTTTGACTTCAGAAGTAAGGCGCTTCCAGTCAAACAAGGATTTCATCTCGCCACTGGCAAGATTAACTAATACACCTCCTGCTTTAATGCAATCGGCAATCAATATATCTGTAAGTCTTGATCGCCAATACTCAAAGATTGATTGGCCGTTTAATTCAGGCAAACGCACATCACCTTCCAGCCTGTAAAGTTTGATTCCATCCAATGGCCTAAGTAATCCATACAAATACGATGTAAAACGCAGATGCGATTGAGCATAATTAAAGTCGTCCACGCTAAAATCGGACGGATCAAGTCGTTTAAACACGATACCGGTGTATGCAAGAATAGCCTGCAACGAGGGTACATCGGGCGAATGAAATTCTCTGAACCTGCGATAATTCTCGGCGGCAATACTACCGTTAACCTTAAAAAACATGGCCAGGTCTTCCACCGGACATTGAGACAAATAAAGAGCCAGTTCCGAAGCTTCTTTTACAAAACGGGGAACAGAAATATCCGGTGCCTTGACAGGAGAAACACCTGCCATTGTTTTCGCCGGAGAGAGTAATACCATCATAAAAATTTATTTTTCAATTCGGGTACCGGATGCATCAAACATACCCATCATACTCCCGGTAACACTATTTTTATCCTTTTCATTCAGTTGCAAAGATACCGTATACCCTTGTGCTTCAAAAATAATAGTTACAGTTTTTTCCTTTTGCTCAATACTGGTAA
>JAGPJL010000121.1 GCA_018054455.1 Parabacteroides sp.
GACCTTGCGGATAGAAACGTCTATAAACAATTAAAGGATGTCTCCCGACATCCCCTAACCAAACTTTGTTAACCTTAAATCTAATACTATTATGAAAAAACCACGATGCAAAGATACAGCCTCTGCACGTGTTTGTCAAGTCCATTTCCTATAAAACATGTTAAACAACACATAACAATCCTTTATTTATAGTTGGTCGGTTTGGTATAACACAATTAAGGGATGTCTCCCGACATCCCCTAACCAATCTTTGTCAACCTTAAATCTAATACTATTATGAAAAAATCACACTACAAATGTATAGCATGTTTTTCACATTGTCAAGCTTATTTTAATTTTTATATGCATTAATATATTTTTACAATAGATATACTTACTATTTGAAACATTAAAAGCTATTATAATATACAATATGATTGTCTGGGGAAAGACTGCCTTACATTTTACAAATCGAAGCCATAGAAAATGGGTAAAAAAAAAGGCCGTCTCCTATTGAGACGGCCTTTTTATATCTATCGGAAACTACTATTAGTCTCTCAATTTGGCTACAAGGAATTCGCGGTTCAAGCGGGCGATATTGCTTACCGAAATGCTCTTAGGACATTCAAGTTCGCAAGCGCGTGTGTTGGTACAGTTACCAAAACCCAGTTCGTCCATCTTGGCAACCATTGCTTTAGCACGACGGGCTCCTTCGATCTGTCCCTGTGGAAGTAATGCCAACTGGCTAACCTTCGCAGAAACGAACAACATAGCCGATCCGTTCTTACAAGCTGCAACGCAGGCACCACAACCGATACAAGCAGCAGCATCCATAGCTTCTTCTGCTTTGTATTGAGGAATAGCAATCGCATTTGCATCCGGAACACCTCCTGTATTAACCGAAACGAAACCTCCCGACTGAATAATCTTATCGAAAGCAGAACGGTCTACCATCAGGTCGCGGATTACAGGGAAACCTGCAGAACGCCATGGTTCGATCGTAATTACGTCGCCATCATTGAAACGACGCATGTGCAGCTGACAAGTAGTTACCGCACTGTCGGGTCCGTGAGGGTGTCCGTTGATGTACAAAGAACACATACCGCAAATACCTTCGCGACAGTCGTGATCGAACACTACAGGTTCTTTCCCGTTGTTTGTCAATTGTTCGTTCAGGATATCCAGCATTTCAAGGAATGAACTTCCCTGAGAGATTCCCTTCAGCTGATAAGTTTCGAAGACGCCCTTATCCTTAGGACTCCTCTGACGCCAAACCTTCAGTGTGATATCAATATTTTTATCCATGATTTTAATCTTTACTGTTTAAATTTTCGACTACTTACTCCTTAGCTCTTGTAATTACGCTGCTGACGAACAATAAATTCGTAGTCTAGCTCTTCTTTCAACATCACAGGTGCTTTATCTTCACCCTGATACTGCCAGCAAGATACATAGGCGAACTTATCATCGTGGCGAAGTGCTTCGCCTTCCTCAGTCTGGTGTTCCAAACGGAAGTGACCACCACAAGATTCTTCTCTGTCGAGTGCATCGTGAGCCATCAATTCACCAATTTCGATAAAGTCGGCCAAACGAAGTGCTTTTTCAAGCTCCACATTCAGGTCGTTACCTGATCCCGGGATATAAAGATTAGTCCAGAATTCTTTTTTCAACTCTTTAAGCTTGCTGATAGCAGTCTTAAGTCCTTCGGCATCACGACCCATACCTACGAAATCCCACATAATGTGACCCAATTCCTTGTGTAGATTGTCGGTAGAACGTTTTCCCTTAATGTTCATCAATTTAGCGATACGGTCGTTGATTCCCTTTTCTGCTTCCTTAAATTCGGGCAGGTCGGTACTGAAACGCGGAACGCGGATCTGATCTGCCAGGTAATTCTGAATCGTGTAAGGCAATACGAAATAACCATCTGCCAAACCTTGCATCAACGCTGAAGCACCAAGACGGTTGGCTCCGTGATCGGAGAAGTTAGCTTCGCCAATTGCGAAAAGACCCGGGATGGAAGTCATCAATTCATAGTCGACCCAGATACCACCCATTGTATAGTGAATAGCAGGGTAAATCATCATCGGAGTCTGATAAGGATTGTCGTCTACAATCTTTTCATACATCTGGAAGAGGTTACCGTATTTTGCTTCAACCACGTTCTTTCCAAGGCGTTGGATAGCTTCAGAAAAATCAAGATAAACAGCAAGACCCGTATTACCTACACCATAACCTGCATCGCAACGTTCTTTGGCAGCACGTGAAGCCACGTCGCGGGGAACAAGGTTACCGAAAGCAGGATAGCGTCTTTCCAAATAGTAGTCGCGATCTTCTTCTTTGATATCAGTTGCTTTAAGTTTACCGGTGCGGATTGCTTCGGCATCCTTTATATTTTTTGGAACCCAAATACGTCCGTCGTTACGTAAAGACTCGGACATCAGGGTTAATTTAGACTGGAATTCGCCATGAACAGGAATACAGGTAGGGTGAATCTGTGCCATACAAGGATTGGCAAAATAAGCACCCTTTCTATAACATTGCATAGCTGCAGAACCATTTGAAGTCATGGCGTTGGTAGAAAGGAAAAACGTGTTACCGTAACCACCTGAAGCAATAACAACAGCGTGAGCAGAATAACGTTCGATCTTACCTGTAACAAGGTCGCGGGCGATAATACCACGGGCACGTCCGTCGATTTTAACCACATCAAGCATTTCGTGACGGGTAAACAATTTAACGGCACCCTTTCCAACCTGACGGCTTAATGCAGAGTAAGCACCCAGCAACAACTGCTGTCCGGTCTGGCCGCGGGCATAAAACGTACGGGAAACCTGCGCACCACCGAATGAACGGTTGTCGAGCAAGCCACCGTATTCGCGTGCAAAAGGTACACCCTGAGCAACGCACTGGTCGATGATTGAATTTGACACTTCGGCCAAACGGTAAACGTTAGCCTCACGTGCACGGTAGTCACCTCCCTTAATCGTATCGTAGAATAAACGGTAAACAGAGTCGCCGTCGTTCTGGTAATTCTTTGCAGCATTAATACCTCCCTGGGCAGCGATAGAGTGCGCGCGGCGGGGAGAGTCCTGAATACAGAAATTCAGTACATTGAAACCAAGCTCACCTAAAGATGCGGCTGCAGAAGCACCGGCAAGACCGGTACCAATAACAATAATATCCAGACGACGCTTGTTGGCCGGATTCACCAGCTTCTGATGATTTTTATAATTACTCCACTTCTCAGCCAATGGCCCCTGAGGGATTTTTGATTCTATTTTAGTCATAATTCTTATTCTTTTAAGTTGTCAGACATTTATGATATTAAGCTGCACAGCAGGCACCGAAAGGGCCAAAAAAGAAGTAAACAGCTACAATTGAGAAGCCCAAAGCAAGGATTGTTGCATAAATGATGCCAATGCACTTCAAACGTCCGTACCATTTTTTGTTGTTAGTTCCCAAAGTCTGCAAAGCACTCCAGAAACCGTGAGTAAGGTGAAACCACAAAGCCCAGATCCATACAAGGTAGATAGCTACTACCACTGGATTCTTGAATACAGTAACGACCAGTTCGGAACCCAACATAGACTCTTCACCTTGCCACTCCAGCAATTGCATTTTTGCCCAAAAGTGAGTAAGGTGGAAACACAAAACACCCAGAACGATGATTCCCAAAACAAACATGTTCTTGGAAGCCCAGTTAACTTTCGTTTTGCTTGAAGACGCATACTTGTCGTTTCCTCTGGCCTTCTGGTTCTGCAAGGTTAACATTCCTGCATAAATGATGTGAACAATGAAGCCCGCTGCAAGTACCGGAACCATAAGCTGAATAATGGGGTTGGTACCCATAAATTCACAAACGGCATCATAACCTTCAAGCGAGAAAACCGCCACTAAGTTCATCACCATGTGTACTGTTAAAAATACGATCAGAAAAAGCCCTGAGATACTCATAATCAGCTTTTTTCCGATAGAAGAATTAAGTAACCACATAAGATAATAATTTAAGTTATTTAATTATATTTAGAAATTTCATCCCAATGCTGTTGAAAAAGTCTGGCAAAGGTATGCTAAATACCCTTATCCCGCAAGCGATTAAAGAAATATTTCGCCAATAGTGGGAGGCTTTCATAAACAAACAAACACTCCCTTTTTACCGGTCAAAAAAAAGCGTATATTTGTATGCATAAAAGTAACACAAATCTTAATGAAAACTTTGATAGTAACAGAAAAAGAGCAGATAGAGGATATTATTGCCAAATGTACGATCTGCTATGTAGGAATGGCTGATACAGACGGTACTCCCTATGTGATTCCCATGAACTTCGGATACAAAGAAGGAGTGGTGTATCTGCATTCCGCACAGGAAGGAAGAAGCATCGACATCCTTAGCCGTAATCCTAAAATTTGCGTAACTTTCAGCACTGATCACGCCCTTGTGTTTCAGCATCCGCAGGTAGCCTGCAGTTACAGGATGCGGTCTAAAAGTGTTATCGGCTGGGGTAAGGTTGCCTACGAGGAGGATTTCTCCAAAAAGATTGAAGCGCTGGACATAATTATGCATCAATACATTAAGAAAGATTTTAACTATTCCGACCCTGCCGTGAAAAATGTAAAGATCTGGAAAGTGGCTTTAGAGGAGGTTACTTGCAAAGTATTCGGCGAACCACATAAGAAGTAGGCTTCGTAATTGTCGGTATTTCAATCTTTATTACTATTTTTGCACCAAAATATGAATCGTTTATCTCATGGGCTTGCAGAAGCATAGTACAATACTGGCTGAGACAGTTGAACAACTTTCGGACGAGGCATCGTATAAACAACTGTTTCATGCGTATCGCGACGAGGAAGCCCTCCCTTCCGGCGAGGTATTGAAAGAGATCGTGGATCTGTGCAGATCCATTCTTTTTCCGGGTTATTATGGAAACGCCCGGGTCAGCAAACAGACAATCCGTTTTCAAACCGGCGTAAATGTGGAGACATTGCATGCAATGCTGTCGCACCAGATTTATGCAGGGCTTTGCTTTGCTGATACCGAATGTGTTTCCTGTCCGGAAGAAAAGATCAGCGAACATGCGAAAACTCTTTCTGAGGCTTTTATTGCATCGCTTCCCGAATTACGGACTTTGCTTGCAACCGATGCCGAAGCAACATTCAACAGCGATCCCGCCGCACAGAACGTGGGTGAGATTATTTTCTGTTATCCCGGTTTCCGGGCTATCGTTGGCTACAGAATTGCCCACCAGCTTTATAATCTGGGGGTTCCTTATATTCCAAGAATGATTACTGAAATGGCTCATAGCGAAACGGGTATAGATATTCACCCGGGTGCTGCCATCGGTCATTCTTTTTCTATCGACCATGGCACTGGTACTGTAATAGGTGAAACCAGCGTTATCGGAAATAACGTACGTATCTTCCAGGGTGTAAGTCTTGCCGGCGAGAAATTACCTCCCGACGAAAACGGACAAACCGTTCGGGGTATTGCCCGTCATCCCATGCTGGAAGACGAAGTTACGGTCTACTCTAATTCTACGCTGATGGGGCGCATACTCATTGGCAAAGGGGCTACAATCTGCGGAAACGTTTGGATTGCTGAAGATGTTCCGGCAGGAGCAGTTATCACACAAAATAAAGCATTTAGATAATATATTAAAAACAAATGAATAACGAGACGTTTGAAATGGTGGCTAAAACCCTCTATGGTTTAGAGGAAGTATTAGCCGGTGAGTTAATTTCATTGGGAGCCAACGAGGTGCAGATCGGTCGCCGCATGGTTTCCTTCGAAGGTAACATGGAGTTGCTGTACAAGGCAAACTTTTACTGTCGCACTGCCCTCCGGATTCTGAGACCCATCTATCACTTCAAAGCCAAAGATGCCGACACTGTTTACAAGGAAGTAATGAAGGTGGAATGGGATAAGTATCTGACATTGGATAAGACTTTCGCCATTGACTCGGTAATTTATTCCGAAGATTTTAATCATTCCAAGTTTGTGGCTTATCGCACAAAGGATGCAATCGTAGACTACTTTATGGAGAAATACGAGAAACGTCCGTCGGTACGAGTAAATAACCCGGACTTGTATATCAATATTCATATCTCGCATAACGATTGTACCCTGTCGATCGACAGTTCGGGCGAGAGTTTGCATAAACGTGGATACCGCGTCGACCAGATTGAAGCTCCGCTGAACGAGGTGCTGGCTGCCGGACTGATTATGAAGACCGGCTGGAAGGGCGAATCAAACTTCATTGATCCGATGTGTGGTTCGGGAACATTGCTTATCGAAGCTGCCATGATCGCGCTTAACATTGCTCCGGGCGTTCACCGCAAGGGTTTTGCTTTCGAAAAGTGGGTGGACTTTGATCAGGAGTTGTTTGACCGTATCTACAACGACGAGTCGAACGAAAAGGAATTTACATTCAAATGCTATGGTTCGGATGTTAGTCCGGATGCCATCGAAATTGCCCGGAAGAATGTACGCAGCGCTGGTCTTTCTAAATACATTGACTTGCAGGTATTGCCTTTCCAGCAATTCCAGGAACCTCCCAAGCCGGGAATCATGGTTACCAACCCTCCTTACGGCGAGCGTATTTCATCGCGCGACCTTATGGGACTGTATACTATGATTGGCGAACGCATGAAACACGTATTTGCCGGTTATAAGGTATGGATTCTGAGTTACAAAGACGAGTGCTTTGAAAAGATCGGCTTACGTCCAAGCGAAAAGATGAAAGTGATCAACGGATCGCTGGAATGCGAATTCCGTTGCTACGATATTTTTGAAGGAAAGAATAAAGATTATAAGAAGTCGCTTGCCGAAGGTGAGGAATCGTCGGAAGAGAGACCTGCCCGTTCTTACAGCAGCGAACGTCCGGAAAGACAGGAACGTTCAACTAGCGGAGAAAGATCGGCAAGACCTGAACGTTCATTTGGAGGAGAAAGATCAGCAAGACCCGAACGTTCTTTTGGTGGAGAAAGAGCTCCGCGCAAGGAGTTTTCTCCAGGCGGCGATCGTCCGGAACGCAAAAACTTCAGAACCGATCGTCCGGATCGTCCGGACAGACGATTTGCTGCGGCTCATAGCGAAAGCGAAGCGGAAAAGGCTTCCTTCGCACCAGGCAAACGTTTCTTTGGCGAAGAGAGGAACGATGGACGTCCGGCTCGTAAGCCGTTTGGTGGCGACGCGGCAAAACGCTCCGACAGTAAACCGGCAGATCGCCCGGTAAAGTCAAGTTTCTCGCCCGGGGGACCAGGAAAAAATAAATTTGTTTCGGATCGTCCTACCAAAATGAAATACAAAGAAGACGACCGCTTTGGAGGTAAAAATTTCAAGGACAAAGGAAAATCGTTTAAGGATAAAAAAGGTGGAAAGGATTTTCGGGATACACGCATAGACAAGAAGAGTTTCGGAGACCTTCCAATTAAAAAGATTAAGGACGATAATGATTTATAGTAGTTATAAAAGGGGGATGGCTTCCATCCTCCTTTCAATTATATGTTTCTCGCTGCCTATGGCGACACATGCTCAGGATAAACAATTTACGCTGGATGATTTGATTCCCGGAGGAAAGACCTACAGCAAGTTTACCCCACGTAACCTAAAGCAATTACAGTGGTGTGGGAGTAGCTATCTGTATGTTAAGGGCGACAGTGTGATTACAGGCAAGCCCGGCAAACAAAAAAAAGAAACGGTTCTGTTTACAAAGTCATCGCTTAATGATGCACTGCAAACGGCTGGTTTTAAAACGGTGTCCGATCTTCCGGCACTTTCTGTTCCTGCCAAAGAGGAATCAATACTTGCTTTCCAGACAAAAAAGAACCTCATTCATTACAACTGGAAAACCGGAAAGGTTACTGCTTCTTGGAATGTGGAGGACAACTGGGAGAACAGGGATTTTTGCGCAGAAAACAACCTGATGGCTTTTACGGTTGGAAACAATCTGCAAGTTGCCAGCCCGGATAATCAGGTTAAGATTATTACAAACGATTCGGATAAAGTGAATGGGCAGTCTGTTCATCGCAATGAATTTGGCATCAACAAAGGTACGTTTTGGTCGCCGAAGGGTACCTATCTGGCTTTTTACCGGATGGACGAACGCATGGTGACTGATTATCCTATCTTAAATATTGAGGCCCGTACGGCAGAGTCGACACCCATCAAGTACCCAATGGCCGGAATGAAAAGTCATGAGGTAACGGTAGGTGTGTATAACGTAGCTACCGGCCAGACAGTCTTTCTTCAAACAGGCACCCCAAAAGATAAGTATCTTACCAATCTGGCCTGGAGCCCCGATGAACAAAGCATCTATCTTGCCGAATTGAACAGGGAACAAAATGTTTGCAACCTGGTCCGATATAATGCCGCCACAGGAAAAAGAGAAGCGGTTCTGTTTACGGAAGAAAATCCGGCCTATGTAGAACCACAGAATCCGATACTGTTTCTTCCGGGTAATTCTTCCCGTTTCATCTGGCAAAGCATGCGCGATGGTTTTAACCATCTTTATCTGTATGATATAAACGGTAAGCTTGTTAAACAGCTTACAAAAGGAAATTGGGTGGTAACCGATGTGCTTGGATTCGATTCCAACGCATCGCATCTGTTTTATATGTCCACCGAAGTGAGTCCGCTGGAGCGTCATCTCTATCAGCTGAATCTGACAAATGGTAAAACGACCAAGCTTACAACCGCCGAAGGCACGCATCAGATTAAGCTGGCACCCGGAGGCGAAGCGTTCATTGACCACTATTCAAGTCAGCATAATCCGCGAACAATCAAGGTAACGACCGTAAAAGGAGAATCCATCGAATTGCTTGCTGCGGCTAATCCCTGCAAAGAATATGC
>JAGPJL010000022.1 GCA_018054455.1 Parabacteroides sp.
ACGTCCTCGGCGGTATAAAATGTATTCTTGTCGAAGTTGGTAATATATTGGTCTATCTCCTTCAAGGCCTTTCGTTCTACTACAGCTTCTACAATGTAGGCTTTCATTATCGTTCCCATACCTTCCACTACAGTTGCTCCATATCCTTTTTTCTTCAACATGTTGACAAGAGAGGACGGTTCATTATTGGTATATATGCGGCAAACTAAAATTCCGAATGCAATACGATTTTCAATAATAATGCCTACATAATTGCCGGTAGCATACCCGGCAGCATAACTTAAATAGGAAAGCAGGTCGTTTGCCCTTGAAAATATCTGGGAGATAACCACAATCCATATAAATACTTCAAAGAATCCGATAATAGGCGCTTTGTATTTTTCGCCTTTGGAAACAAATATAATACGAAGAGTTCCCAACGTTACATCAATAATGCGGCCAAAAAAGATGATGACCGGCAATAAATAAGGATACTGGTCCAGGAATTCAAACATGGCTGTGTTATTTATTTGTTACTACTCTGAATCTGCATTCGTTGTTTGACAGAAGACTTTAGCCTCAAAAATACAAAATAAATTGATTATCCTTCTATTATACCCGTTTAAGTTAGAACAAACAAAAGAGGGTGTCTTTTAGGACACCCTCAATATAAATTAGTAGAATTTCTTATTCTGCCAAAATTGTTAACTCGGCACCAGTGGCATAGTCTTGTCCACGTTGCTCGCTTAAGGCTGTAAAGCGGATATAGCGGGCTTTGACCGGCTTATCAAATGTTACCTTCTTCTCTGCGGCATTGTTTTCGAATGCAGCTTTGTGAATAGGTTCGCCCCACTCTTTCCCATCGAGACTTACGTGGATCGTGTAATCTTTTATATTACCATTGCCTCCACCCTGACGGGGAAGATAAGCAAATCCTTTGATCATCTTGACTTCGCCACAATCCAGATCCACCCAATGGGGGTGTTTGGCTACCGTTACAGAATACATGGTGTGCCAGATTGTATTTGGGTCTCCGTCTGTTAGATTCGCTGCATCTTCATCGCCTGCTTCCTGACTGCTTGCATAGACTACTTTGGTCTGGATGCTGGTAATTTTCTGGAATGATACGCTAATTTTGTTAGCAGGCATATCCTTGAACCACGCCGTAACTTTTCCTCCATTGCGTAGAGCTATCGGTTCACTGTAATCCTTTACTTTGCTCTTATCAACGGTATAGCAGATTACCACACCTTTTCTGGAAGAGGTTAATGTTACTTTGCCTGCTCCATCGCGGATAATAGTAAGAGGAATATCTCCTGCCGGAGCTACGTTGGCGGTAAGAGCCAAATCTTTACCAGCCGGTCGAATTATGAAGCCTGTTGTATGATGACTTGCACTCACCCGGTCGTCTGGCAACGGAGCGCCTTGTCCGCAGCTGTTACCCCCCAGACCCGTTACTGCCAGGTCAAGATGCAGGTAGGTGTCTCCTGCTTTAGGCAATTGGTAAGGATGTGATGCCAGAATCAGGTCCTTGGCCGAATAGGGAAGTGCGGATACAGATAAACGATCGGTCGCAATAAACACGGCTCCGTTACCTGCTTCGTTGGTCAATGCACACCAACGGACATCTTCGTGGTTAGCCATATCCTGAGGTTTGGGGAAGTTTACAAATTCGCCTTCCACCGTGTTAGTATGTTGCTCGATAAACTGTCCGCTTTTACGGTCGGCATAGTTATCGATCGGTCCGCGTCCGTAATAATTGAAATTCTTATACTGTTGAGGAACCTGCATTACATAACCCAAACGAGGCAGGATTAATCCCGGCTGGTTGGAGGTAATACTTGATTGCAGCTCTACGGACCCGTCTTTGTAAACAGTCCAAATCTGATTGGTGGTAAACTTAAAGTCGTCCGCGCCAAAAATCTTGTCGGTCAGCTCTTCGATGCTGCTTTTACCCGAACTTGTTCCTCCAAGAATCTTCGCTGCGTTGGGTGCTTGCGATTCGACAGTAAAGGAAAGAACCACTGTGCCATTGTCTTTCACATTTACATTCATGCCAGTTGCTTTGTGCACCAGGTTATGTAATCCGCGGTCGAACCACTGAGAATAGAACCAGTTATCGTTGTTTACAAAGGCACGCAAGGCATCTAACTTCGGACCTTTGCCTTCGGCGATAACAGTCTCATTTCCGTAAGTCAGGCTATATAATCCACCTGTCGACGTATCGAATTTAGCCTCGAAATGATCACCCTTTACTGTTTTGATGGCGGATGGAGAATCAATGAAACGGATAGAACCCGATCTGCCTGCAACATCGAAAACGCTCGGTCTGCTTACTGCATCTTTCACCTGAATTTGTTCTTCAGCTTGTACAAATGATTTATCTGCCCATGGCATGTTTTTATTTAGCAAGAACTGAATCTTTACAAAATATTCCGAAGATTCTTTCAGTTTATCGAACTGATAAGGCACCAAAAGGGTTGTTTTGGCACGGGGTGCAACCTTTGCAAGCGTTACGTTGCCCGACTGAACCTCTTTTCCGTTTTCGTAAAGCGACCATCTTACATCATAATCAGAAAGATCCTTGAAATAATATTTATTGAAAATTTCAAATTCGCCTTTACGGATATCTTTCGCTGTGATGCCTATGTGCTGATATACTTTTTTTACTTCATAGTATTGTGGTTTCGGTTCCAGATCGCCAAAGACAATCCCATTCATTACAAACTGCCCGTCATTGGGAGTATCCCCAAAGTCGCCGCCGTAAGCCAGGTATCGTTCGCCGGTTTGTTTGTCGTAGTTATACATGGATTGATCAACCCAGTCCCAGATAGCTCCGCCACAAAAGAAGTTGGTCGATTCGATGGCTTCCCAGTAATCAATCAGATTACCGCATGCATTACCCATGGAGTGAGCATATTCCGAAACGTGGAATGGATATTTGATATCATATGTTCCCTTCACCGCTCCACGCATCCAGCCGATTGAAGGATACTGATTAGAGCCCATATCCACAATGTCGTTGTTTCGTTCGTACTGAACGGGGCGGGATAGATCCACTTTCTTTAGTGCGTCGTAAGCGGCAACAAAGTTCTTTCCGGGTCCGGCTTCGTTACCCAACGACCAGATTACGATGGAAGGATTATTGATATTGCTGTGTACCATCTCCATTACACGGGCTACATGTGCCTTCTTCCATTCAACCGGATGAGAAAGGGATGCTTCTCCATAGTAATATTGATGCGACTCTATATTGGCCTCGTCTTCAAGGTATATTCCATATTTATTGCACAGGAAGTACCAATAGGGATCATCGGGATAGTGAGAATTACGTACATGGTTGATATTGGCACGTTTCATCAACATGACTTCGTCTTCCATCATCTTGCGGGTAATAGCATGACCAACACCCGGGTTTGTTTCGTGACGGTTTACTCCTTTTAATTTTACAGTTTTTCCGTTCACATAATAATAGCGACCTGCCAAACCGAACTCATCTTCTGATGCTGGTGTATCTTTTATCTCCACTTCCCTGAATCCAACGATGGTAGAAACGGTTTCAACGGTTTTATTCTTTGCGTCTTTCAGTTCGGCAACCAATGTGTAACGGTAGGGATATTCGGCCGACCACTTATTAGGGTTCTGTACATTCATCACTACTTTCCCGGCATCAAGCAACTGATTGACCCCGACTAACGGGATTGTTGCCGTAGCAGTCGCATTCGCAACCACATTGTTATCGTCTGCATATAGTTTGTTTGCATACAGCGAATAGACTAGTTTGTAGCCCTTTGCTTTTTTATTGCTTAGGTTACGGATATCAGCGCTGATAGTAAGAGACCCGTTGGTATAGGTTTCATCCAAATCAGGAATTACGTTGAGGTCGCGCACATGTACCTTGGGGGTTGAATAGATGGCAACCGTCCGGAAGATACCCGGCAGACGGAACATATCCTGAGCTTCCAGGAAGGAGCCATCCGAACTACGGTAGACTTCGGCAGCTACTATATTTTTCCCTTTGTGAAGGTATTTCGTAATATTGAAGTTGGCTGTATTACGTGAATTCTTTGAGAAACCTACATATTGTCCGTTTATCCATAGATAGAAAAAAGAATCAACGCCGTCGAAGCTGATAAATACTTCCCTGCCATCCCAGTTTTGAGGAATTTCAAAGTCACGACGGAATGATCCTACCTCATTACGATGCTTGAAAGTTGTCCAGTTTGCAGGCGGGGTACGCATAACGCCACCGCGCCAGTCGTCCACTTTCACACTGTGCTTGAAGATGACTGGTTGGTTTACATAAATGGGTACGCCATACTTCAGGCTTCCGTCTTTTTGGATACCGTAAATATTCCAGCTTGAAGGCACCTTAATATTGTCCCAAGCCGAGTCGTTATACTCCGGCAGATAAAAATCTTTTGGACGCGAATCGGGATCGGGCGCCCAATTAAACTTCCAGTCCCCGTTAAGTGTTTGCCAGTATGTACTGTTTTCGGGCAATACCTTACGGGCACTTTCCACATCCTGAAAAGAAAAGAAATAGGCACGTGGCTGTTCTTTATTTAACGCTAAGTTTTCGGGAGATTGCCATTCGCTGCCAACAGGGGCAGTTACTGAAGCATAATTAAATCCCTCTAATGATGGTTGTACCGCGAAACTTTGCAAAGCAAAGCTACACAGTATAAAACCAATGGTGATTTTACGCATGTTCTTTGTGTTTTAATTAAAGGAAACCAGTTATTGACGTTTAAATTATTTACTGACAAAGATAGTAATTATTATTATTTCAGAAAGTGTTATAAAATAGAAAAGTATGTGCGTTTTCTTTTACATGAGAATAAGTGTACTTGCTTTTCTTACCTTCTCTTTTACTTGCTTTTAAAATAATTGTTTACATTTGCCAGTCAAACACGTACGAACGGATGAGCGTAGAAATAAAAGAAGTTATCGGGAAGAAAGAACTTAAAAAGTTTATTAAGTTCAATATTGAGTTATATAAGGATAGCCCTTTCCATGTACCCGGGTTGATAGAGGAAGAAATGGGTACTTTAAGCCGGGATAAGAATCCGGCTTTCGACTTTTGCGAAACGGTGTACTATCTTGCTTTGAGAGATGGCAAGATTGTGGGTCGTATTGCCGGTATTATTAATAATAAAAGCAATGAAATCTGGAATCAGAAGCATGCACGTTTCGGGTTTGTGGATTTTATCGATGACGCTGAAGTAGCTGATGCTTTGTTTGCTGCGGTAGAAAACTGGGCAAAAAGCAAAGGGATGAATGCATTGCATGGTCCTATGGGCTTTACAGACATGGATCAGGAAGGGATGTTGATTGAAGGATTTGACCAGCTGGCTACGATTGCTACCATTTATAACTTTCCCTATTACCCCACCCATTTGGACCGTTTAGGGTATGTGAAAGATCAGGACTGGCACGAGTTCAAAATTTATATTCCGGAAAAGAATCCGGAAAAGCACGAACGTATTTCTGAGATTGTGAAAACAAAGTTTGGTTTGAAAGTGCTTAAATTCACCAGAACCAAAGATTTGATGCCTTACGTACAGCAGATTTTTGAAACACTTAATAAGGCGTACGCTCCTTTATACGGATTTGTTCCCCTTACTCAGAAACAGATCGATTATTACGTGAAAATGTATATTCCCATGCTTCGGCTGGATCTTGTAACGCTTATTCTTCGCGAAGCAGATAATGCCGTTGTAGGTTTTGGTATAACGCTTCCAAGCATGTCGGAAGCTATGAAGAAGGCAAAAGGAAGCTTGTTCCCGTTTGGATTTATTCATTTGCTAAAAGCTCTTAAGAAGAAACCAAAGGTAGTAGATTTATACCTGATTGGTGTACTTCCGGAATACCAGAACAAAGGGGTAAACGCTCTTATTCTAAACGATCTTATCCCTATTTACAGAAATTTAGGGGTAGAGTACGGAGAGAGCAATCCTGAACTTGAAAGCAACAATGCGGTACAAGCTCAGTGGGATTACTTTAAGCGCGAACATCACAAAACAAGACGTGCATTTATAAAAGAGCTAAAATAACGGAGACAGACTATGAATGAACTGAATTCAACAATACAACATCTTACTGCGTACAATGAGGATGATATCCGTACGCTGGACTGGATGGAACATATCCGCCGCCGGCCCGGGATGTATATTGGTAAACTGGGAGATGGTAGTTATGCGGATGATGGTATTTATGTATTATTGAAGGAGGTACTGGATAACTCTATCGACGAATATATGATGGGATACGGTAAATCCATCGAGGTTACTGTAGAAGAAGGTTCCGTTACCGTACGAGATTATGGACGCGGAGTGCCACTGGGAAAGGTGATCGATGTGTCGAGCAAGATGAACACCGGTGCCAAGTACGACAGTAAGGCCTTTAAAAAATCTGTAGGGTTAAATGGCGTAGGTATCAAAGCGGTAAATGCGCTGAGCAGTTACTTCCTGATAACCAGTCACCGCGACGGAGAATGTAAACGGGTGGAGTTTAGTAAGGCAGTGATAACAGAAGAGTCTGACATTGTGCCTACCAGCGAAGCCAACGGTACAATGGTTTATTTTGTACCCGATAAGGAAATTTTCAAGGATTACGAATATAAAAGTGAGTTCATCGAGTCTTTACTGAAAAACTATGTTTTTCTGAATTCCGGACTTACAATTGTTTTTAACGGCAAGAAGTTTCATTCCAAAAATGGTTTGGTGGATTTGCTGAACGAAAACATGACCACAGACCCACTCTACCCGATTATTCATTTGCAGGGAGAAGATATTGAGGTGGTAATTACTCACAGTAATCAGTATGGAGAAGAATATTACTCGTTTGTAAACGGCCAGCATACGACTCAGGGAGGTACCCATCTTTCCACTTTTCGCGAATCGGTAAGCCGGGTTATTAAGGAGTTTTACACAAAAAACTTTGAGTATTCGGATATCCGTGCAGGAATTGTGGCAGCCATTAGTATCAAAGTCGAAGAGCCTGTATTTGAAAGTCAGACGAAAACGAAATTAGGCTCAAGAGATATAGGGCCTGGCGGACCTACTGTTGCTAAATTTATCGGAGATTTCCTTAAGAAGGAACTGGATAATTACCTGCACAAGGATCCGGAAACAGCAGATGCCCTGCTTCATAAGATAATGGACAGCGAAAAGGAACGAAAAGCGATTGCCGGAGTTACCAAGCTGGCCCGCGAACGCGCCAAGAAAGCAAACCTGCACAACAAAAAGCTTCGCGACTGCCGTGTCCACCTTAGCGATCCGAAAGGGGATCTTACCGAGGAATCGTGCCTGTTTATTACTGAGGGTGATTCGGCAAGCGGATCTATAACAAAAAGTCGTGACCCGAACCTTCAGGCGGTATTTAGTCTGAGAGGTAAGCCGCTGAACAGTTTCGGGCTTACTAAAAAGATTGTGTACGAAAACGAAGAATTCAACCTGTTGCAGGCTGCGCTGAACATTGAAGACGGACTGGAAGGGTTAAGATACAACAAGGTGATTATTGCTACCGATGCCGATGTGGACGGAATGCATATCCGTTTGTTGCTTATTACGTTCTTCCTGCAGTTTTTCCCTGATCTGATCAAACGGAATCATGTGTATATCCTGCAGACACCTTTATTTCGCGTACGTAATAAGCAGAAGACTTTCTACTGCTATAGTGAAGAGGAACGGTTGGCTGCTATGGCTGCTGTGGGGAAAAATCCGGAAATTACCCGATTTAAAGGATTGGGAGAAATCTCGCCGGATGAGTTCAAGCATTTTATCGGCAAAGACATTCGTCTGGATCCGGTAACAATGAAAAAAGAAGACCTTGTAAAGGACATGCTGGAGTTTTATATGGGAAAAAACACCATGGAACGCCAGAACTTTATTATTGATAACCTGGTTGTTGAAGAAGATATTGTATGAAACGTATAGCACTTTTTCCAGGCACGTTCGATCCCTTTACCATCGGACATCAGTCGTTGGTTACCCGCGGGCTAACTTTGGTAGACGAGATTGTAATTTCTATCGGGATCAACGATAAGAAGCTTACTTACTTCTCTTTGGAAAGACGTATTGAGGCTATCAGGTGTTTATACAAGAATGAACCAAGGGTTACGGTTCAGCAATACAACTCTCTCACGGTCGACTTTGCCAAAGAGATGGGGGCTGAATTTATCCTTCGTGGAATTCGTACCGTGAACGATTTTGAATACGAAAAAAGTATTGCCGACGTAAACCGTAAGCTTTCCGGCATTGAAACATTTATATTATTTACTGAACCGGAACATACCCATATCAGTTCAAGTATCGTTCGCGAATTGCTGCGTTACGGAAAGGATATTTCGCTCTTTGTTCCAAAAGAGACTGAATTGTTTTAAGGACTTCCTCCAAAGGTAAGGAGATAGACCCTTAATAGTAATGTTGACATAAAATCAAAACAATGAAACAACTCGTATTGTACCTTTTCATGGCGGCCTTCGGCTTTGCATCTGCTACCGCACAGAATATTAATCAGGATGCCCGTAAACTTTCAATGGCTTTGTATGCTGTTTCAAATCTATATGTAGATACCGTAAACGAGGAGAAACTGGCGGAAGATGCCATTCGCGGCATGCTTGAAAAACTGGATCCCCACTCTACCTACATGGATAAGGATGAAACAAAAGAAATGACCGAACCTCTTCAGGGTAATTTCGAAGGAATCGGTATCCAGTTTAATCTGCTCACTGATACGTTGTATGTCATTCAGGTGATTCCAGGCGGACCGTCTGAGAAGGTGGGCCTGATGGCGGGTGATCGGATTATCTCTGTTAACGATTCGCTGATTGCAGGTGTCAAAATGAAAACAACCGATATCATGAAGCGCTTACGGGGTCCAAAAGGCACCTTGGTTCGCGTAAAGGTATTGCGTGATAACGATCCTTCCCTAATCGAATTCAAGATTATTCGTGGAAAGATTCCGGTATATAGCATGGACGCCGCGTACATGGCAGACAAGCAGACCGGCTATATCAAACTTAATCGTTTTGCGGCTTCTACTGCCGATGAATTTAGGGATGCAGTACAAAAGTTACAGAAAAAAGGGATGAAACAGCTGATACTGGATCTACAGTCCAACGGCGGGGGATACCTGAATATCGCTATAGATCTTGCAGATGAATTTCTGTCGGACGACAAGTTGATTGTCTATACAGAAGGATCCAAACAAAAACGGGAAGATGCCCGTTCCAGTAAGAAAGGTTTATTTGAATCAGGACGTCTTGTTGTTCTGGTAGATGAGGCTTCGGCTTCGGCCAGCGAGATTGTATCCGGTGCTGTTCAGGATTGGGACAGAGGAGTGATTGTGGGGCGTCGTACGTTTGGAAAGGGACTGGTACAAAAACCGATTCCTCTGCCTGATGGTTCCATGATACGTCTGACGGTTTCACGCTATTACACTCCTACGGGCCGCTGTATTCAAAAGCCTTACGAAGCGGGAGAAAAAGAACAATATAACCGCGATCTTATAGAAAGATACAACCGGGGAGAACTGACCAACGCGGACAGTATACATTTTCCTGATTCCATGAAATACAGTACACTGGAAACGAAACGCGATGTTTATGGTGGAGGCGGTATCATGCCCGATGTTTTTGTTCCGGTAGATACCACACGCTATACCGATTATCACAGAAATCTTGTAGCTTCCGGACTGGTAAACAGGATGGCAATGAATTATGTTGACCAAAACCGGAAAGAGTTAGGCAAAACTTATAGCTCGATTGCTTCTTACAAAGAAAAATTTCAGGTATCAGATGTTGTGATGAATGACCTGGTTTCGCTGGCCAACAGCGAAAAGGTGGAATACAATGAAGAACAGTTCCTGCGTTCAAAAGCGTTGATAGCTCTACAGATTAAGGCATTGATAGCCCGTGATTTGTTTGATATGAATGAGTATTTCCAGGTTATCAACGACGATAACGACATTTATCAGCAGGCACTGAAACTTATCAACGATAAAGCGGCTTACGAAAGAGAATTGGGAATCATAAAGTAACGGTTCTTTTAGAACTATTATGGTTTATTCTCTCAGGTTTACCGTTAAAGGACTTATATTTGCGTATGCATTAATACAGAGTGAGTACAGGTATGTTGAAACAACAGTTACAGCAAAAGTTACAACAAAAGCTTTCGCCTCAGCAGATTCAGCTAATCAGGCTTTTAGAACTTCCGGCAATTGAGCTGGAAGAACGTATAAAGCACGAACTGGAAGAGAATCCGGCCTTGGAGGAAGGGCGAGAAGTATCGGACGACTTTGAGAAGGCGGACGATGCTGATGTGACCGACGAGGGAGGATCGTCCGAATCTGAAACTGATCTTGCTTTAGGTGATTACCTGAACGAGGAAGATATTCCGGACTATAAGTTACAGGAAATAAGAGGAAGGGCCGAACAAAAAGAGGACATTCCTTTTTCAGGTAGCCAGTCGCTCAACGAGTTCCTGCTGCAGCAGTTAGGGCTACGGGAGTTGCCGGAAAAAGAGATGAAAGTAGCCGAATACATTATTGGAAATCTTGATGACGATGGATATCTTCGCCGTGATCCGGAAGCCATAGCAGACGACATTATATTTCAGGCCGGATACGAGGTTACAGAGGAGCTGGTAAAAGAAGTGTTGCTGGTTATTCAGGATTTTGAACCCATTGGTGTTGCCGCGCGGGATTTGCAGGAATGTTTATTGATTCAGCTTGAAAAAGGGGAAAAGAATCCGGACTGCTTGCTTGCTATTCGCATCCTTACTGATTTCTTTGATGAGTTTTCGCGAAAGCATTACGATAAAATTTTAAAGGGGCTTCAAGTGGATGAAGCTTCGCTGAAAAGGGCTATTCATGAAATTACGTCTCTCAATCCCAAACCGGGAGCTGCCTGGGGAGATTCTATGGAGACGGTATTGAGTCAGGTAATTCCTGATTTTCTGGTGGAGACATCCAATGGAGAGCTGATTTTGTCTATGAACAATAAAGGCGTTCCGGAAATGCGTATCAACAAGGATTATGCGGCCATGTTTCAGGATTATGCAGGGAACAAGGCGAATCAAACTTCAGATATGCGGGATGCTGTTCAGTTCGTAAAACAAAAACTGGATGCCGCACAATGGTTCATTGATGCAATACGGCAACGACATGAAACTCTTTCCCGTACAATGGAAACGATAATCATGCTTCAGTCTGAATTTTTCTTTACCGGCGACGAAAGTACATTGCGTCCAATGATTCTGAAAGATGTGGCAGAAAGGTGCGGATTCGATATTTCTACGATATCAAGGGTTAGCAACAGTAAGTATGTACAAACCAATTTTGGGATTTATCCTCTTAAGTATTTCTTCTCCGAATCAACACAAACCGACACGGGAGAGGAAATATCTACCCGAGAGGTGAAAAAGATTCTGAAGGAGTGTATTGAAGGCGAAGATAAACGAAAACCGCTCACCGATGAGGAACTTACTAAAATATTGACGGAGAAGGGGTATTTGATAGCCCGGCGTACCGTCGCCAAATACAGGGAACAACTGGGTATGCCGGTGGCACGCCTTCGAAAAGAAATATAAACAGATTGAGATGAAACTATTTGCTAACATAACGTCCATCATTTTTCATCCGTTATTAATGATAACGTATGGAATGATACTGGCACTTACATTTACGTATCTGGCCATCTATCCTTTTTCCATGAAGCTGATAATTGCCGGAGGGGCGTTTCTTAGCACAGCCATTATGCCTGGATTCTTTATCTTGCTGTTTGTGAAAAGCGGTGCTGCAGGCGACCTGGAGTTGACTGACCGTAAGGAACGGTTTGTTCCTTACTTAATCATTATAATTTCTGTGGGGGCATGTTTCTATCTTATGATGAAACTAATGATGCCCGTCTGGATCCTGGTTTTACTTGGTGCTTCCGCAGGAAGCCTTCTTATTGGGATGGGAGTTAACCTGTTTTGGAAAATCAGTGCCCATATGATGGGAATCGGCGGTCTGGCCGGTGCAGTTATGGGTATTTGCCGTTTGCATCAGCAAAATCCCTATTGGGCCTTTATTTTGATATTCATTATAGCCGGATTGGTTGGTACTTCCAGAATTTTTCTGGGAAGGCATACTCCTATGCAGGTGTATGCAGGTTTTTTGCTTGGTTTTTTCTGTACCTTTACAGCTTCAATACTGAGTTATATTTATTTATTCATCTAATAAAATACTAGAATTATGATTTTCCCTGCAGAACTAAAGTACACAAAGGATCACGAATGGATCCGCGTTGAAGGAAACGTGGCTTATATCGGAATTACTGATTACGCACAAGGTGAATTGGGCGATATTGTATATGTAGACGTTCAAACCGAAGGTGAAACGGTTGAAAAAGAAGAAGTATTCGGTTCAATCGAAGCAGTTAAAACTGTTTCCGACTTGTTCATGCCTGTTACCGGCGAAGTCGTTGAAATAAACAGTGCGCTTGAAGAAAAGCCTGAACTTATCAACGAAGACGCTTATGGTGAAGGTTGGATCATAAAAATCAACATAACTGATGCTTCTCAAATAGAAGATTTACTTTCTGCCTCAGATTACGAACAATTAATTGCGAAATAAGATGACTCCGGTTGTTAGTATTATTATGGGCAGCACTTCCGATTTACCAGTAATGGAAAAAGCGGCCAAACTGCTGGACGAAATGGAAATACCTTTCGAAATGCATGCCCTCTCGGCTCACCGTACTCCGGCCGAAGTAGAAGTCTTTGCTAAAAATGCCAAAGGACGAGGAATCAAAGTAATAATCGCAGCAGCCGGTATGGCGGCACACCTTTGCGGTGTGATTGCGTCCATGACAACTCTTCCGGTAATTGGAGTGCCTATCAATGCTTCACTTGACGGAATGGATGCCTTGCTGGCGATTGTACAGATGCCTCCGGGTATCCCTGTGGCTACTGTTGGCATAAACGGATCATTGAACGCAGGCATACTTGCCGTGCAAATGCTCGCTGTTGGCGACGAGGCTTTGCAGGAAAAACTGGCTTGCTATAAGGAAGATCTTAAAAAGAAAATCATTCAGGCCAACGAGGACCTGGCTAAGGTCTCCTATAAGTATAAAACAAATTAACATATCGGGGGCGAACCAAAAGGTTTGCCCCTTGTTACTTAACAGAGTGGCAAAAGCCTTGTTAATAACTAAAGTATAAAAAAGATGAATTACTTCAATTATAATCGCCGGCAATCGTCGGTTGTTCAGATTGGCAACAAACAGTTGGGGGGAAACAATCCTATCCTTATTCAGTCAATGGCCAATGTATCGACTCTTGATACAAACGCTTGCGTGGAACAGGCTATCCGTATCATTGATGCCGGAGCCGACTACGTGCGTTTCACTGCACAAGGAGTTCGTGAGGCCGAGAATCTTGGGGTAATCCGACAGGAGCTAACAAAGCGAGGTTATACACATCCGCTTGTTGCTGATATTCATTTCAACCCCAGAGCAGCAGATGCTGCAGCCCAAGTGGTTGAAAAGGTCCGAATCAATCCGGGAAATTATGTAGACAGTAAAGTGTTTAATATCCGCGATTATTCGGAAGAAGAGTACAACTCAGGAATTGAAAAAATACGGGAACGCTTCATTCCGTTCCTGAATTTATGCAAGCAACACAATACAGCAATCCGCCTTGGAATTAACCATGGATCCCTATCCGATCGTATCATGAGTCGATATGGAGATACGCCCGAGGGAATGGTGGCTTCATGCCTGGAATACCTAAAGATATGCCGGGAAGAAGATTTTCAGCATGTTGCCATATCAATCAAAGCATCCAACACGGTAGTGATGGTGCAAACTGTACGTTTACTGGTAAAGACTATGGACGCTGAAGGAATGTCGTACCCACTACACCTAGGCGTAACAGAGGCAGGAGACGGCGAAGATGGCCGGATAAAATCGGCTGTTGGTATCGGCACACTGCTTCACGATGGTATTGGTGATACAATACGGGTATCATTAAGCGAAGAGCCCGAAGCAGAAGTACCCGTAGCCCGAAAGCTGGTGGATTATATTCAGGAACGTGCCGGAGCAAATCATGTAGAAGGATCAATTTCTCCGGAATTTAACAATGTAAAACCTGCCAGACGAATCAGTCGTGATGTATGTGGAATTGGCAGGGGAGGTATTCCTGTTGTAATTTCGGATAGAAGTTATGGACTTAACTTTGAATTCAATCAGGAAGCAAAACCCGATTATGTATATGTGGGTACGGAAGATCCTGACAATCTGCCAGACAATATGCAATTGCTTGTTGATGCGCATGTATGGAAACCCCGCGCCAATGTGTTCCCCTATTTTATAGCCTCGGATGCTAAAGAGTTAAAAAATTACGACTCTCCTCTTAAATTTATCAGACTTACCTATGCTGATCTTAATGATCAAACACTGGAAGTACTTAAGAGTGATAAGGCAGTCGTAGTTATACTAAGTACCCATCATGCCAATGGTTTGGGCGCACAACGTGCCTTCATGCATAAACTACTTTCATCAGGTTGTGATGTTCCTGTTATTTTACACCGCGAATACCACGAAACAGATATTGAGTCTCTTCAGATAAAAGCCGCCGCCGATATGGGGGCAATGATTTTGGATGGTTTCTGCGATGGCATTTTTCTTAACAACACGAAAGGAGATGCATTGGCTACAGACAACTGCATGTTCTGCATATTGCAGGCTACACGTGCCAGAATCAGTAAAACGGAATATATTTCGTGTCCGGGATGTGGACGAACGCTATACAATCTTCAAACAACGATTGCAAGGGTTAAGAAAGCGACCTCTCATCTTAAAGGGTTAAAAATAGGGATTATGGGCTGCATCGTAAATGGTCCCGGCGAAATGGCTGATGCAGATTACGGATACGTGGGTGCGGGCGTGGGTCGCATCAGTTTATACAAGGGGAAAGAATGCGTTCAAAGAAATATTCCTGAGAATGAAGCGGTAGAACGTCTGGTTGAGTTAATAAAAGAGAACGGGGATTGGAAGAACTGAGAAATATTGTATCTTCGTGCCTGTTAATTAATAAGCAAAAATGAAAATAGAAATAGTAAACAAGTCGCATCATCCTCTGCCGGGATATGCGACTCCTCTTTCGGCCGGAATGGACATTCGGGCGAACCTTTCCGAATCAGTGGTTTTAAATCCATTGGAGCGTAAACTAATACCCACCGGTTTATTTATATCTCTTCCTGAGGGATATGAAGCCCAAATGAGACCGCGCAGCGGATTAGCTATAAAGCACGGAATCACCTTGTTGAATACTCCGGGAACCATTGATGCCGACTATCGTGGTGAGATTGGCGTAATTCTGGTAAATCTTTCATCCGAACCTTTCACTATTAATGATGGTGAACGTATCTGCCAGATGGTAATCGCAGCTCACGCCCATATTTCATGGGAACCGGTAGAGGTGTTAGATGAGACTGAACGGGGAGCCGGAGGTTTTGGTCATACAGGCAAGCACTAAAAAAGAGAAATAACAGAACGATAAAATAGCGAGCACATGTTGAAACAAATCATATCTTCCGGATTATTACTTTTGGTTTTGGCAGGAGGTTCTCCGATTCTGGCAGACAATACGAAGAAGGGAGCACCCTCTAAACCTGTTCAGCAAGACAATGCACAGCAACGTAAGTTGGATTACTTCTTCTACGAGGGAGTAAAGCTAAAGAATGCAGGTAAATTTGACGCGGCATTCGATTTGTTTTCGCACTGTCTGGAGATTGATTCTACCGCTTCGCCTGTTCTTTATGAACTTTCTTCTTTTTACGTTGAAATGAACAAGCCCGAAAAGGCTGTAGGTTTATTGCAGCGTGCCGTAAACTATGCTCCGGATAATTTCACTTATCGCATGGCTCTTGCCTCGGTTAGCAGAGGGCTCGGTATGTTTTCGGATGCAAGTGCCGAATATCAGACTCTCATTGATAAATTCCCGGATAAAACAGACCTGAATTATTACTTGGCAGAATCGCTTACTCAAGAGGGAGAAATCAGCAAAGCTATCGAAGCATATGATGCCCTTGAAAATAGTGTGGGGATGAACGAAGCCATATCTATTCAGAAATACAAACTGTATAACACCTTGAACGAGCCTGACAAGGCCATGAAAGAAATTCAGAAGCTTGCAGATAAATATCCTATGGAAGCCCGCTACCAGATTGTGATGGGCGATCTTTATCTCGAGAAAAACGATACGGACAAGGCGCTGCTTTGTTATAACAAAGCCCATGAAATAGACCCGTCCAATCCTTACTACATCGTTTCGATGGCTAATTACTATGAAATTGTTGGAGATAAAGAGGCCGCAGAAACCCAAATCCGAAGCGCATTGGTCAACAACGACCTGGATGTGGATACGAAAGTAAATATTCTTTCCCGCTATGTTGTTCGTCTGCAACAGAACAAACAAGACATCGAAGGAGCAAATACTCTATTCAAAACTTTACTGGAACAGCATCCCGAGGAAACCGAGTTAAAACTCATGTACGGGAGTCTGCTTGCTATGCAGGATAAAACAGAAGAGGCCCGCTTTCAGTTTCAACTGGTAACAGAAATGGAACCCGATAATGCCGGAGCCTGGCAGCAGCTGCTTAATTTATCATTGAAAGCCGATAATATGGAAGAGGTAAAAAGAATCTGCATAAAATGTCAGGAGCTTTTTCCAAATGCTCCTGAATATTACTTTTATCTGGGTATTGCACACTACCAGCTGAAGGAATATGATAAAGCACTGGAAACCTATCAGGCCGGCATCCGGATCATTGATAAAGAAAACACGTCACAATTATCTGACTTTTACGGTCAGATTGGTGACATCTATTACCAGCAAAAGAATGTAACGAAGGCTTACGAAGCCTACGAAGAGGCGCTAAAATACAATGATAAAAATATTGTTGTACTTAACAACTATAGCTACTTCCTTACACTGGATAAAAAAGAGTTGAAAAAGGCTGAACGAATGAGCGCGCAATGCATTAAGCTGCAGCCGGACAACAGTACTTACCTCGACACCTATGCATGGGTATTCTTTACCCAGGGTAATTATACGCTTGCCAAGATTTATATAGAGAATGCCATAAGCAAGGACTCGACCAACAGTTCCGAACTGGCCGATCATTACGGAGATATTCTTTACATGAACGGAGAGAAGGAAAAAGCGTTGGAACAATGGAAAAAAGCAAAGGAATTAGGTAAGCAGAGCGAAACCCTTGACCGCAAAATTGCAGAACAAATTTATATTGAAGAGGTTATTAAATGAAACGGAATAAACACTATATCTTTTTGATCATCATTAGTTCGCTGGTTATTTTTAGCGGATGTAAGTCAACAAGAAAATTAATATCGGGTAAAAATATCGAACTAAAAGCAAAAGATGCTTATTTGGTTTCGATGCAGCAAAATGCATTTCAGTTTCAGACATTATCAGCCCGGATGAATGTAGACCTGGATATGCCGGGAAAGAGTCTGAGTTCGCGTGTTGACATGAAAATGCAGAAAGACAGCGCCTTTCAGTTGTCTGTTCAGCCGTTTCTGGGCATTGAAGTATTCCGCATGGAGTTTAGCCGCGACAGTGTGAAGATTATGGATCGTATGAACAAGCGCTTTGTAGCGGAAAGTTACGACGGACTAAAAGGAGAAACTCCTGTAGACTTTAACTATTACAATCTTCAGGCTTTATTTACCAACAGACTTTTCTTGCCTGGCAAACAAAGTATTTCATCCGATGAGTTCACTCAGTTCTTCTTTACAGAGAACAATGGACTAGCAGAAATAAGAACGAAAGATGAAACAGGCCTTCGCTACACCTTTACAGCCGATAAAGAAGAAAAATTAGTGGCAACCCTTATTGCCGATTCTTCAGGAGATCATTCATTGCAATGGGACTACAATGATTTTCAGATTACAAACTCACAGCCTTTCCCGATGTATATGAAAGCGTTGATCGTTTCTGATGGCCAGCAGAAAGGGAGTTTAGCGCTTCACTTTTCGAAAGTTGAACCCGATGTTCCCGTTAGAATGGATTTTACTATTCCATCTAAATACACGCGTATAACCTATGCGCAAATTATAAAAGCATTAAGTAACTTGAACAAATGAGATACGGTTGGATAATAGTCTTTTTAGTTTCTGGATTGGTAGCATTCGGGCAGAACTCTTCCAAGGTAAAGCAGTTGGAAAATCAGCGTAAAAAGGCGCTGGAGGAAATCGAAATGACGAACCAGCTTCTGAATGAAACAAAGAAAACAGCCCGTAGCTCATTAAACCGGCTGAATTTAATTTCAAACCAAATTCTTTCACGTAAGAAGGTAATCAGCATTTTGAATCAGGAAATCGGAGGTATCGACACGCAGATAAACAAGATGCGCCGTGAGGTTAACAGGCTTGAACAGGAATTAAAAGTTAAGCAGAAGAACTACGGAAAGTCAGCCAAAGGCATGTACAAGCGTCGCAAATCACAAGATAAGCTTCTCTTTATTTTATCGGCCGACAATTTTGCTCAGTCTCTTCGCCGGATGCGCTATCTCAGAGAGTTTGCCGACTGGCAGAAGCGTCAGGCAGCCGAAATTGTGGTTAAGCAAAGAGAAATTGAAGAAAAAAGGAGTGCGCTGGAGAAAACACGTAAGAACAAGCAAGTCTTGCTAGGATCTCGTGAGAACGAAAACCAGAAACTGCAGACAGAAGAATCAAGCCAGAAATCCGAAGTTCAGCAGTTAAACAAGAAGCAGCGCGACCTTCAGGCACAGCTTAAGAAAAAGAAACAACAAGCCGATGCCCTGAATCAGCAAATTGAAAAACAGATAGCCATCGAAATTGCCCGCGCTGAAGAAGAAGCACGTATCGCACGACAAAAAGCGGAACGCGAACGGGCTGAGAAAGCTCGTCTGGCAAGGGAAGCAAGAGAGATCAGAAAGAAACAAGCAGCTGCCTCAGGCAAGAAAATAGTGGAAGAAAAAGAAGAACCGGAACCAGAGCCGGAACCCATACGTGCAGAACGTGTAGCAGAGGTAAAGGGCGGTTATGCCATGACCCGCGAAGAGAAAAAACTGTCAGACAACTTTGCCGGGAATAAGGGCCGTCTGCCATTTCCTGTAACAGGCCGACATACCATAGTTGGTACTTTTGGCGAGCAGCAGCATCAGGATTTAAAATATGTGCGGACCAACAATAGCGGGATCGACATCCAGACTTCTCCGGGAGCAGATGCGCGCGCTGTATTTAATGGCGAAGTAACCCGTGTATTTGTAGTACCGGGATATAACAATTCTGTTATTGTCAGACATGGTAATTACCTGACGGTTTACAGCAACCTAAGCCAGGTATACGTAAAAGCGGGCGACAGGGTATCGACGCGCCAGTCCATTGGCAAAATATTTACGGATACGGAAGACGGGAACGCAACGATACTCTCTTTCCAGCTATGGAAGGAGAAAACCAAACTTAATCCGGCTACCTGGCTGGATTAAGCCTCTCCAATTTATGAATGTTTGAAACCGGAAAGGAATAACTGTGTCTTTTCCCGAAGATAAGAACGGTCGTCTGCCGTAAAAAGGAAGTCACGTAAATGGGCTCCCGATGTGCGGCAGAACAGGACTGTGGAAAATGTAAGCATAGAAACGAAAGCAATACTTCCTGAAATGGCCGCACCAATAACTCCCAGTAGAGGAATGAGAAAAGAGCCTGTGCCCAATAAAACCAATAACCCAATTAACGAACACGCAGCACTTGTACGAATACGCCCGCTTCCTATAAAAAAGTGACTAAGAATACTGTTACAGGCCAACGCCACAACCCCGGGCGAAAGACATAGAATAACAGTTCGGATCCCTTTAAACTCTTCACCAAATAACCATGAAGTGTACACAAATTCGGGAATCAGTAAAACGAGAGCCATCGCTGTAAAAGTAGCTGCAAAGGTAAGTTTTCCCAATTGGATGGTAATCCTTTTCTGAATGGCGGCATCATCCGTTTTCGCCACATTACCATAAGCAATAAAAGAAACACTCCGGCTTATGTTCCATATACTCTCCGACACCTTCGTACCGGCATCAAGCAGCCCTACACTACCCAACCCGCTAAAACTCTGTATAAGAAAATAGTTTACACGACTGGTAAACTGCTCAGCCAGATTATCTACTCCTGCCCAAAGACCATACTGTAACATTTTTCCGGTTAGTTTTGGTAATGTTTTCATTGGAACCGGTTTGAATGACGGAAGCAAAAGAATCAAACTTACAAACCAGGCACTACCGTAAGCAAAATACAATCCCCAAAGATAGGCATCAACCGATTTTATTTCTAACCCGTAATAAAGTAAAAGAACAGCTATAAAAAGCAGACCTCCCTGCAAAGTATATGTCAGATTAAAACCACGCATACGGTCGTAGCCAAGCAGGAAGCGCGCATTAGCTGCCGAAAGGGAAAAAAGAACAGACAAAACATACACATGCATCACATACCCTTCGGGGATTAATCCGGTTCCCCACAATACAACACAGGCAACTCCACCTGCCAAAAAAGTCCATATATAGGCTGGTAAAAAAACCAAAAGAAAAGGATGGCGGTTCATAAAGTAAACAATCGTATTGCCGCTCAGCACACTGTTGCACATCATCACAATATTGGCCGAAGCCACCACCAAGCCGATAACTCCTACCCCTGCAGCACCCAATGTCCGGGCATTAATAAAGAGAAGTATCAGATTAAGGATGGCAATAAGGTAACGTGTCCCGATGGTTTCTATTATTTTTCGCAGCATCTGTTATAGGTGTAAACCGTCCAGCAAACGTATATACGTATCAATGGCTTCTCTTATTTCGGAAGGACATATATATTCATCCGCTGTGTGCGAGCGTGAAGACATACCTGGACCCATCTTTACAGAAGGAAAACGCATCAGAGACTGGTCCGACAATGTTGGCGAGCCAAAGGGCTTTTTCCCAAGTATCAGGGCACGTTGCACGAAAGGATGCGATGTTTCTGTACGCGAAGAACTCAATCTGAATGAACGGGCTTTCACATCACTGTTAATATGTCGTTTAATCAGTTTGTACAACTCTTCGTTGGAATAAAACTCGTTGGTACGGATATCAACTGTAAATTCACAACGGTCGGGTACCACGTTATGCTGACTACCCGCATGGATAATCGTAACCGTCATCTTAACCGGACCAAGGAAATCGCTTTTCTCAGGAAATTCGTAGGTAGTAAACCATTCGATATCCTTCATGGCCAAGGTAATGGCATTGATGCCCTCGTTGCGGGCTGCATGTCCCGATTTGCCAATAGCCGTACAATCCAGCACCATTAATCCTTTTTCGGCAACGGCAGGTTCCATGCCTGTTGGTTCACCCACTACAGCAAAGTGAATGGGCGGAAGCTCGGTAAGAGCAAGTTCGAGTCCGTTTTTTCCGGAGACTTCCTCTTCGCAGGAAGCAAGAAAAATAAGATTATAAGGTTGTTCCTTTTTGCTTAAGATAGTAAAAGATTCATACAAAGAAACCACACTGGCACCTGCATCATTACTTCCCAGACCATAGAGGCGGTCGTCTTCGCTCATATCGGCATCAAAAGGGTCACGGCTCCAACCCGCAGCCGGCTTCACAGTATCGATATGCGAATTTAACAAAACGGTAGGTTTATCCAGCGCAAAACCAGGAGCAACCATCCAGAGGTTGTTTCCTTTACGATTTACCTTGTAACCGGCCTTTTCCCAGGTTTCTGAAAGGAAATCAGCCACTTCATTCTCATCCCGGCTGAAAGACGGGATACGTATCATTCCACTGAGAATATCCAATGCATCGTAAAAAGCATTCATAATTCCTATAGATTATGTATCTGTTTATAGTAAGCCGGAGAGTACGGCATCCACCTCAACCCTGTCTATTTCCAGTTGTTTCCGCAATGCCTCCAAACTTTCAAATTTAATATCTTCCCGCATAAAGCGAACAAAAGTTACCTCCAGTTCTGCATTATAAATATCCCCTTCGAAGTCAAGAATATTTACTTCCAAAGCAATGTCGTGGCCGTTATCAATAGTCGGACGGCGACCGATATACAACATTCCCTTATACCGTACATCAAAAAGATCTACCCAAACAGCATAGATTCCAATCCCCGGCAATACTTTAAACGGTTCATCCACCCGAATATTGGCTGTAGGGAAACCTATTGTCCGGCCAATCTTATATCCACTCACAATACTTCCCTTAATCATATACTGGTACCCCAGCAATTCCGAGGCCTTTTCCACAAAACAATGGTCAAGTTGCTTCCTTACTTCCGACGAACTTACATGGGAAGTACCGGGCCTAAAAGGCGATGCCTGAATAACTTCCATGCCACATTCCTTTCCATATTCCACGTATTGTTCGAATCCATCGGCACGGTTACGTCCAAAACGATGATCGTAACCAATGAGCAGCGTATGCACATGCAAACGCTTGCACAATATCTGCTGGATGAAGTCTTTGGCACATAATTGCGAAAGTTCTACGGTAAAGTCAAGCACAACACAGTAATCCACACCGGTCGCATCCAGGTGCTTCAGCTTTTCATCAAAGCTATTGAGCAATTTGGGTTGATAATCAGCATGCAAGACAGCCCTCGGATGTTCAGGAAAGGTAATTACTGCAGCGGGAAGATTCCGTGCGCGCGCAACGGAAAGCATTTCTTCAATCAGAAACTGATGTCCCAAATGCACGCCATCAAAGAAACCAATGGTAGCCACCAGTTCTTTTCCCTCCAATATCTCCGTATCTCTCGCTACAATCATATCCTTTATTCTTTTCCTATTGAATCACAAAGGTAAAGAAAGATAGGGTATAATTACTAATAAACGAGGTACAATCCGATAAAATTCCGTACTTTTGCAGTTCCTAACGAACAGAAATCAGACAATGGAATATCAGATAAAAGCTCCTGCTAAGTTACAGGCCTCTATCCAGTTGCCGGCTTCCAAAAGTATAAGTAACCGCGCATTAATACTGCATGCCCTGAGTTATAGCCCCTACGATATCGTTAATCTGTCCGATTGCGACGACACCGAAGTGATGGTAGCTGCGTTAAACTCAGACAGCAAGGATTTTGATATTAAGGCTGCAGGTACTGCCATGCGGTTCCTTACGGCATTCCTTTCCAAGATTGTTGGAGAATGGACCATTACAGGAACTGAACGAATGAAGAACCGTCCAATCAAGCTACTTGTCGACGCGCTTAATTCGCTGGGAGCCCGCATCGAATATATCGAAAAAGAGGGCTATCCTCCGTTACGTATTTTCGGAAGTGCGCTGCAGGGTGGCGAAATCTCTTTATCGGGAGGTGTAAGCTCGCAATATATCTCGGCTCTTCTGATGGTAGCTCCTCTCATGGAGAATGGGCTTACCATTCATCTGGAAGGAAATGTTATATCACGTCCCTACATCCTGCTTACCTTACAACTGATGGAACAATTTGGAGTCAAGGCAAGCTGGACCGGACAGACCATCAAGGTGGTTCCTCAGGAATATAAGCCTATTCCGTTTACAGTGGAATCGGATTGGAGTGGCGCTTCTTATTGGTATCAGATGGCGGCGCTCAATAAGGATGCCGAAGTTGAATTGCTCGGATTATTTAAAAATAGTTTACAAGGAGATGCAGCTGTTGCAGGTATTTTTACCCAATTGGGTGTAAGTACCACATTTACCGACAAAGGCGTAACACTGAAAAAAAATGGCAATCTTTGCGCCAAGCTTGTCTATAACTTTGTAAACGAACCCGACCTGGCGCAAACTTTTGTTGTTACTTGTGTGTTACTTAACATACCGTTCCGATTTTCCGGCTTGCAAAGTCTGAAGATAAAGGAAACCGATCGTATCGAGGCGCTGCGGACAGAATTAAAGAAACTGGGTTACCTGCTTACGGTTGAAGGAAACAGCGTACTGACATGGAACGGCGAAAGATGCGAACCGGAAGAACATCCGGTTATTGCTACCTACGAAGACCATCGCATGGCTATGGCCTTTGCTCCGGCGGCATTCGCTATTCCGCAAGGAATCTGTATTGCAGAGCCTCAGGTAGTAAGCAAGTCATATCCCCATTACTGGGACGACTTGCGTAAGGCTGGTTTTGAAATAAAAGACTAAATTATTGGCTTTATGTGGTATATAGTTATTGGAATCATTGTTTTAGGCATACTTGCTGCCGTTGCAGGCTATTTCCGGAATAAAAAACTGGAAGGCATGCTGGAACGCGGGGAAATCAAAGAGATACCCGAAGCACAGGAACTTTCAGAAGGTTGTTGCGGTCAGCACGAAACCTGCGAAAAAGACAGTCTTTTGGCTGCCGTAAGCAAGAAAATTGAATACTACGATGACGAGGAGCTGGATCGGTTTCTGGGAACCGAATCCGATGCTTACAATGAAAAAGAAGTAGAAGAATTCCGTGAAGTTCTTTATACGCTGAAAGAAGTAGAAGTGGCAGGATGGATTCGTAGTTTACAGCTTCGGGGAATTGAATTACCCGATGCGCTAAAAGACGAAGCTTTTCTGATTCTTGGCGAACGACGTATACACGCCTGACCCTATGACAGATCTGCTGCAATACGCCTTTTTCCAGAATGCTTTGCTTGGAAGCCTGCTTACCGCCATTGCCTGCGGTATAGTTGGGACCTATATTGTGTCTCGCCGGCTTGTATTTATAACCGGAGGAATTACGCATACTTCCTTTGGAGGATTAGGCATTGGTTTCTATGCTGGAGTCAATCCCATTCTAACAGCGTTGATCTTCTCGGTCATGTCTGCCTTCGGGGTGGAATGGGTTAGCCGGAAGCAAGGTATCAGGGAAGATTCTGCCATAGCAGGTTTCTGGTCGCTTGGCATGGCCCTCGGTGTTATCTTTATCTTTCTTACCCCGGGATTCGCCCCTAACCTGTCGGCTTACCTTTTCGGGAATATCCTTACAATCTCATATACCGACATACTCTGGATCGGAGTACTGGCAACAGTGCTTATCATTTTCTTTCTACTGTTTCACCGGGAAATCTTGTATGTGGCTTTCGACAACGACTTTGCCGTTACGCAACGTCTGCCGGTAAAGCTGGTAGAATATACCATGATGTTTTTTATAGCGGTAACCATTGTCCTATCCATTCGTCTTGTCGGGATTATGCTGCTTATGTCCATGGTAACCATACCCCAGATAACAATAAATCTATTTACATCCAACTTCAACAAAATTATATTGGGAAGCGTTGTTCTTGGATTCCTGGGTTGTCTGGCTGGACTGATTCTTTCTTACTTTCTTAATGTTCCCTCGGGCGCCTTTATCATCCTGGTGCTGATTATCTTCTTTTTGATTGCCAAGGGGCTATTATTCTTTCGCCGCAAACAATAAAACAGGCTGATTCCTGTTTATATCATTGTTAATTCAGGCAATATTGAAAAAGCAGACCGGCTATATAAGCGCATTATTTGTGTTTGTGTTGCTGGCATCGTGTAGTACCAAGGAAAATACGATGTCCAGCCGGTTTTATCATGCCTTTACATCCAGGTATAACATCTACTACAACGGCAAAACTTCTTTTGATGAATCGTTGATGTCTCTCCAGAACGGACACAAGGATAATTACACGGAACAGCTTCCTATGTTCCCAATCAGTGCCAAGGAAAAGAACAAGACAACTACAGGCGGTTCTTTCGACCGTGCCATCGAAAAAAGCAACAAGGCAATCAAACTCCATTCCATAAAAACCAAACCGCCTAAGAAAGCCGGGTGGCGTAACGATCCCAAGCAAAGAGCCGAACAGGAACAGGAAGAATACAATCCGTTTCTGAAAAAATGCTGGCTGATGATGGGTCAGGGACAGTTCTACAACGCCGACTTCCTGCAGGCTTCGGCAACCTTCTCTTATATTGCCCGGCATTACGCACAAGACGAGGAGATGATTGCCGAGTCTAAGCTCTGGCAGGCCAGATGTTATTCGGAGATGGGATGGATTTACGAATCTGAAGACATTCTCAATAAGTTGAATACGGGAGGCATTCCCAAAAATAAGCAGAAACTGTATGCCACAGTGTATGCCGATTACCTGATTAAAAACAAGCAAAACAAGGAAGCTATCCCCTACCTCATCACGGCTATCAAGGCAGAAAAGAAGCACCTGCAGCGTACCCGCATGAAGTATCTGCTGGGACAATTATATGCAGGAGAAGGGTTAGACGGACTTGCATATAAAACATTCGGACAGGTGGCAAATGCCAATCCTCCCTACGAAATGGAATTTGCCGCACGTATCCGTCAGACGGAAGTCTTTCCCGGAGGTAACTATGAAAAAGTAATACGTAAGTTAAAGGGAATGGCGCGCAGCGAAAAGAATGTGGAGTATCAAGACCAGGTGTACTATGCCATAGGCAACGTATATATGAGTCAGCAGGACACAATCAATGCTATACAAAACTACGAAAAAGCCATTGAGAAAAGCACCCGTAACGGACTTGACAAAGCCATTTGTCAGCTTAAACTTGGCGATATCTACTTTAAGCAGCGAGCCTATGCAAAGGCTCAGCCTTGTTTCCTTGGTGCATTGTCGGCTTTAGGAAAGACACACAGGGAATACGAACGGGTGGCTAAGCAATCGGCCATCCTGGACGAGTTTGTTATCCACAGCGAAGCCGTTCATTTGCAGGATAGCTTGCAAACCATTGCAAAAATGAGTGAACCTGAGCGCATGGCAGTGATCGGAAAAATCATTGAAAAGGTAAAAAAGGAGGAAGAGGAACAAAAGAAGGCTGCCGAAAAAGCGGCTTATCTGGCGGAACAGGGAGCCAAAGGAACCGGAATAAACCGGGCAGGTACAGAAACCAAAACAGTGACATTACCCGTTGCTGCAGGCGAGTCGTCTTTCTATTTCTATAATTCCCAAACAGTTGCCGATGGAAAAAGACAATTCCAAAACAGGTGGGGACGGCGAATGCTGGAAGACAACTGGCGGCGACTTAAAAAAGCGATGAACACATTTCAGGAAACTTCGGCAGATGCTTTAGGAAGTGCCCTTGCGGGTAATAACCCGGACTCATCCGCCATTGGCCTATCTCCGTCTGATAGCCTGTCGACTCCGGTAGCTGCACAAGACCCCAAAGATCCTGCGTTTTATCTGCAACAGCTTCCGCTTACCGAAGAAGACCTGAAGGCGTCTGATTTGATAATTGCCGACGGACTTTATAACATGGCGAAAATATACAAAGACAAGTTGGAAGATCTCCCGCTGTCTATCGAAACATTCGAGACGTTGGAACGACGTTTTCCAGAGAATGAATATCGTTTGGAAAGCTATTATCAGTTGTACCTTATGTCGCTGCGTTTGGAAGACCCTTTACTTACAGCTAAGTATAAAGATAAACTAACACGCAGCTTCCCGGAAAGTGATTACACCGTGGCAGTTTCCGATCCCAACTATGTTTACAATATGCAGATGATGGACAGGGTGCAGGATTCTATTTACGAAGCTACCTACAACCATTACCTTGCCGGCGACACAAGTCTGGTAAGGAAAAACTATAGGGAAGTAACCTCAGCCTATCCGCTGTCTAAACTTCTACCCAAGTTTACCTTCCTCGAAGCACTTACGTATGTACAGTCGGGCGATGCCAACCGCTTTAAAGACGCGCTGAAAGCCTTAGTTGAAAAATACCCCAAAGCCGATGTTACCGAACTGGCCGGCGAAATGCTGAAGGGCGTATTGCGTGGCCGGTCCATGGTTCAGGGAGGTATAACCGGAATGAAATGGAACCTGCGATTCGGTCTGGGTGAGAACGGAGAACTTGCCATCAGCGATTCTGCGCGCGTATTTACTGCCGGAGTAAGCGAACCTTACCGTATGTTGCTGATCTATCCCACAGGGAAAGCCGACCGCAATCAATTACTGTTTACCGTAGCGGCCTTCAACTTCGCTAACTTTATGGTGAAAGAGTTCGATTTGAGCGGAGAATCCTTCGGAGAGATGAGTATGCTTTTCATACGCGGGTTTGTTGGCCTGGACGAAATTCTCCAGTATTACAAGATGATTCATCAGGAATCGGGCTATGCCTCAGCCATTGAAAAAACCGTTGGCATACTCCCTATCTCTGAAACCAACTACGAAACACTTATTCACGGAAAGACACTGGACGAATACATCTCCTTCTTCAACCAAAACTACGGCGAAACAGCACCCGAAATCGTTGCCCGCTGGCGTGCACGTTTGTCGGAAGAGGCCGAAGAACCTGTCAAAACTTCGGAGACTCCGGCTGTTTCCGATCTTGAGGTACAGGAAACAGAGTCTGAAAAAGCAGCAATAATTTCGCCGGCAATTACTATTCAACAGGAAGTTGTTACGCAGGCAGACAGTATTCCTGCAGTTCAAATTCCGGAAACCAAAGAACTAACCCTGAAAGAAATTCAGGCGATACGTGCCCGTGAAGCTGCAGAAGCAGAAGCTCTCAAAAAACAAAAACGCGACGAATTCGAAGCACAGCAAAAAATTGAAAAAGAATTGCAGGAACAAAAGGCCAAAGAACGTGCTGATATTCTGAAAAAACAGGAAGAAGAGAATCAGGCTTTACTTACAGCCAAAGCCAATCGCGAAAAGAACCTTGAAAAAGAGCAAAAGGAACGTCTCAAACAAACCGAAGCTGCCCGCAAGCAAAAGATCAAAGAACGGGAGGCTCTTCGCAAACAAAAAGAACGCGAATACAAACAACAGCTCAAAAAACGTGAAGCAGAGCGCAAAGAAAAAGAAAAGCTCTATCAGCAAAAACTCCGCGACCGCGAAAAAGCCCGCCGTGAAGCGCAAAAGCAGAAGCAATAATAAGCTAAAAAATTAATACAATTTTGAACTTTCAAACATAGGACTTTGAGTTGCTAAAGTATATACTTTGGCGACTCAAAGTATATACTTTCTGACCAAAAAGTACCGGGAAAAAATTCACCTTTCACCGGACTTTTTTCTCTTCCCGGGAAAGTTTATATTAAAAATAGCCTTCACTCCTTCACTTTTGCCCTTATCAATCAGATAATCAAGCACCTGTCGGTGAAGGCCAGCTCTAAATAGCCTTCACTTTTCACTAAAAATCCTTCACTTTTGCCATCATAGCCTTCACTTTTTGGATAAAAACTGAAAATACATCCTCTTTTTGAAGGAGGAAAATTCATTT
>JAGPJL010000023.1 GCA_018054455.1 Parabacteroides sp.
CGTTCTTTACCATTTAGAAATAAACACACGTGGATTCACATTGAGGGAAACCCATCCCCAGTCTTGCCACGAGTCTTCACTGCCTCCTTTATACATTTCCATGGTTGGTGTGCCAAAGTAGACTGAATAGCCTCCCGAAAGCCTTACATCCTTACGTATCAGCCAGTCGAACGACAGATCCATTTCGCTTCCCATACTTTTGCCAAGGGTGCTGGTAAGCCATCGCTCCTTGGGATCTGTAGTGGTCGAAAACAGGTGAATGTTTCCTTGTAAAGTTACTGCAGTATTGGCCTTAAAGGACGCTCCCAGTTGGTTATCCCACAAACCGGGAGCCATATTGGAAAGAAATCCGGAGGCATAGTAGTAATCCATGGCGCCATAAAATCGATGATGGGTGCCATATAATGGATTAAATGCCCACGAAGTTCCCTCGGATGGGTGATTATCGCCACTCAGGTAATCGCTTGCCAGCGTTATCGTCCACAGGTCGTTTATCTTGTAGTCGGCTTTTGCCGCCCACATCCAGGCTTGCACATGCTGCTTTTGTTGATTTTTCCCAAACTGATAGTAAAAGGTTCCATACAGATTCCAATCGGCTGTTTTGAAGTTTAGGTTTGTTCCCAGTGTTTGCATATATTTTAAATCGATAGATGGCTCGGAGCCATTGCCGGTAACCAGTCCCAGATTGAGGAACAAAAGCGAAGCCGTAAACTTTTTGCTGAAGTTTTCCTTATACCAAAGTCCCTGCATGGATCTGTAAGGCTGAGCATCGGTGTAAAAGTAATCCATACCGGCGTAAGGTTCGGTTTTCTGATTGTAGGCAAGTAACAAATGCGCTGATCGCCTAACACCTTCGTAACCTATTTTAAGTGCATCATGCCACCGTCCGGAGTTGTTCCAGTCTAACGTACCAAGAATCCGTTCGTCGTCGTAAGCCAGTTGTTGCCGACCGGCCTTAACAAAGAATCCATTTCCGAAAGGTAATTGAATCCAGGCTTCGTTCAGCATAAACCGACCCTCTTTCTCGATCTGAGGATCTTGTCCCCATACCCCAACATGCTGACCAGAAAACTTCATTAAAAGGTCGCTTCTTTTGAATTCCATGGAGAGTCGGGCGCGGGTGTTTACAAAAAATACAGGATCGTCTCCCTGGTAGCGGGGAAAAATGGAGCCGTTTCGATATTCTGCCCGCGACCGTATCTGGGTTGAGATACTGAATTCTTCCTGTGCCTGCAAAGCGGAGGCCGCCAACAGCAGCATACATACTAAAAGGTTCTTGATTGGTGTTTTCATTTTGCATGTCATTTAATTGCTTACATGTTATATACATGGATACTGCTCCCTTGTGCAGCGGGGAGGTAATTGATTCCGAACCAGCATATTTGCAGTAAAACAAAGGCGAAAATAACTATTCCCAGCGCGGCGGTATGACTTTCGGGCTGGTGCTTCCGCAGATGAATGTAGAGCAGGTATCCCAGCCAGGTGGCTGCCGCCCAGGTCTCCTTTGGGTCCCAGCTCCAGTAATGCCCCCAGGCTTCTTTGGCCCAGATGGCGCCGAACAGCATTCCGATGGTAAGGAAGGCTATGCCTACGTATACCAGGTTGTCGCTCAGCTCCATGTATTTGCTGGCGGCCGACTTACTCTTTTGTTTCCACAGCAGGTAAAGGGCTACAAGGAAAGCTGCGCCAAGTACTGCGTAGGCAAACATGTACACAATTACATGCGGGGCAAACCAGGGACTTTGCAAGGCCGGCATCAGCGTTTTGTTGTGAATTTCGGGTTTAAGCAGGTTTATCACGCAAAAGACAATGGCCATCAGTGTGCTGAAAGAGAGGATCCATCTGTAATTCCACCGAATGTAAGTAATTAGCCCTACGAGCGGTAAGAAAAAGGAATACCACAGCCGGGTTTCGCCAAGGGTGCGGAGGGGAGGGCGTTCCAACGAAATCCATAATCCGATGATAAAGAGAAAGAATAGAAGGATGCCCGAGGCGGTTATCCCCACAGCAAGGGGGCGGCTCGTTTCCTTCCAGGCAATGAGGGCTCCTGCTGTCCAGCAAAGAGAGGATGCCAGCACAATCCAACCGAAATAATCCCAGGTCATATCTTTTTTCTCCTTGTTTTTGTGAAAAGAAACAGATGAAAAGCTCCGGCAAGCATCAGGACAATACCTGTGTATACAACCGGTAGCCAGGGGTCTTTTACAAGCTCGAAAGTACATGTTTTACTCCATCTGCCCCTGGATTCGTCGTAGCCCAACAGGTATATTTTCCATCCGTTTACTTTGAGGGGTTTGTTTACTTCGATGGTTGCCGGAATACTTTTGCCCTCTTTTGTAAATACGGTAACTGTGGAAGCGAATCGTTTTGGTTCGCAGGGCGGCATCACCAGACTTTTTCCATTATCCAGCTCCAGGGCTTGATGTGGAAACATAAAACTTCCGTAGCTTACCCATCCTTCTTTTTTGGCGCCCGACTTCAGGTTTTTGGCTTTTACGTACAGGGCGGCAGTGGCTCCTTCGTTCTGATAGGAAATATATCTTCCCTGTATCCAGGCGGCCCTGGGCAAATACTTGCTTCCGGTGAGTTGCCAGTCCAGCAGTTTGCCGTTAAGCGAATCGTTTTCCATGGAAAGCACTTCTGGTTTTCCATTCGGTAGACTTACGCCTGTAAAGTTATCGATAAGCATTACTTTGGGCGGATACTCGTCGATGGTAAACTGTTCCAGCTGAATGGCAAGCGGAAGTTCGCTTATTTTTCCCATCGTGTCGGATGCTCTCCATTCGGGATTGCCTGTTTGTGCAACCATATGCAACCGCTGCATGTCTCCGCTGCCCAGTATAGCTCCCCAGAGTACGACAGACAGTCCGATGTGGTTTAGCAGAAATCCAATGTTCGCGATCTTGAATTTAAGTCCTTTCCGGAGTGTGGTTAGCAAAAGAATGGTAACCATGTAAAGAAAGATAAGCAGAAAGGACCAGGAAGAGGTGAGTTGACTGAATCCTATATCTGCCACTATTCCATCGGGATGTATGTCGGATTGTACCGGAGTCTGCCTGTTGAGCCCCATTATCAAGACCATAAGCAGAAATGCTCCGATGGCAGTTAGACTGGCTTCCATGCCGGATAGCCACCGGATGATGGCGCTGCGTTTTTTGTTCAGGTGCATGATAAGCATACATACCCAATATATTCCTGCAAAAATAAGATTAACAGGGAATTGAAAGAGGATGGTGTTTACCGGACCTACTGTAAGTTGCAAGATTGTTCCGGTAATAAACAGACCGAAACAGATTACAGCTCCCTCCATATATCCCCACGGATGTTTCCACATAACTTAGTTTTTATCTTTTAGTCGGTTGTTTTCCTTTGCTTTTTTTAGCCATTCGGGGACTATTGTTTTTATGAATTCGTCTTTCAGCTGTTTTTCGCTTGCTATATCCAGACCGATATAGGCCTGTGCTTTGCTCTTGGTTGAGATGTCCGGCAGAGGAACATCGCCTGTAAAGCCTAAGCTGGCAAGTACTTTGGTAGTTGCTATGCGGGCCTGCATGGCGTTATCGAGTCCGTGTCCGAGTATCCGCTGAAACTCCTGCGGTGCATGAAAGGCTCCTCCGTGCGAGGCTACAGCAAAATCCCAACGCCACTGGGCTGCCCGAAGTGCTTTCAGTACCGGTTTCATTTGTGCTTCGGTTGCTCCCTTTTCCCAGGCAAACTTCGCTTCAATATGGGCGGTTGCCAGTTCGGATTCAAGACGGTTGCGTAGTTCATTGGCTTTTCGCTGACGGTCGTATACATTGTTTCGCAGCGTTTCTTCGGTTTCCCTGTGGCAAACCTGGCAAGTGCGGTCTATCATGGCAAGCGGACTTTGGATATGATGGTCGCTGAACTTCACACCTCCTTCGCTCATGTAAGGCATGTGACAATCGGCGCAAGCCACTCCGCGCTGGGCATGTATGCCCATTTGCGATAATTCATAGTCGGGATGTTGTGCTTTCAGCATGGGCGCTTTGCTTAGCGAATGGGTATAGTCGGCATATTCGTTTTCGTCGTAATAGGTTTCCATGGTTTCGACGGTCATCCCCTTGTCCCAGGGGAAGGTGAGGTATTTCCCTTCTCCCTTAAAGAAATATTCCACGTGACATTGGGCGCATACCAGCGAACGCATTTCCTGCAAAGAGGCTTGCTTGATATCCCGTCCTTGTCTTTCGAAGGCTTCAATCAGCGCCGGTCTGCTTATCTGCAGATTCATCTTTTCGGGTTCATGGCAATCGGCACATCCTATGGGATTAACAATCTCGCTTCCCATGGCTCCCCATTTGGCTTTATAAAAGTTTTCGACGCCAACAGCCTGCATCATACGTGGAACGTCCGGACTTTTACAGGTCCAGCAGGTGGCAGGCTGGGGTCCGTCTGTGTCGGACACAGGTGCTCCGGTTCGCAGCGTATGAACTATATCTTCTATGGCGTGCATATGTCCGCGGGGTGTAGAATAATCCTTGGAAAAAGCATAACCAGCCCAAAGGATTACCATGTTGGGCCGCTGAGCCAGTACATCCACCATTTGATTTCCGTTAAACTCGCTGCGGAAGCTTGTATCTGCTGTTTGCAGCCAGGTATTGTATTCCCGCGGGTAATTGTCGGCAAACACTTCGTTTCTTGATTCGATACCCTTGATGTCTGTCTTTTTGTTATTGAATATGGTAACAATTTCGGCTCGCCGTTCGTTGATAGACGAGGCCAGCATCCCCAATATAAAAACTACGATCATGCTTCCTGCAAACAGAAGCCAACCTTGCCATGATTTTATTTTCTTCTCCATAATAAGATAGTATTTTCAGGTTTTAATTATTGTTCGGATAGTAATTTTTTAAGCCATTCCGGGGTGTCCGATTTAGGATAAGGCACCAGGGCGTTTGGGGTAGATGATAAACTGTTGGTTCCTCCGTGCGGAATGTCCCTGTGGCAATCCCAGCAGGCTTTTCCTTGGCCGGCTTTTACCATATCGTAGTTCATCCTACCTGTTTTTACCAGTTCGGTATTTAGCTGCGTATGGCAGCGTATACAGTTTTCCATTATCACGGAGGCACTCTCGTCGATTGCCTGAATAACCTGTTCTTCGCCTCGTATCGCGAAAATGGAGGCGTGACGCATGCCATCTTTGCCTTTAAAGTAATATTTGCGGAAAACATTGTCCTGGGGTACATGACAATCGTTGCATGTGGCGTTTCTGGCGTGCGAACTGTGATTCCAGGTGGCATAAAAAGGCGACATGATATGGCAGTTTACACACGTGGAGGGATTATCGGACAGATAACTGGCAGCCCTGGAGGCGTACACTGTGTAGAATCCGAGTCCGCAGACAACACCAAAAAACAGGATGGCATAAATCTTCCATCGCCTCGAGGGGAGAATCTTATCAATGAATTTGGTTATCTTCATACGGATTCTTCGGTTGTTGTGGTTTATAATGAGGTAAAGATATTGATTAACAAACAATTATTTTGTAATATTTATTACAATATAATCTATTTGTTCTTGTATATTTAGAAAAAATGCTATTTTTGAAGATGTTTACCTTTTAAGAATAAAAGACTTTGTTTAACTTACTTATTCATCGTCATGGAAGATTACAAGTTGTTTTCTATTCCTTTATTTTCCGGAATACAGGCAGATAAGCAAGGACCCTTTCTGGCTGGTCTCGATTATTCTGTTTCTTCATTCAAAAAAGGTGAAATAGTGGTGCGTGCAGGCGATCTATGTAAGCATCTTTACCTTTTGCTATCCGGAAAGGTGAAAACAGAAATGATAGATCGCTCCGGAGCAGCACTTCGTATAGAAACCATTGCAGCCTCTCGTCCGATTGCTTCCGCATTTGTGTTTGGTGAGAATAACCGTTTTCCTGTGAATGTAACCGTGCTGGAAGATTCAGTGATTATGATGGTAACCCGCGATTCGGTGATGTTATCCTTGTTGAATAATGAGGTTTTTCTGAAAAATTTCCTTCAGTTTAGCGCTTCCTGCATGCTTTGTCTGACGGATAAACTGAGGCTTCTTTCCTGCAAAACCATTCGTACCCGACTGATATTTTATTTGTTGGAAAGGGTTGGAAACAACTCGTCCGATTTAATTCTGGAAGAGACTCAGCAAGAACTTGCCGATCATTTTGGAGTAACCAGACCTGCTCTTGCAAAAGTGCTTTACGAGCTGGTAGAGGAGGGCCTTATCATGCAGGACCGAAGGCAGATTCGTATCCTGGATAAACAGGCTTTAAGACGCGAAATTCTGTAATGGACTGAATTATTATGAGTTAGATATTTGGTAGTCTGGTTCTTTTTTCTTACATTTGCATTATCAATAAAAAAAGCAGGGTTTTTCTGTTAGTAAGAATATCATTTTTTGGTTTGTTCCGAATCTAATTTCTTTTTACTTCCAAAGCATTTTTTTTCGCTTAATCTACACTCCTGCTTTTATTACAATTTATTAATCAGCCAGTAGCCGAATTGATTTTTTGGCTAAGACATCTGTTTGCTGTCGTCTGGCATAAAACAACTACTTTATGAGACATAAAGAGCTGCTAATATCTTTATTTCTAGCGACGTCGTTTGTTGCAACTTCTCAGGTACAAAATGAGATTCCAAAGGTTTCTATTGGAGGTGCTCTGCGTTTTAATTACAATTATTCCGATTGGAAGGAGGGTAATAAAGATCGGGGAGGCGATTTTGGTTTCGATGTTTTTAGGCTAAATGTAAATGCATCCTATAAAAAGGTTCTCCTTGATGCCGAATATCGGTTCTATGCAAAAAGCGCTGGTGGAAGTATGCTGAAATCCGGATGGATGGGGTATGCGTTTTCTCCCGAAGATCAGTTACAGGTTGGTCTTACCCGGGTTCCTTTTGGTATTACTCCTTTTAATTCGCATAGTTATTTCTTTCAGATAAATTATTACGCAGGTTTGGAAGACGATTCTGATATGGGAATAAAATATGTTCATAAAGATGCCAAATGGGAATATGCGCTTGCATTTTTTAAAAATGCCGAAGAACTTGATTTTGCTTCTGCTTCGCCTTTGTCCGACAGTCGTTATGCTTATGATGTGGCCGGGAACAATAAAGAAAATAATCAGCTAAATGGTCAGCTTTTCTATTCATTCGGAAATGCTGTAAAGCATCGCCTGGGTGTTTCTGCCATGTATGGTGGTTTGTATAATATTGAAACAATGAAGAATGGCAATCATAACGCCTTGGCTGTGCATTATGAAATGAATTACAATCGCTGGAATCTTAAGTTAGAATTGGCTTCTTACGATAAAAACCCCGAAAACAAAGAGGGTGATACGCGCGATGTAGTTATGATGACTGCCTATGGAGCTCCTTATGCGGTGGCTTCGAGAGCGAACTTGTATACCGCGGGGCTTTCTTATACGGTTCCGGTTGCCTGGGGACCCGTTTCTGACTTGCAGTTTTATAATGATTTTGGTTGGATGGATAAAAGTGCGAATGGGTTTAAGGATAGTTTCCAGAATGTAACAGGTTGTATGATTACAGTAGGTAGCATTTATGCGTACGCTGACTACGCATTAGGAAAGAATCAAGCCTGGTTGGGTCCGGAATGGACCAACGCTTTTGCTGAAGGTGGAAGTAGCAATTCCTGGCATGGACGTGCCAATCTTAATTTGGGGTATTATTTTTAAAAGAGAAAATATGAAAGAAAAAATTGAAATAAAAAATCTCTCTATCATTTTTGGTCACGATAAGTCGAAGGCCAAAAGAATGCTAATGGAGGGTAAAGATAAAGCCGAGATATTGAAATCCAGCGGATGTACTGTGGCTGTTCGAAATGTAAATTTGGAAATTATGGAGGGTGAAGTTTTCGTGGTTATGGGGCTCTCCGGTAGTGGAAAGTCATCTTTGCTTCGATGTCTTAACCGATTGAACGAACCTACACTTGGTGATGTATTTATTAATGGTGATAATATAACCCGAAAGTCAGATAAAGAGTTACAGCTCTTGAGGAGAACCGAATTGGCTATGGTCTTTCAGCATTTTGGGCTTTTGCCTCACCGAACGGTACTTAGTAACATTGCCTTTGGACTTGAATTGCAGGGTGTTAAAAAAGAAGAGCGAGAGAGTAAAGCTTTACAGACTGTAGATCTTGTTGGGTTGAAGGGATACGAAAATCAACGTGTAAATGAGTTGTCCGGAGGTATGCAGCAGCGTGTTGGGCTGGCAAGAGCATTAGCAAATGATGCTTCTGTATTATTAATGGATGAAGCTTTTTCGGCTCTCGATCCATTGATTCGGGAACAGATGCAGGATGAATTACTTCAGTTGCAGGAAAAGATGAAGAAAACAATTGTTTTTATTACTCATGATTTGCACGAGGCAATTAAATTGGGTGATCGTATAGCTATTATGAAGGATGGAGAAGTAGTGCAAGTGGGTACTCCCGAAGAAATCCTTACAGAGCCTGCCAATGATTATGTGGCTCGTTTTGTTGAGAACGTGGGTAGGGGTAGAATTGTTACTGCTGCTGCCATTATGCGAAAGAATCCGGTGATAGTTCGTTTGAAAAAAGAAGGCCCCGAGGCGATAATCCGTAAGATGCGCGAAAAAAACTTGTTTGCATTACCTGTGGTGGGTGCGGATGGTAAATTTTTAGGCGAAATATCATTGAAGGATGTTGTTAATCTCCGTAAACAAGGAATAAAGGAAATTGATTCAGTTATTGTTAGTGAGGTGCCTTCTGTGCTGGAAACTACTACGGTTGAGGATATGCTAACCTTATTACCTAAAATAAAACAGGCCATACCGGTGGTAAGTGAAGATAATGTGTTACTGGGAGTGGTGTCTCCTTCGTCAATTATTATTGAGATGACCGGAAAGGATCAAAATGAAATTGATAAAATAATTCAAAATGCGATAGACTTATGATACATGTTGGAAAATATATAGAAATAGCCATTTCCTGGCTTACGGATAATTTTGCTCCTTTTTTTGATGCAATAAATGCGGGTATAGGAGGTGGAATTGAGGCTTTTGATCAAGCTTTGATGTGGGTTCCTTTTTACTTGCTGATAGTGGCTCTTGCTGCATTGGCTTGGTTCAAGGCAGGGAAGGGGACCGCTCTTTTAACTCTGGTTGGTCTTTTCTTTATTTATGGAATGGGTTTCTGGGAAGCCACCATGCAGACCTTGGCTCTTGTGCTTTCGTCTACTTTCATTGCGTTGCTTTTGGGTGTTCCGCTGGGGATATGGACTGCTAAGAAACCTAACGTATCCAAGACTTTACGACCTGTGCTCGATTTGATGCAAACAATGCCGGCATTTGTTTATCTTATTCCTGCGGTATTGTTTTTTGGCCTTGGTCCGGTTCCCGGAGCTTTTGCCACAATCATTTTTGCAATGCCTCCTGTGGTTCGTTTAACAGATCTGGGAGTACGTCAGGTTCCAAAAGATATTGTGGAAGCAGCCCGTTCTTATGGTGCTTCGCCCAGCCAGATGTTGTTAAAGGTACAGCTTCCGCTGGCCTTGCCCACAATCATGACGGGAGTAAATCAGACCATAATGATGTCTCTTTCCATGGTTGTAATTGCTGCTATGATTTCGGCAGGAGGGCTTGGCGAAATTGTTCTAAAGGGTATTACCCAAATGAAAATAGGATTGGGTTTTGAAGGAGGTATAGCGGTTGTTATTTTGGCGATTATATTGGACAGAATAACACAGGGATTTGGAAAAAATAAAAAATAAAAATAGTATTAATTTAACTAGTTAAGTATATGAAACGTTTTTGTATTGTAGTAAGTTTATCATTGTTATTGGGTTTCCTTTTATTAATTACCGGATGTTCCGGTTCAGCACAAAAAGACTCAAAAGAAATAGCTATCGCTTATGCTAATTGGGCAGAAGGTATTGCTATGACTAATCTGGCCAAAGTAGCGCTGGAAGAAAAAGGATATGTTGTTTCGTTGAAGAATGCGGATATTGCTCCCATTTTCGCTTCGCTTTCCACCGGGAAAGCGGATGTGTTTATGGATGCATGGATGCCGGTTACTCATGCGGATTACATGAAACAATACGGCGACAAGCTGGAGGTATTGGGTGAATCATTTAATAATGCGAAAATAGGTTTGGTTGTTCCTTCTTATGTTACAATTAATTCAATAGATGAGCTTAAGACGAATAAGGATAAGTTTGGCGGGAATATTGTGGGTATAGATGCTGGTGCAGGAATTATGACTTCCACGGATAAAGCTATTGAGGCCTATAAGCTTGATATGAAGTTGCAATCGTCTAGCGGTCCGGCTATGACAGCTCTTTTGAAGAAGTCGATCGACAGCAAAGAGTGGATCGTAGTTACTGCATGGACACCTCATTGGATGTTTTCTCGTTACGACCTTAAGTTCCTGAAGGATCCCAAAGGAATTTACGGCGGGGCCGAGATTATCAAAATTATTGCTACCAAAGGTTTTTCTGAAAAGGATAGCGTGGCAGCCGGATTCTTTGCCAATTTTAATTTGACAAACGAGCAAATTGGTAGCCTTATGAATTATATGGCTGACGATTCAATGTCTGAAACACAGGCGGCAGAACGTTGGAAAGATGAGAATAAAGAGCTTGTTGAAGGATGGTTTAAATAATTATCTTTATATTCGCTCCCTAATTTTGTTTTAGTATAACGATGAAAAAACATTGGATTTTACTAGTCCTGGCGCTGTGCGCCGGACTTACCGGTTATGCGGAGGATAAGGGAGAAAAGCAGCATGTTAATGTTGTTTTTGTTGGAAACAGTATAACGCAGGGTGCTTTGCTAGCAGATCCGGCCCATGAGGCTCCGCCTGTCCAGGCAGTGAAGTATCTGACTCTGCAGCAGGAAGTGGCGGGCGTTAAGTTCTCTAATCAGGGCGTGAGTGGTTCTACAACGGTGGATTTTCTGCCTGCAACCCAGACGTTGTTTCTGAAAGTTAAACAGGCGGCTGATGTGTTTAAAACGGATAAGGAGGCAACGCTGGTATTTTCGCTTATGCTTGGCACAAACGATAGTGCTATTAAGGGTCCAAATGGATCTCCTGTACAGCCTGCACAGTACAAAACAAATGTGAAAGTAATTGTTGATGAGTTGCTTGCTCTTTATCCGGACAGTAGAATTGTTTTGCACCGTCCGATATGGTATAGTCCCAACACGTACAATGGAGCAATGTATCTGAAGGAAGGGCTCAATCGGTTGGAAAGATATTTTGCTGAGATTAATCAGCTGGTGGAAGCCTATGCTGTAACTCATCCCGACAGGGTTTACTGTGGAGACATAGATGGCTTTGGCTATTTTAGGACAAATTATGCCACCGATTTGTTTGCCGAAGAGGGAAACGCTGGTACTTTTTACCTTCATCCCAATGCCAAAGGGGCTGTTAAGCTGGGAGAATTGTGGGGTAAGGCTTTACTTAAGGTAGTACGTTAGTCTTTTCTTAAATTGCCTATTGAGTGGATGGCTGCAAATAGGAGAAATAAGCCTACAAGAACGTAATGTACGGTTTTGTTGGTAAACGATGCTCCCAGTAAAACGAATATAAAGTTATTCAGCATCACAACAAAGATTCCAAAAGTCAATGCAAGTATTGCGTTGACTTTTTTATTTGCTATCATCTCTTTTATCCTGGCTTTATGCTGCGAGATATGAATGAAGATCATATGAAAGAAGAGCAAAAAGGAAACTTTTTGAATAATTCCACCTTCATCCAACAGGGTGCTTGTCAGGTAAACAGCCAAAAACACAAGAATTGAAATAAGTATAATTCTTTTACGGACGGTTTTGTCTTTAGCTTGATTCGGGTTTGAATCCATTCGTTTGTATTTTATTTCTTCAAGTGAGCATCAATAAATGAGAGAACTCCCGATTCATCGTCCGGATGAAACCAGGTAATGTCCTTATCTCTTTTAAACCAGGTCATTTGTTTCCGGGCATAAACACGTGTATTGCGTTTGATTTTTTCCACTGCGAAATCGAGCGTCCATTCTCCGTCCAGGTAGTTGAACAACTCTTTGTACCCAACCGTATTCAGTGAATTAAGATGTTTATATGCGTACACTTTCCGTGCTTCTTCCAATAGTCCGTCGCTCATCATCTGATCTACTCGTGCGTTAATTCTGTTGCACAGCTCTTCACGGTCACGGTTAAGCCCGATTTTCAGTATGTTGAACGGACGTTGTTTTTTGGGATTGGTACGAAGCTCTGAGTAGGTTTTGCCTGTCATCAGACAAATTTCAAGTGCATGTATTACCCGTTTGTAATTGTTCAGATCTACTTCGTTGTAATGAACCGGGTCTAACTGCTTCAATTCCTCCCTTATTGGGTCCAAACCTTCTTCTTCGAATCTTTTCATGAGCCCGTTTCGTATCTCCGGACTTACGGTAGGGAGATCGTCTATTCCGTTGCATACGGCATCAATGTACATCATTGAGCCTCCGGACATCACAACATGAGGCGATGTCTGGAACAGATTCTCCAGACAAGACAGCACTTCTTCTTCAAATTGACTGGCATTGTAATAATCGGTCAGGGATAACGTGCCTACGAAATAATGTCTGACACGGGCGAGCTGTTCGGCGGTGGGAGCCGCAGTACCTATAACAAGCTCTTTATAAAGCTGACGGGAGTCGGACGAGATAATCGGACCGCCCACGTGTGAAGCCACACGCAGACTTAATTCCGTTTTACCAACTCCGGTGGGTCCCAGCAGGACAATGAGTGTGTTCATTAAAAACGCTCATCCTCAAAGGGATTTTCCATAGGACCTTCGAGACCGTCGAATCCTTCCTTATCCAACTCTTCGATATCAAATTCGGAATCACCGTAAAAGTCTTCGCCCATATCCTGGGTTCCGGTGGCTTTAGGGATAAATTCATCGAAAGACATTATTTGAACAGGAGGTTCACCTGCCGATTTCGAACAAATTGGTTCATCTAAGTCTTCACCCGGAATAATTTCTCTTAACTCCATAAAGAAAGCTCGTTCAGTCATATAATCGAATACAAAGAGAAGCTTCTGTTGTTCGTCTTCCAACAAATCTTCCAATAGCGTATTTCCCATTATATAATTGTCTTCTTCCGAAGTAGTATCCATTTCAACCAGTGTAATTTCTGTTTTTTTGCTCCAATCGTCTTCACAAATGAAGAATGAACACATCTGATCTTTTGTGTACCCTACAGAGTCGAGAATAGCATTGTGCAAATCAAGAAAAGTCGCTTCCGAATCTATCTTAATTTCACGCTTGAAGTCATCAACTTCGTCTGACAGGATTAGAAATCTGAATAACATAATTGTAGTTGTTTTTTGTTGGTTCAAAAGTAGTAAAAATATTTATTCCTCCTTATAAAACAGATAAAAAAAGCTGCCTCAGCGGAGAGACAGCTTTTTTGAGAATTATCTGATTTTGTTGTTAATCCATTGATCCTCTTACGATTCCGCGGCTGGAAGATTTGATGAATCCGAGTATCAGATCTCTTTCTACACCAGGTTCGTATTCAGTCTCGATGCAACTAATTGCATCGCTGTTATTTAATCCACGGGTATACAACGTTCTGTAGATATCCTGAATAAGATAAACTTGTTCGTTTGTATAACCACGGCGGCGCAGACCCACTATATTTATACCGCAATAGGCAATGGGATCTCTTCCGATCAGCGTGTACGGAGGGATGTCCTTACCAACGCGTGAACCTCCCTGTATCATAACATGCTTGGAGATGCGTGTAAATTGATGTACCAATGCTCCGCCACTGATGATGGCATAATCATCAATCTCAACTTCGCCAGCTACCTGAGTTGCATTTCCAATAATAATATTATCCTTTAAAACACAGTCGTGTGCAATGTGCGCATAGGCCATAATAAGGCAATTGTTTCCGATTACCGTTTTTCCTTTTGCCTTGGTACCTCTGTTGATCGTAACACATTCCCGGATTGTTGTATTATTCCCAATCTCGGCAGTTGTTATTTCGCCGGCAAATTTTAAATCCTGCGGAATTCCTGAAACCACGGCTCCGGGAAATATTCTGCAATCCGACCCGATGCGTGCACCATCCAATATCACCGCATGCGAGAATATATGACAATTGTCTCCGATTACTACATCTTTTTCAATAACGGCAAACGGATCAATCGTAACGTTCTCTCCGATCTTTGCTTCGGGGTGAACATAGGCTAATGGGTGTTGATTCATTATCTATTGTAATTATTTATTCTTAATAATCTGAGCCATAAATTCGGCTTCGCAAACTACTTTTTCGTCGACAAAAGCCAACCCTTTCATTAATGCACAGCCACGTCTGATCTCAGACATAAATTCCAAACGGAAAATAACAGTATCGCCCGGAACTACTTTCTGACGGAACTTTACGTTGTCGATCTTTAGGAAATAAGTAGAGTAACGATGTGGTTCTTCTACGTTATTAAGAACAAGTAATCCTCCTGTTTGTGCCATAGCTTCAACCAATAGCACCCCTGGCATTACAGGTTCTTCCGGAAAGTGTCCCTGAAAGAATGGTTCATTTACCGACACGTTCTTGATTCCTACAATATGAGTTGGTCCAACTTCAATGATTTTATCAACCATAAGAAAAGGATAACGGTGCGGAAGTAACTGCTTAATCCGGTTTATGTCCATTACAGGAGCAACGCCAGCTTTGTAAACCGGTGCCTGAACCTCATTTTGTTTGATATCTTTCCGAATCATACGGGCCAGCTGATTGTTGATCTTATGACCAGGTCTGGTTGCTATGATACGGCCTTTGATTGGTTTGCCAATCAATGCAAGGTCGCCCATGATATCAATTATTTTATGACGGGCCGGCTCATTGTTGAATACAAGCGGTTTGTTGTTTACGTATCCTAGTTCGTCGATATCTTTGTGAGGAATTCCAACAGCATCTGCCAACTTGTTAAGCGACTCCTGCGAAATCTTTTGATCGTAGATAACAATTGCATTGTCAAGATCGCCGCCCTTGATAAGATTATTTTGCAGTAACGCTTCCACTTCGCGTACAAAAACAAATGTACGGGCTGCAGCCATTTCTGTTGGGAATTCGCTTATATCGTTCAGTGTGGCAAATTGATTTGACAACACTGGCGAATCGAAAGAAATCAATGCGTTAATGCTGAACTTGTCGTCCGGCAAAATGATCAGTGAAGAGCCGGATACTTCGTCCTTTACTTCTATTTTGTGTTTAACAATGTAATAGTCTTTGAGTGCGCTTTGTTCGGCAACGCCAACCCGAAGAATCTCTTCTGTATAAAAACGAGAGCTACCATCCAGAATAGGAAATTCGGGGGCATTCACTTCGATAAGACAGTTGTCAATTTCGAAAGCGTAGAGCGCTGCCATGGCATGTTCTATGGTGCTTACCTGAACTCCGTTTTTGGAAATAACTGTTCCACGTTGTGTGCCTGCTACATTTTCAGCCAGCGCATCCAATATTGGTTCTCCTTCCAGATCAACACGTTTAATTTTATACCCGTGATTTTCCGGTGCGGGATTAAAAGTAATGTTAATATCCAATCCGGTATGCAAACCTTTACCTTGCAAAGAAAAACTTTGCTGAAGCGTCTTTTGTTTATGCATAAGAATATTTATTTATTTGTAATTTCTTTTTTAAGTTGTTCTATTTCGCGTTGTAACTGCGAAATTGCACGATACATCTCAGGTAATTTGGGATAGATAATTGCCGAACGCATGTAGTCCTTAACAGGTAATGCAGGCGAACCAAGGAAAGTTTCGCCTTCTTTAATTCCTGTACCAAGGGTTCCTGCCTGTGCCCCGAAGTTTACTTTGTCTGGAATACTAATGTGACCTGCAATGCCAACCTGACCGCCAAACATGCAGTGGCTGCCAATCTTGGCCGAACCGGCTATACCTACCTGAGCAGCCATTACCGTATTTTCGCCAACTTCCACATTGTGCGCGATTTGAACCAGGTTGTCGAGCTTTACACCCCGGCGGATAATGGTAGAATCCATTACTGCACGGTCGATGGTAGTGTTCGCTCCGATTTCAACATCGTCTTCTAAAACTACGTTACCCAACTGTGGTATTTTGTTATATTTTTCTCCTTCAGGAGCAAAACCGAATCCATCAGATCCGATTACGGACCCGGCATGCAATATGCAGCTTTTACCAATCACGCATCCTTCATAGATTGTTACGTGGGGATAAATGATTGTATTGTCTCCGATCGTTACACCGTCGCCAACATAGGCGTAGGGATAGATTTTGCAATTGTTTCCAATAACAGCCTTTTCTCCAACAAAGGCAAAATTGCCAACATAACAATCGCTGCCTAAAGTTGCTGACTCAGAAATAAATGCGCTTGAATCAATCCCTGTTTTTTTAACCTTCGATTGTTCAACCATATTCAAAAGCATGGCAAGCGCCGCGTAAGCGTTTGGAACCAGAATAAGAGTTGCTGTAACCGGAGCGGTAGGAGTAAAGTCATTATTTACCAAAACAATACTTGCTTCGGTAGTATATATATAATGTTCATACTTGGGGTTCGCTAGAAAAGTTAACGTTCCCGGTCTTCCTGCTTCAATCTTTGAAAAATTATTAACCTTTACCTCCGGGTCTCCCGATACGGTCCCATTTAGAAAGCTGGCTATTTGTTGGGCTGAAAACTCCATTTGTACTATGTTTGCGATTTAAAAACCGTTGTAGGCTCACCGCTATTACCACGAGTGAAGTCGACAAAATTATAAAAATATTTTAATGTACCTATATTTTATAGGCAATTAGCCTAATATACCTTTCGAAAGTAAGTATCCGGCCATTTCTTCCTGCACCTCACGTGCTGCTGTCGCTGCAGTTTCTGCAAAAGAAGGAGTGCTGTCTGCATAAATAATGGCACGCGATGAATTCACCAGCAAACCACATTGATCGTTCATTCCGTATTCGGCTACCTCTTTCAGACTGCCCCCTTGAGCGCCTACTCCTGGTACCAGTAAGAAGTGGTTGGGAGCATGCTTGCGGATATCCAGAAACATTTTTCCCTGAGTAGCACCTACCACATACATCATCTGTTGGTCTGTAGCCCATTCCTGCGATTTAGTAAGCACCTTTTCAAAGAGACGAACTCCATTGGCATCTTCAGAAAACTGAAAATCGTGAGATCCTTTATTGGAGGTAAGAGCAAGTAAAATCACCCAGCTTTCCGGATAAATAAGAAATGGCTTTACACTATCTTCGCCCATGTACGGAGCAACCGTTACGGCATCCACCTTCATGTGGTCGAAAAACGAACGTGCGTACATCTCCGATGTGTTACCGATATCGCCACGCTTAGCATCGGCAATTACGAACTGGTCGGGATAATTTGCCTTTAGATAACTTACTGTCTTTTCGAAGGCTATCAAACCGGGAACACCCAGACTTTCATAAAAAGCAAGGTTGGGTTTGTATGCCACGCAATAAGGAGCCGTAGCATCAATAATGGCTTTGTTGAATGCAAAGATCGGATCTTCTTCCGTTAGCAAATGCTGAGGAATTTTTTTTATATCGGTGTCTAATCCTACACACAGGAAAGACTTCTTCTTTTGAATATTTTCAAATAACTGTTGCTTGTTCATGATGTTTAATTTCAATAGTCGGATTATAATTGGGCTTCTTTAAGTCGTTCAGCATTCTCTGCTACAATCAACTGATCTATGATCCCCTGAATCTCTCCGTCCATAATGGCAGAAAGGTTATATAATGTAAGATTAATACGGTGGTCGGTAACACGTCCCTGCGGATAGTTGTAAGTACGTATCTTTGCAGAGCGGTCGCCCGAAGAAACCATAGTTTTACGTTTTGACGCAATCTCGTCGATATACTTCTGGTACTCCATATTGTAAATACGGCTGCGTAATTCGATCATAGCTTTTGCTTTGTTCTTAAGCTGCGACTTCTGATCCTGGCACTGAACCGTGATTCCTGTTGGAATATGCACCAGACGAATGGCCGAGTAGGTGGTATTAACCGACTGTCCGCCGGCTCCTGATGAACAGAAAGTATCCACACGGATATCCGATTCCTTCACCTCCACATCAAACTCATCGGCTTCGGGAAGCACGGCAACCGTAGCAGCCGATGTGTGTACACGTCCCTGCGTTTCTGTTTGCGGAACACGCTGAACACGGTGCACGCCCGATTCGTATTTCAGAATACCATACACACCCTCACCGGTTACGTTAAACACAATCTCCTTGTATCCGCCATTAGTTCCTTCGCTGTAATCGCTTACAGAAACCTTCCAACCCTTATTTTCGCAGTATTTTACATACATACGGTAAAGATCGCCTGCAAATAAAGCAGCCTCGTCGCCTCCCGTGCCACCACGGATTTCAACGATTGCATTCTTGTCGTCTTGCGGATCGGCAGGAACCAGTAATAATTTTATTTCCTCTTCCAACGCAGGAATACGCGAAATGCAAGCTTCCAGCTCTTCCTTCGCCATTTCCTTCATTTCAGGATCCTGTTCGGTTTCAATAATTTCTTTAGCTTCTACAATCCCTTCCTTCATTTTAATGTATTCGGAACGGGCAGCCAAGATCAATTCAAGATCGTGATACTCTTTGTTTAATTTTACGAACCGTTTCATATCGGCAATCACAGCCGGGTCGGTAATTAACGTACCCACCTCTTCGAAACGACTCGCTAGTCCGTCTAATCTCTCTAATAAGTTGCTTTCGGCCATCTATTCTATTAGTAAATGAAGCGACCCTTTTCGCTTTCGATAATCAATTCATTTTTTGGAGCCTCTTCCACGAATCCAACCACACGGGCCTCAATACCGAATGAATTTGCAACAGCAATAACTTCATCAGCATGTTCGGGAGCAATATAAACCTCCATACGGTGACCCATATTAAAGACCTTATACATTTCACTCCAGTCCGTTTTGCTTTGTTCCTGAATAATCCGGAACAGGGGAGGAACAGGGAACAGGTTATTTTTAGTAATCCGTTTGTTTTCTACAAAATGCATCACCTTGGTTTGCGCGCCACCCGAGCAGTGAACCATTCCATGAATGGAAGGACGTAACTTGTCGAGTAACACTTTAATTACCGGAGCATATGTACGGGTAGGAGAGAGTACAAGCTTACCTGCGTCAATCCCCAGCTCTTCTATCTGATCTGTTAATTTCAATCCACCCGAGTAAACAAGCTCTTCGGGAACTCCTGCATCATAGCTTTCAGGATATTTGGTTGCCAGGTATTTGGCAAAAACATCGTGACGGGCAGAGGTAAGACCGTTACTTCCGGTACCTCCGTTATATTCTTTTTCGTAAGTAGCCTGACCAAATGAAGCCATACCTACGATAACATCTCCTCCTTTTATGCGGCTGTTGTCAATTACATCTTCGCGTTTCATACGGCAGGTAACCGTACTATCCACTATAATGGTCCGTACCAAGTCGCCCACATCGGCCGTTTCGCCACCTGTAGCATAGCAACCAACACCCATGTCGCGTAACTCCGAAAGTAATTCGTCGGTTCCGTTAATAATAGCCGAGATTACCTCGCCGGGGATCAACAGTTTGTTGCGGCCAATGGTAGAAGATATCAGAATATTATCTACTGCACCAACGCAAAGCAGGTCGTCAATGTTCATAATCAACGCATCCTGAGCAATGCCTTTCCATACGGACAAGTCGCCTGTTTCTTTCCAGTACATATATGCCAGCGAAGATTTTGTTCCGGCACCATCGGCATGCATGATGTTACAATAGGCAGGATCACCACCCAGAATATCTGGAATAATCTTGCAAAATGCTTTTGGGAATATACCCTTGTCAATGTTCTTTATTGCATTGTGAACATCTTCTTTCGAGGCAGAAACGCCACGGAGGTTATAACGTTGATCACTCATTGTAAATTAATTTGGCTGCAAAGATACAATTATTTATACACTTATCGAAGTTTTAGTACATCTCCTTCAGCAGGGATATACTCCATATCCTTCTTGTTCAGCTTGTACAAACTCTTTAAACGTACGCCATAATGCTGAGAAATACTATGCATAGACTCTCCAATCTGTACAACATGATCGTAATAAGGCTTGTCAGCTTTTTTCTTCTTTTTCTCAAGATAAACAATATCTCCGGGTTGCAGAGGGAACTCTTCCGGCACCTCGTTGTACTTTCTCAGTTCTTTTTCCTTGAATCCAAGATTCTGCGCGATCGATTCGAAAGAATCATTTGCACGGGCTATTACATAGATCAGGCCGTGTGTTTTATAAATCGGCATGAGTTCTGCAGAAGCATTCTTATTTTGTTGAGGAGTTTCCTGTTTGCGGGTCCCTTTATTAGAATCGAACCGATACAGTTCATAATCCTCGATAACCTTTATCAATTTATTTGCATAAGCTCTGTCTGTTGCATATCCGCATTGCTGCAACCCTTTGGCCCAGCCTTTGTAATCCTTTAAGTCCAGATCAAAAAGAACAGAATACCTTGGACGAAAGGCGATGAATTTAGAATGATCGGTATATGAATCTTCTACCTGATCGTATTTGCGGAAACACTCCCCACGCAGATCGTCATCATGATACACACGTCCGCCCCTCCAGTCTGAATGACATTTAATTCCGAAATGGTTGTTGGATTGACGGGCAAGGCTGCTTTGTCCGGCTCCCGACTCAAGCAAACCCTGCGAAAGGGTAATACTTGCCGGTATTTTGTATTTTTTCTGATGCTCGATGGCCAGGTCGCTGTACTTGCTAATATAAGCCTCGTAAGACGAGAGTTTGCGCTGGGCTTTAACCAACTCCGGATTTATTCCTGTCAAAATAAGTAAAAGAATAAGTATACGGACAAATAATTTCATAATATGCCAATCTATATTTACGGACAAAGATATAATAATATGAAAACATTCGGTATATTTGCTTGTATAAAAATAGGAATCATGAGAGAAGAACGAATTGAAACAAAGCTTACCGTGTGTACTCTTCATGAGTTAACGCCGAGGGAACGAACACTTTGCGAAGCCGCTTACGAAGCTGCAGAAAACGCGTATGCTCCCTATTCCCGGTTCAAGGTTGGTGCTGCCGTATTGCTTGCCAACGGACAAGTGGTAACGGGCAGCAATCAGGAGAATGCCGCTTATCCTTCGGGTTTGTGTGCCGAAAGAGTAGCTCTTTTTTATGCCACATCCCGCTATCCGGGAATATCTGTGGAGATGCTGGCCCTTACTGCTGTATCGGAAGGAAAACAAGTGGAGCATATTTCTCCATGCGGAGGCTGCCGCCAGGTGATGACAGAAGTGGAAAATCGTTACAAGCAGTCGATTAAATTGCTCTTTTGCGGACGCGATGAGATAGTACGGCTTGATTCGGCCGAATCTTTACTTCCGTTGTCTTTCGGGGACGCTGATTTGCTCCGTTGAGACTTACTCTGATTGTTCAGGTTTAAAGGATTATTTCCCAGTACGCCACATCAATCCACTTGCCGAATTTTCGTCCGGTTTCTTTGAAGTGAGCTATTCTCTGATCTTTGTAATTATTTATAATCCTTTCTTTTGAAGTGTAGGGTTAATAAATTATTATGTATTTTTGCTCTGTTTATTAACCTTATATGATACTGAATTATGATGAAAAAACTTTTTATTCCCGCTTTCTTGCTTGTATTGGGCATTACTTCGTTTGCTCAGACCAGAAATGAAGTCCGTATCCCTGATTTAAAAGGATACAAAACTCTTAAATGTGATTTTCATATTCATACCGTATTTTCTGATGGATTGGTCTGGCCAACCGTACGTGTGGACGAGATTTATCGTGAAGGATTGGATGCGATGGCTATCGCCGATCACATTGAATATCGTCCGCATAAGGATGATATCAAGGCTTCCTTTAACCGATCTTATGATTTATCTGAAAAGTATGCCAAAGACAGAGGAATTATTCTTATTAAAGCAAGTGAAATTACAAGATCTATGCCCCCGGGTCATTTCAATGCACTGTTTCTGACAGATAACGATTCGTTGGACACCAAAGAATACATGGATGCTTTTCGTGCCGCCAAAGCACAAAATGCTTTTATTTTCTGGAATCATCCGGGCTGGAGCGCACAGCAACCGGATACAACTTTATGGTGGAAAGAACATACTGAATTATTGAAAGCCGGATATATGCAGGGTATAGAGGTAGTAAATGGCGACGAGTATTATCCGGAAGCGCAGCAATGGTGTATGGACAAGAAACTCGCCATGCTCGGAAACACGGATGTACATGCTCCGATACAGGCAGTTTACGATTTTGCCAAAGGAGAGCATCGGCCGATGACATTGGTTTTTGCGCGCGAAAGTTCTGCTCAGGGGATTCGCGAAGCTTTGGAGAACCGGAGGACAGCTGTTTATTTTGAAGATAAAATTATTGGTGAGGAGGTTTATGTAAAAGAATTGTTTGAAAATTCGATTGAGATTGTAAACGTGCAAAAGACGGAGAAAAACGTAAGCATAATGCTAAAGAATAATTCGGATCTTGTTTTTAAGCTAAAGAAGACTGACCACGATGTTAATTTGGTCTATTTTCGGGAATACGACATTAATCCCCATGGAACTTATGTTATCAATGTAAAATTGAATAATGGGGTAAAAGGAGGAAATGTAAACTTTGAAGTAACCAATCTGCTGGTGAAACCAAACTGTGGCATGCAATACAGCTATCCTCTGTAAAGCTGAAAGTTATCAGGTCTTTTATCCTTTTTATTATTATAAACGAGGCCATGAAATTGTTCTAAACAAGATCATGGCTTCTTTTATTGATACTATTTGTACTGTTGCTTTGTTTCTATTCAATAACCACATCATCCGGTATGGAGAGTAGTGTAGCATCGGGTTGAGATTCTTCAATCTTTGTTACCTCGAAAGTATAGGTTAACACAGGCGACGAGGTTACCCGTTTAAGTACAATGTTATTCCATACGGTTACCCTGCTCACACTTTCTGTTCCCTGGTTTTCCGTAACCGTATACAATCGGCATGGCTTATCAAGGAAAGTGCCTGCACCAGTAAGTGTAAAGGTGAATAAGGCCTTGTCGGCATCGTCCGGACGATCGTAATTGGTTATCTTATCGAGTCGTTCGTTCACCTTATCTTCCGTTCCTTTTTTAGTATCCAGGTCGATGCTGTACTTGTAATCATCTATGTAGATGGTTTGCAAATTTCTGTTCACTTTAAACTCGGCCACATCCTGGGTTTCGGTGTAAATATTGGAACGTTTCTTGCCGTAATCGTCGAAATATACTTTCCCTGTTGCATGAGTTGTGAGGGGCGGCTGACCAGGAAAATTCATTACACTGGACGATTTGTAGTGAATCGTTCCGTGCTTTACTCCATATAGATTGTCGGTAAGATGTTTTGTTTGCTGCGATAAAGCCGGAAGGATGGTAAGCGTTCCTAACAAACAAGTAAATAAAAATTTATTCATAACTGCCTTGATTTAGGTAAATTATCATGTTATAAACGGATAATATATCTCCATATTGCTTTCATCTGCTATTTTCCCTTAAAGAATTAAGCACGAAGACTTATACAATTAACATTTTTGGTAATAGGAATTAGTCGGTCCCACGGTCGTGTGATGTATGTCCCACATACGTGTGACGAACATCCTACGACTGTGTGACGAACGTCACACGTACGTGGGACCAACTAATGTTCGTAGTCTTCGCCGTTAAAGTATTAAGTGAACGCACTTGATGGTCGCTTAATGTCAAATAAAAACGGGAGCATACAGTTACCTGCACGCTCCCGTCTGTTATGAGGAAGTAATAATACTTATCCGAATCAGATACCCAACGAAACCTTGATCTGATTGATCTTTTCCTGTGCTGCAAGTTCAGCAGCAGGAAGGTCTTCAAGGCTTTTTACCTTCGAATGTACTTCGCAATAGAATTTAATTTTGGGTTCTGTTCCCGAAGGACGGATCGAAACCTTTGTGTTATCTTCTGTAAAGTACTGAATTACGTTGGACGTAGTAGGCATATCAAGCGTAATTTTTTCGTTTTCAGCTACACTTAACCCTTTCAAGGTTGCGTAATCGTAAACATAAGTAACCTTGGAACCTGCAATTTCAGTAAGCGGATTTTCGCGGAAATGCTTCATCATTGCTTCAATCTCTTCGGCGCCAGACTTACCTTTCTTTACTACAGAGATACCAGCTTCTTTCGAAAAGCCATATTCAACGTAGATATTCTGAAGCAACTGATAAAGAGTTAAGCCCTTGTCTTTTGCCCATGCGGCAGTTTCGGCAAGCATGGTACAAGCAGAAACAGCATCTTTGTCGCGAACAAAGTCCTCGCAAAGGAATCCGTAGCTTTCTTCGCCACCACCGATAAAGTTTTTCTTGCCTTCGTTATCTTTCATGATTGCGGCAATCCATTTGAATCCGGTGTAAACATCGTAAAGTTCCACGCCGTTGCGTTCTGCAATGGTGCGGATCAGTTCGGTGGATACGATTGTCTTCACAATATATTCGTTACCCTTTATTTTACCAAGTTCTTTCCAACGGGTAATCAGGTAATAAACAAACATAAGAGCTGTCTGGTTACCATTAAGCAGCACCCATTCTCCTTCGTTGTTTTTTACGGCAGCTCCAACACGGTCGGCGTCCGGGTCCGTAGCAAGAACAAGTTCTGCATCTGTATCCTTTGCACGCTGAACGGCCATGGCCAATGCGGCTGGTTCTTCGGGATTGGGCGATTTAACCGTAGGGAAATCTCCGCTTACCACATCTTGTTCGGGAACATGGATGATGTTTGTAAAACCAAATGCCTTCATAGCGGCAGGAACAATTTCTACACCGGTACCGTGAATTGGGGTGTACACAATCTTCATGTCCTTGTGGCGTGCTATGGATTCGGGAGAAAGAGAAATGGATGTAAGATCGTTAATGTACTGTTCGTCCACTTCTTTGCCAAGAACTTCAATCAACGATTTATTACCTTTGAATTTTATTTCGCTGGCGCTTCTTATTTGGTTGACTTCGGCAATGGTATTACGGTCGTGCGGGGCAATCATCTGAGCTCCGTCGTCCCAATAAGCCTTGTATCCGTTGTATTCTTTTGGATTATGAGAGGCTGTAAGAATAATACCGCTCTGGCATCCCAGCTTACGTATGGCATAAGACATTTCAGGAGTAGGACGGAGGTCTTCAAAGATATAGGCCTTAATGCCGTTTGCAGAGAATATATCTGCAGATATTTCTGAAAACTTACGGCTATTGTTCCGGCAGTCGTGACCAATTACAACCTTTATTTGTTCCAGTTTGGAAAATTCCTTTTTCAGGTAATTAGAAAGGCCCTGGGTTGCAGCTCCTACTGTGTAAATATTCATCCGGTTAGATCCTACGCCCATGATACCGCGCAGACCACCTGTTCCAAATTCCAAATCCTTATAAAATGCTTCAATCAATTCGCTTGAATCTTCATTATCAAGCATACGTTTTACTTCGGCTCGTGTTTCTGCATCATAACTATCTGAAAGCCATCCTTGAGCTTTCGATCTTACCATTGCTAACAAATCGCTGTTTTCCATCTTTTACTATGTTATATTTACTAATTTTCTGATTTCAAATATACGAAATAATTGGTATTGACAAATGATGTTCTTATAATTTGTAAAACAAATCAATTCTACCAGACAAACGTGTTATTGTATTCGCGGGTATTTCCGCAAGCATCAGTAACTATAAATGAAAGTTTATGTTTACCTCTCGACAGTCTTTTTGGGTCAAATTTATAGGTTATAAGTCCCCGGCTGCCATCGTGTTCAAACAATGCAAACTTGTTGTCTATTTCTCCCCGGTATCTGTCCATTCCACTCAAATTATCCGAAACACGGAAGGCTATGGCTCGTTTGGATGCCCATTGTCCGGGATTAACCGGGATTATTTGGGGAGGAACAGTATCCATCATGAGGGTATAAGTTCCCAATTCGCGGACATTGGCATCCACCCACCCGTTTCGGTAGGTGCCTCCTTTCCATGTACGGTGACCTTTATTCAGGAATACCATGCCGTATTGTCTTTTGTTTGCCAGCGTATCTTGTTGGAGTTTTATGGATATTTCGCACTCTTTATGTAGCGGTACCAGCGTATTATGTAGCGTATGTGTAGCGCTTATCGCATTTTCATCTTCTTTTACACTGTAGCTGAAGTTGAAATCTGTATACAAGTTACCACGTGGAATATTCAATCGTACACCTTTGGCCCCAAAACGGTTGTCGCTTGTCCATGAGAATTGTTCCGTTCCCTCCGGTTTTTTTACTTTGGGAATATCTTGTTTCTTACCTTCAACTTCGAATGTAAAGGTGGTCGAATTCCCGTAGGCATCCTTTAGCTGATAGCTTAATTTGTAGGTTCGTTCTTCTTTTATTTTAAGTATTCCCCTGTTTTTGCTTTCAATAAACCGAAGTTTATTGCCGGGCTCTACAAAACTTTTTGAGTAGGAGGAGCGGTGTTGCTTCCATTCTACATAGTCGGTGAGGCTATTGATATAACGTGTTTCAGGAAAAGCATACCGATCAAGATTGCTGTGAAAAATAATTTCATCGTCTGCAGTAAGAATCACTTCTTTAACGCCATAGATGTTAGACGTTTCTGTCATGTAATCGCAGGCTTTAATTGCAAATCCGATTTCACCCCATGCTTCAATCTTCCCAGCCATGGTCTGCTTTCCCGACTTTGATTTAATCAATTTAACAGGCTGTTTTTGAGTATTTCCGTTTACAATTCCTTTGTTTTCCAGCGGATAAACCATCATTCCCTGTAAAATGGGGGCACGGGTATCCTTTATTCTATTTCTGAAGAAAAGAACCGGATCTATCGTTTCTTCTGTTTCTGTATCTCTAATCTCGAAATGAAGATGTGGTCCGCCCGAACTTCCCTCATTGCCGCTCAGAGCAATCAAATCTCCTTTCTTAGCGGGAAATAGACTTGCGGGTAATATGAGGTCGACGCTAAAGCTTTCTCTCTTGTATTGTTGTTCGCGGATATAGGCTTCTACTTCTTTCGAAAAAGCCTTGATATGTCCGTATACCGTAGTTGCCCCGTTGGGATGGGTCATGTAAAGAGCTTTGCCAAATCCCCACGGACTTACTAATACGCGCGAAATATAGCCGTCGTAAACAGCATAAACCGGTTTGCCAACTACACCTTGTGTTTTAAAATCAATTCCGGAATGAAAGTGATTGCTTCTGAATTCACCGAAGTTTCCGCTAAGATAAAGAGGAATGTCCATGGGTGACCTAAAAGAAATATCCTGCGCTTTTGTTTGAGCTCCGGCTGCTGTTGTCAATAAACAAAAGCAGAGAGATATATATCGTAACATTGTATCTGAATTTAATATTCTTGAGGCGCCAAAGATAATGAAAAATCTGTAAGGATTGGCAAATGATCGCTGTAACCTCCTTCATATTTATACCCGTAAAAGGTTCTGAAAGGTCTTTTGCCCAGATGGGTCTTGTCTGGCACTAATAGAAATGAAGGATCGAATATTTTGATGCTTTCCGGTAGTAAATGCATAGACTTACCAGGATTAATAAGCGTTCCGCTCACAATTATTTGATCTAATTGAGCCCATTCACCTTGATATTTATGAGATCCGGGTTTTGATAAAAGACGAGGCGCGGAGAAAAGATTATACAGTGAATGCGGCGAAATAAATGTTGCCGGATAGGCTATTGCCCGCAATTCTTTATGAATACTAACATCTGATGGTGTATCATTAAAATCGCCCATAATAATCAACAGGGGATTTTGCCGGCATGAAAAAAGCGAATCGCAAGCTTTCCTCAATCGTACGGAAGCATCTTTCCTGTCGGGTTCTGTGGCTTTTTCACCTCCGGAACGCGATGGAAAATGACAAACAAATACATCCAGGGTATCGCCGGATAGTACTTTTCCGTATACGTGAAGAATGTCTCTCGAACGTTTTTCCGGATGTTTTTTAAACTCGATACGCAATGACTCGTGTCCGATGTAGGCAAACTGATCACGTTGGTAAAGCAGAGCTACATCAATTCCACGCTTATCCGGACTGTTGGTCATACAATACCTGTAATGCTGTTGACTGAGCGGAGTTCGTTGAAGCAAATGAATCAAAGTGGAATCGTTCTCAACTTCGCAGAGTCCAACAAGAGCTGGGGTACGCCACTCGCCGGCAGCTGTAATAACCTTCGATATTTGCTGTAGTTTATGATAATAACGTCCTTTTGTCCAATGAAGAACGCCTTCAGGTAAAAAGGATTCGTCATCTTTTTCAGGATCATTTTCGCTATCGAAGAGGTTTTCGACATTGTAGCTCATAATGCGAAAGGTCTGCTGACAATGTAGTGTGACGGGCGAGCAGATGAATAGTACAAATAAGAAGGTTACGAATTGGCGCATGAGCTAGTTAGTTTCCCTGACGTATTCGTATGCTCCGATGTCCGGACCATCGCTATCCGTTAACCGGGATACTCCGTTCCTGTCGGTCGGATACTTCTGGGCAATGGTACGATCGGCCTTTCCTTTTACGATAGAGACCGAATCAGGTCTAAAGTCGTACCGGTAATCGCCGGCCTCACCCGATAAACGATACGAAGGGCTTGTTCCCCAAAGAGTACCTGTGAAATTTGCGTTAGTCTCTTCTTTGCTTTTAATCAGACAGTTTGTAAACCGGTAATTAAACTCATTCGAACTACTTCCTTCCTGAGAATAAAGAGCAAGCTC
>JAGPJL010000024.1 GCA_018054455.1 Parabacteroides sp.
AAACATATAGAGGGCCTCTTCGCAAAGGCCCTCTATATAGGTTTTTAATAGGTATTAGTCTTTAAGGCAAAAAGATTGTTTAGGTTATCTGGACACAAAGATGAAGTAATAATTGAGATTGGACAAATAAAAAAAGATATTATAAAACATATTTTTAAGAAATTCTTAATTTATTTGCAGCTCCTATTACTTTTTAACAGTTCAATCTCTGAATTTAACATCAATGATATGGATTTAACGAAGATAATAAAAAATTACTTAATTAAATTATAGAATATTTTTTCGTGAATTCGATTATCTCGTCGATATATCCAAAAGCCAATCCTGTAACCGTGTCGGCACATCCATAATAAACGGCTATGCGTTTCGTTTCGGGATCATGTAACGCTGCGCAAGGAAAAACAACGTTTGGAACATCCCCCATGCATTCATAATCTTTTTGCGGAGACAACAAATAAGGTCCCGAACGGAATTTAACCTTCCAAGGCTGATCAATATCCAATAACGCGGATCCAAAGCTATAAACAAAGCCATTGCAAGAATGCAATACTCCGTGATATATCAGCAACCAGCCTTCTGAAGTTTCGATAGGAATAGGTCCCGCACCGATTTTTGTACACTGCCAGGCGCTATCTTCAAACGGAGCAGGCGACATTACATGACGATGCTTTCCCCAATAACACATATCCGGAGACTCACTATAGAATATATCACCAAAAGGTGTATGGCCATTATCACTTGGCCGACTAAGCATAGCATAGTTTCCATTAATCTTACGTGGAAACATTACCCCGTTACGATTAAACGGCAAATAAGCATTTTCGAGTTGATGGAACGTTTCGAAATCAAACGTGTATGCAACGCCAATAGTAGGACCATGGTATCCATTACACCAGGTTACATAGTATCTGTCTTCGATAAAGCAAACACGAGGGTCGTAGGCATAAACAAATTCGCCAATCTCTTTATCGTCACAAACAAACTCTAATTTGGTTTTCTTTATATCCCAGTGAATGGCATCTTTGCTAAAACCAACATGTAAACGCATTCGCCGGTTTGTATCGTCGCAGCGAAATACGCCTGCATATCCATCTTTGAATGGCACAACCGCACTATTAAACACGCTGTTTGAAGTGGGAATGATATTTCTTGGAATCACCGGATTCTTTGAAAAACGCCACATAACATCGCTACATCCTTCCGGGCGATCTTCCCAAGGCATACCGGGCAGCGCGTCTCCTGTTATTTTTAAATCAAACTTATTCATGCTACTCATATAGTTTTTGTTTAAACAATCATCAATCCTTTTTATCTAAATCCAATTCTTTCATCAAAGCATCGTATTCTTTTTCGTCTTTATCCATTTTATCATACCAGTTTTTCTTAAGTATCAATGTAGTAATAATGAGAATAAGAACAGATGTTAGTAACGGAAATCCTTCTTTAATAACAATATACATGGGTATAATGGTTAAGCAACTTTGCCATAAAATACCAATAGCCACGTTAAACATATCGCGCTTAAAGTTTTTATTTGTCTTAACCTGAGGGTATTTGGCTATTGCTTTTTTTGCAACAGGACCCCAGAGCCCCCAGGGACGTACACGGATATAAAAATTAATCAGTGTTTTTTCGTCTGTTGGTTCAGAAAGCAATGTTCCCGCAATACAGCCGATAAACGACACAGACATAAGTACCGGGAAATAATACAATGGCAATGTATCCGGGAAAAAATATGGAACAATCATCGCTGCCAGAATACCAACCAGCATTCCCCAGAAATAACCTGTTCCATTAAACCGCCACCAATGCCATTTTAATAAGTTGGCAGCAATATAGCCTCCGTACAAAGCAGAGACAATCCATTGCAGTACCGAATTAATATTCAAAACAAAGAAACCGATAACAGTACTAACAACTACAACCAAAACGGAAATAATATAACTTGCCCGTATCTGAATCTTAGCAGAAGCTTTTGGGTTGATATACTTCAGGTACACATCATTTACCAGATAAGCAGGTGCTGCATTTACTGTAGAAGCAAAGGTAGACATAAATGCGGCAAGCAAACCAGCAAGCAAAAGTCCTGCAAGTCCGGTTGGAACAAATTGACCTATCGCTCGCGGAAGGATAGTCTCAAAGTCCACCGACGATCCCATTGCCCGAAAATCTTCACTAAAAAAAACAATTGCCAATACAGCAAATCCCATAATCATCAGATATCTTGGAATAAGCAATATTACAGGAACAGAACCACTCATCAAAGCTGCCTCCTTCGGAGTTTTACATGCCAGAATCTTTTGCATATCGTAATTGGGTGCTGGTCCTGCCATACTTAAAAATACTCCTTTGAAAAGCATCATCATAATTACAATAGTAAACAAACTATATTGATCGGCACTTATTTTATTCATAACGGCTGGCAACAGATTACTCCAGTCCAAATCCAAAGTCCAACCAAAGAAAGGACTATTCCAACCTGCAGGCACATGTGCGGCAAGCATTTCGGGAGTTACATTCATCATTGCAATAACAGCTATCACCACCCCGGCAATTGTCATAATGGCAAATTGCACCACATCCGTCCACACGATACTTAGCATTCCTCCAAGCATCACATAGATAGTAGCTATCGAAGTAAAGAAGATACCATAAACATGAGGCACATACTCGGGCGCTACATCGAATGGAACGTATTGCGAAACCACTTCCCAAGGGAAGAAGATTTCCATAAATTTACCAATACCTATAAAGCCATAGCTTAGAAAACCTAAAACACCAATTACTGCGTAAAGGACAACAATTGTATGAGAAAGATTGGCTCCTCTGCCATATCCAAAACGAGTACGGATCCATTCGGCTCCGGTCAGCACATTTGAACGACGAAGCCAGACAGAAAGGTATACCATCAGGAAAATTTGATTGAATACCGGCCAAAGCCACGGAATCCATAGACTCTTAAGTCCGTAAACAAATGCCAGGTACACCATCCACATCGTTCCGGAAATATCAAACATCCCCGAAGCATTGGAAAGTCCTAACATGTAAAAAGGCAACGTTTTACCTCCGAGGAAGTAAGAATCGAGATTTTTGGACGCCTTCTTCTTAAGCATCAGTCCGATGACAAGCATAATCACCAGATAGGCAGCTATTATCAACACGTCCAGCAGTTGTAATTTCATGATAAGATTAATTTGTTTTCATAATAAACTCAGGCAAAGATATAAAAACTATTAATTTAAAGGACAAACAGCCGAAATCATTCCGGTCTCCTTATAGTCTGATAGCGACCAGACTATTTTTCCCTTTTTATTCAATTCTAATAACTTAGGATATCCCCCGGGCGCCTCGCCGCCATGCCCCTGCCAATTACATATATAAATTCCTCCGTCTTTTACAGGGAACATTTCGGCAACAAATGAAAGAGGAGCTCCTGTAATTTGTTTTTCAGTCACGGTCCGAACTATTATTTCTTTGTCAAAATTCAGTTCTATATACTGGTGAGCGTCTCCGCAAGCTACTAATAAATTACCATTTGGAAGAGGAACGGCACAGAATGGATTTCCGGGAACCTTTACGCTTTTAATAAGATCTCCATTTGGACTTACTTCCCGGATATCGGATGTTTGAAAAACCGGGATAAGATAATTTCCTCTTTTGTTTTTATTAACCTGGCGAAACTGGGCATGTGTATGTTCTACTCCCGTTTCATATTCAGTCTTTTTTATAACCTGCCCTTTGCCATTAACTTCAAGAATAGCAGCCGGGTGTCCGCACCAGGCAAGTAGGCAGTTTCCGTTTGCAAGAACTCTGGCAGTCTGCATTTCACAATTTTCAGGTGCATTTATATTCCACACTTCCTTATGGTCTCTCGTAATCAGCTTTGCTCCTTTTCCATATGAAAACAGGATGTTTCCATCACGGGTTACTGACACAGAATTGCATTCCCATCCCTTTTCGAGAGCATGTTCCCACTCAACTTTTTTTGATTCTTTATCGATAATGGCAATTTTATTCCATCCTGAACCACCAATCAATAACTTGGCATCTTTCCGCTTAAATGAAAAGAAAAGAATTGACAAAGCAGCCACACTAACAAGGATATATATTCTATTCATCTTTATATAGGCAGTTTAACTAATTAAGAACAAAAACAGAAAGGGCTGCCTTAACAGGAAGCAGCCCCTTTTTAATAAATCATTTTGAAAGATCATTAAATAGCTCAAAAGCCTGATCGGGGGTCAGTCCCTCATGAACAACGCCACGAACAGCACGAATCATGGCTATGGGCGATTCACTTTGGAAAACATTACGTCCCATATCTACTCCTGCGGCACCTTCATTTATTGCTCTGTAGCAAAGATCCAATGCATCTTTCTCCGGTAATTTCTTACCTCCGGCAATAACAATGGGAACCGGACATGCGTTAATTACCTTACCAAAATCTTGCTCGGTATAGTATGTTTTTACAAAAGTTGCTCCGTTTTCGGCACAAATACGAGTTGCGGCAGAAAAATAACGGGCATCGCGTGTCATTTGCTTTCCTACGGCAGTTACTCCCATGGTTGGAATGCCGTATGTATAGCCAAAATCGGCTGTGCGAACTAAATTCTCAATAGTCTTACCTTCGTAAGTATCACCAATCGAAACCATAACAGCCAAAGCTGATGCATTTAAACGGATAGCATCCTTGATATCCAAAATACATTCATTGTTCAATTCTGTTAGGACAGTAGTTCCGGCCGAATAGCGCAAGCAAATCGGTTTGTTGGAAACAGGAGGAACCACCGAACGCAATGCGCCTCTCGTACACATCAGGGAGTCGGCGTATTCGATAAGCGGAACAATTGACAAATCAAGTCTTTCCAATCCCGAGGTAGGTCCCATTATATATCCGTGATCGAAAGCCAGCATAACCGTACGTCCTGTAGCCGGATTAAAAATACGGCTCATTCTGTCCTTAATTCCCCAATCACAATGATCCAATCCCTTTAGAAAGTAAGATTGTTTCTGTACAGGGACACCTATTCCGTAATCTTTGTCTTTGTTGGCGATAATGCCATCTAAATCTGCCATTTTCTTATAATTAAAATGTAAAAGTTATTATAAAGCCTCAGCAAATGCCGCAAACATACACGACCACGAAGTTGCTCCCGAATCTGCATAACCGATAGATTGCTCTCCGTAGTTACGGGCTCTTCCAAAATTAGCTTTCATCCGGACAGTATCTTCGGCTCCCTTTAAGGCTGCATCCGCGGCAGATAAAAGCAATTCTTTTACATCTGCGGTGTCTGAATTCTGCATCGCCTCAACAGCCGGAATTAAAGCATCCATCATTGTTTTATCACCCTTCTGAGCCTTTGTCTGCTTCTGAACGTTTTCGAGTCCTCCGGCAAACATGGCTTTTACTCCATTTACATCAAGTGAAGAGCCGCTTGCATGATCGCTCATACCAAGAAAGAAAGCGCCAAGCAACGTACTTGTAGAACCGCTGGTTTGCAGCATTACAGCAAATCCCATATCATTAAGTACCGATTTGAACTCGGTTCCGTTTTCGAGAGGATTCATTACACAAGAAAGAGCCGTAACAATAGCAGTTCCGTGATCACCGTCACCAATAACCGCATCAAGTTTCGAAAATTCGTCTTCCCTAAGCTTTACATGAGCCAGAGCGTTACTCATCATCGCTTTAAAAGCGTCTATCGTTAATAATTCCATATTTTATTTACCTATTGTAACCCAGTAAGGTGCATCTGCACGTTTGTTTTTCAAATAATCAATGTGATCTGCATCAAGTCTGGCAATAATCATTTGAAAACCAGCTTGCTCCTGAACGGTAAGAATTTCCTGGATACGGCCTTCTGCCACATCAAATCCCTTTTCCTCTAAAACAAGACATGATTTACGATAAATAATATTTAGTTCCATATGAGTTGTTGCTCCTACTCCATTAATGATAAGCATTAATTTATCTCCTGCTGCAGGTTTAAGTTGTTGCAACAACAGGTCTACCATCTGAGAAGCAGTTTCATCGGCCGATACTAATGGCTGACGTCCACCACCCCCTTCTCCGTGCTGTCCCATACCTATCTCCATAATACCTTCGGGCAGGTCGGTTATGATACCGTTGTTCTGAGGATGTGTGCAAGAACGCATAGCAACAGCAAGTGTTGCTACATTATCACAGAAACGTTCGCCGATTTCCAATAATTCATCCAATGATTTACCTTCTTCAGCAGCAGCTCCGATAATTTTAAACAAAGGAACGCAACCAGCCAATCCGCGACGGTCGTCTTTCGGAGCACCAATCCCGGCGCTTATGTCGTCGTGAGTAAGTAAACGCTTCACCTTGATGCCCACACGTTCGGCAAGTTGGCAAGCCATGTTGGCACTCATTACATCACCCGAGTGATTTAGAACAACCAACAATATTCCGGCTTCTCTTTTAAACATTTGCAGTGCCTGGAAAAGACGCTGTGCTCCTGGTGCGGCAAATATATCGCCTACCACAGAGCAATCAAGCATACCTTCGCCAACAAAACCACTTAATGCAGGTTCGTGACCAGATCCGCCTAAGGTTACAATAGCCACTTTATCTTCGCTTTTTGGATGAACACGAACAACAATGTTCTCGCCACCTAAAGCCACTTTATCTTTATATGCCATTACATAACCTTCCAATAGTTCCTGGGTAATATTTTCCGGATTGTTTATGAATTTTATCTTATTTGCTGACATGGTTGAGTCTCCTTTCGTGTGATTTATTTAATTTCCATTAATTCGATAGCAATGCCTTCTTCTTCAATAAAAGCAATGGTAAGGTGTTCGTCGCATACAGCCGGTCCGAAGATTACTTTTTGCCCCTCTAATGCCGTAGTCAGACAAGGTACAGTGTAAGCGATATGTGCTGTAGTCTGAACAAGTTCCGGAAGACAAGAGCCTTCTTCGAATTTCAGGAACTCGATCTTATTTTCACTTTTGCTAAAATCGGTTAACCAAACATTCAAGCCTTCGTTTAGTGATGCACCTTCTTTAATGTCATTTACAGGCACTCCAAAATGATTTAATGTTCTCATGATAAGTCAGATTTAAATTAGTATTATATAATTAGAATTTATTTCTTTGAAAACCCCTGTACGAAACGAGGCCAAGCAGAATGACTACAGCCAGTATGATATAGAGGTATATGAAAATTCCATGAATATCGTCGTTTTGTCCATAGGAGTGCATCCCGCTCAACAGATAGTTGACACCAAAGAATGTCATCATCACAGAGGCAAAGCCAAGAACCGAGCCCAGATTCAGAGCCCATTTATTCTTAAATGATTTTACCATGTGCATGTGTAAAACAATAGCATAGACAACAACTGTAATCAGCGCCCATGTTTCTTTCGGATCCCATCCCCAATACCTTCCCCAAGACTCGTTAGCCCAAACCGCACCCAGAAAAGTACCGATTGTCATAAGTATTAGTCCTACCCAAAGAGCCATTTCATTTACTATTGAAAGTTCGCCGACACGGGCCTTTAACATTTCCTTATTCTTTGCCCCTGTTATGCTCATAAGCACAAGATTAGTTATTCCGATTAAAAAGCCGATGCCAAAGAAACCATAAGCAGCTACAATTACTGCCACATGAAACATTAACCACGGCGATTTAAGAACCGGCACAAGTGGATTAATCTGTGGATCCATCCAGTTAAGACCCGATACAAACAGGATAATACCAGCAAAAAGTGTAGCCAGAGCAAATGTCAGCACACTTCGCCGTCCGAACAAAATACCTGCCAGAACAGTAGCCCAGGCAACGTACACCATTGTCTCGTACGAATTGGACCAGGGAGCATACCCGCCGATGTACCAGCGTAATCCCATTCCATACATATGATAAACAAAAGCAAGTAATACCAGACCCATTAATGCTTTTATTCCCCAAAACAGCCAACGGATCTTTTTAAACAAAGTAATAAAGGAGAATAGTAGCAATAAACCTCCCAGACTCAGGTAAAATATTTTTGTAAAACGGAACACTTCCTGTTTGTTGTACTTTATTTCGGAAGCAATCTTTTCATGATCTATTTTCAATGTGCCGCTTTTTGCATCCTGATACGTACCGATCATTCCAAGCACTTCATCTGCTTTACTCCAGTCGCCCGACTTAAAGGCTGTTTGTACTTCAGACAGATACCAATCCATCACACGGGAGACAAACATGGAGTCTTTTCCTGCAAAAGCAGACAGATCATCTCCCGACGAATACCACTTATGCGAGGTATCATCTTCTTTAGGAAATAGATTCAACATCTGACCATTCATTAACTGGTGGACAATATTGACCTGTTCATCCAGTTTCAGCAAATCCTTATCAAAACGTGACCTTTCGTTCGGCATTTTATTGTATGCCTCTTCGACTCCCTCTTGCAATTTATAATTACCATTGGAATCGAACATTTCAATATAAGCACTTTCTTTTTCAGTGAGATTATAAAAATCGGATAGTTCTTTATTGGATACGGCAATAAAGGGAACCCGCATCCACATTTCTGGCATAGCGAGTAAACTAAGAAGAAACTGATCGGAATTAAGGGACCCGATCTTGTCCGATTTGTGTAATTTGCGTAATACCTCTGAGGAGAAGGTATTAACCGGGATCATTCGCCCATTGGACGATTGAACCGGTAATGCGCCAAATATTTCGGCGTGATTTTCGTTTACGGCGTACTTCTGAACGGCATCAATCATTGGATTAGAGCCATTTTCAGCATTTATAGTAAGGGAGAAGCAAAGTAAAACAATAAGCGTCAACACTTTTTTATTCGAGTCAATTAATTCTTTTAAGCGTCGGTTTAGTTTCATAAAACGGGAATTCTTTCCCAAAAGACTTAGAATTAGTCCGATTAACAAAAGAAAATAACCAGTATAGGTTACATTTCGTCCGGCAACATCCCGGTTAACGGACAATACGGTTCCCAACTCGTCGGCATCGAAGGAGGCCTGAAAGAAGCGGTAACCTTTCACATCCATCACATTGTTCATATAAACCCTTTCGTGCCGGGTTTTACCATCTACGTGCACCAATAACTCGCTTTCATAGGACGACGGACTTGATGATCCGGGATAACGGTGAAGATTGAATTTGATAAGTTCAACACTAAAAGGAAGCTTTTTAAAAGAAGAGGATTCCGACGTATGTATCGCCATAACATTTGTGCTTTCGCCTTCGCGAATATGCATGATACCCTCTTCACCAAACAAATGAGAAATAAGTGCACCCAACAGAATAACAATAAAAGCAATATGGGTAACTATCAGTCCCCATTTTTTCTTTTTAAACAAGCCCTTCTTTAATGCCAAAGCAACAAAGTTTACAACGAGGAGGAATTGTAATAAAAAGAACAAAGGAGAATAATATATCATTGCCTTAGCCGCCAGCGTTCCGTGATACTTTTCGATAAAAGTAGCGAGAGCAAGCCCACCGGCATAGATAAATAATAAAACTATCGTAGTTACGGCAGAGGATAAAAATCCATTTAAAGATGCTTTCATTTTATTCGTAAAAATTGAAAAGAAGTGGCAGCACTAAAACTGCCACTTCTCTTTATAATTAATCTTCTATAATTACTCTGAATCCTACATTGTGAACACGCTGCCAGGGATAATAAGCCTTACGCTCGTACGCAGTCGAAAATTTAGGACGGTCAATATAAGAACCACCTCTTACCACCTTATAATCAGAAATGTTCTTCGACTTTTCGTTATAAGGATAAGGCTGGTAGGCCGATCTTGTCCATTCCGCTATATTCCCATGCATACTGTATAACCCAAACGGATTCGCCTTATATTCCTTTGCATTCGATTGAATCATATTTCCATCGTCCACGCATTCCACTTTAGGTAAAAAGCTATAATACTTATACCACGAATTGTCTTTGCTCATTGGCTGCGGGTCAATACCGCTGACAGCCATTTTATTGAGCTGAACATCCGCAAGGTTTTCGTTTTTACCAAAATCGCTGTTCAGGTTTCCAAACCAGAAATCGGTGTTGCTTCCTGCCCGGCAAGCCCACTCCCACTGCGCTTCGGTAGGCAGTGTAATGGTAAGACCTGTCTTTTCACTCAGCTTATTGCAATAAGACATGGCATCCTCGTAACTTACCCTGATTACTGGCTGGTGCGGAAGATTGGCAGCATAGCCCGGACGGGTATGATCTTTCCAATGTTGATCCACATAACGACTGTCGTGATCCGGGAAAATTACATTGTACTGTGCATTGGTAACTTCAATATCGGCCATCCAGAATGATTTTCCAATTGTAACTTTGGAAGCAGGACGGTTGTCGGCATTACCCTGATTGCTACCCATTACAAACTTACCAGCAGGTATCCTCACAAAAGTCATTTTTATACCAGGAGCCAAAACTACCTCTTTGCGGTTTTCCTTTTCATTGGCAAGCATCGCTTTTATCTGATCCGGAGCAAAAGGCCAGCCTTTCGCATTCACTTGCTTTTCTTTTACAGGAGCTAACTTCTCAGGCATTACCGGTTTGATATCGCCTTTGCCTTTCAAATACGCAGCATAAGAAGCAACTTCAGCTTTCCAGTCTACGCCCGCATTATTGTATTTATTGGCCAGTTCGATACGACGTTCAATCTGATTAAAACCATTCTGATTTGTTGCATCAAAGTAACCTTTATCAGGAGCATTGTAGTCAATCCAGTTGTACAAAGATTTCCACTCTGTATCAGTAAGTTTTACATTGTGGTGACCTTTTTTCAGTATACGGATCAGTTCGCTTGTGCTTGCATGATACTCGTACGGCTGCAAAACAATCATGTCCGCTTCCGGTCCCTGACGATGCACATAAGGATGTAAATTAAGGTAAGACGTACCATAACCACGTTTGTCTTTCTTCCCACCACGTAAATCAAACGCACTTTTCTCGCCATTATGACAAGCTATACATGCACGATCCAATACAGGTTGAACCTCAAGATCGAATGTAAAAGAACGAACGCCGCCTTCGGGAGTCTTTAATTTTAAAGGAGCTTTCGTAGAAGCCATTACCTTTTTAGGCATCGGAATCTGATTTTGATCTTCATGGCATCCTACACAGGAAACCACTTCGCCGGGCATTCCCGTAAACCAGCTTCGCATCCATTGGATGGCACGGCCTTCGGAATCTAACGGTTGAATGGAAACCGGAGTATTGGCTGGAATCTTGAACATGACTGATCCATCTTCTTCGACAGGTACAGTCCCCATCAAACGTTTGATATCCCAGCCGCTTTGAATACCCTGAGCCACATGATCGGACTCTGTTTTAAGGTATGCATATTCGTAACCATGAATCCGCAACGATTTAACCGTGCCTCTTGGCACACCCCGAAGACCTTCGCCTTCGTATATATCCTGAATAAATATGGTAGATTCCTTTTCCTGAAGTTTTACTCTGTCGGGAATAGCCGGAGGTGTCGTTGTTTCGCGAACCAAAATAGGACTGATAAGGCCTTCGCCTTCGAATTGAGCCAGACATGTAACATTATCATATACGTCCACCAGATAAATACCCCACAGAGCATTTGGATCCAATTTGGCTGCAACCAGATAATAAGAATCATCTAATGGCATTGGCTTTACAAACTGAGGCCATACACCATTTACCAATTCATCTTTGATTTCAGGAATAATAGGACGATTACGGAAAGGTATTTCCTGTAACATACCCTCTACCCCTTTGCGGGCTTTTGAAGGGTCAAATAAAATGATTCGTCCTGAACGTGCAATACCGTGGTGACCTGAAATAATTCCTACAAATGCAGAAGAATGTCCAGGTAATGGTTGGATATCGAACGTACTGTTAGGGAACATAGCACCACTACCGAACAAGGCTTTATTCTCTGTTCCATCGGGATTCATATGCATGATAATACGAGAGAAGTAATGGGTAAGGTCTGTATATTCCCAACGGGTATACATAACGCGGCCATTGTGCATAATTACCGGATTCCAGTTTGCGTCCTGATCAAAAGTTAAACGTCGGAGACCTTTATTCTGTGGTGTGTAAAGAACCATATTTCCTACAGGATCTGATCCGCTTACACAAGGAACACCCTGATAACCTATGTTTGAATTAGCAATAATTCGTCCATCAGGAAGATAAGTTCCATCGTAGAACTCAAGATCGGGCTCGACTGTTTCAACCAATGGCTTACATCCTGTACCATCCAGTTTTACTTCAAAAACATTCCAGCGCTTGTCCGGCATAATCGAAGTAAACATAACCCGTTTACCATCCCAGTGAAGTTTTAAATCGGCTATGGAAGCTGTTTCCTGAGGTTTATAAACCGTACGAATCTTTAAATCTCCACGCAAATTTGAAAGTTCTACTATCTCCGCGTCAAAACCCTGACGACGGGTAGATTGTTGATTACTCCAGTTGTTTGCCTGCGTTCCCAAATCGGGAGCCATTGCTTTACGGGCTTTCATTCCCAGTTTAAAGCGGGTAGCTATCACCTTATCTATGTCGAGCAACGGATTACCAAGCAAAACGGACCGTTTGAGAGCGATCGCTCTTTCTGCACCGGCAATTGCTTTTTCGTCGCCTGTATATATCCCGCTAAATCCTTTATTTACCAACGATTCGAGTTCGTTAAACATCGGTTGATATTTAGCTGTATCGAAACCTTTACGACTTTTCATATCGTTGAAAGCCAGACGTACCGATTCAATATTCAGCCATCCAAGTTCTGATTGAAGTTGAAGAACCTGCTGCATCTGCTCATAAAGAGATAAATAGCTTCTTATCTGCTGATCAATTCCCTTTTCCGCTTCAATCTGCTTTACCTTTTGAAGGAAGAAAGTACTGTTTTTAAGGTTATCTGCAAGCTTCAGCACAACCTCTTTCTCGAAAGAAGCATCTGTAGCAGATAACCAGTTTTCCATTCCATCCACGTACGAACTGAATGGTTCAAGTTCGTTTGGATAAAGAGCAAGCATTTTTTTTGCCTCCTCTTTTGGAAATATATTCAAGATACGAAAGAAAACGCTGCCAACTTTTGATTGATCATCGATTCCTACTTCCGCCTCAAAGCGAACATATTCTTTGTTAATATCAAAAACCATCACCCCATTGGCGTGGCATATCATTCCATGATCGTACTTCTGTCCGGAAATTGACAGAGGTGCGTCGTATAAGTTTTTATTTCTGGAAACCGAACCAGAACCTGCTACCTCATAGGAAGGAGTCAGTTCGTCCAGCCAAACCTGAGTACCATCCGCCTTAATCAGACGGGCATTAGCCCAAACGCCCCAATCCCAATCGTTTCCGTCTGGTCCTGCGGTTGTAACCAGCACAAGTTTATCCTGACCTTTAAGTGTGGCCGAAATGGGAGCAGCTTTCATTTTAGCCTTCATCCAGGAAGATTCTACCGGCATGGATGCTTTATCTAACTGCGATCGAAATACTGCCTTTTGCTTTACAACAGCATCAATCCAGCTGTCTGCTCCTTCTTTTTTCGGCGCAGCCGATACAAAGAAAGAGGCAGACAGAAAGATTGTTAGTAATTTTTTAAAGTTAGCCATTATATGTGTTTATGGTATTATAGCTCTGGAATTATAAGGAAGCTTTAGGATTTGTAAAACGCAATCCGGCGTTGTCATGATAAGAAGCCCATTCTGATACAACAGCACCCTGAGGTCCGGCAATCAGGAAATGGAATGTTTCAATTTTCTTAAGGTTTACCAATTCACCTGCATGTTGTTCTACAAAGTTCTTGCTTGTTATAAAACCTTTCTGACTATCCGGTAATTTAGGTGCATTAGGTGTTTCTTCTCCTACAGCCGAAAAATTATAGCACATACCCTTCTGAACCATCCACGATTCGAACTTGGCAGGATATTTAGTTTTTACGTGAGCATGTTCAGGAATCATCTGGCTGGGAAGCAGATAAATCTCGTGAGCAAAATATCCGTGTTCTACATCATTTACCCAAAAGATACCACCCATACCTGTATTCTCGAAATCGCCCAAGCCAAAGTCGGTAACCCACATATCCTTTTCCATAAGAGGGGTAAACGGAATTCCATAAAACTCGAACATGTCTTTATATGCCTTCATGGCAACTTCTTTGTCAAACTTGCCGTCTTTATAGAAATCGGCGTTAGTAAATTTTTTCGCGTAAGTCATTTCCTTATTATTAGTACATACTGAATCTTTGCCGCAACAAGTCGAATCTTTTGCATCAGCAGAAGCGTCGCCGGCAGTTTTACCCGTGCAAGCAACCAATGAGCATACAAGTAAGCTCATGGCAAGTGTTTTCATTTTAAATTCTGTTCTCATTTTGTTTTTAAATGTATTTATGAATAATTAGATTCAACACTTTGCTATTCCTTCTATTTCTATCAATAGTTCGTCGCGGCACACATCAGCCCACATATACGAAACAGGAACAGTTAATTTATACGCTTGCATCAATTGCTCGGCTTCGTCCACAAATGATTTGTCTTTCAGATAAACCCGCAACATAGAAAGTTCGCCTGTTTTACCGACAAGCTGTGCAATATTCTCCATCGTAATTTCAAGTTGTTTGGCTAATCCAACTCCCTTGAGACTCTCCTCGCCCCGGATAGCAGCCGTACCTGATATATAGATCAACCCCTTTTCTTTGATTGATAAGCGCTTTGCGCGCTCGAACTTGGGAGTAGCCTTTCGGTTATGGCATGCAACAAGAACCTGGTCCGAGTAAGCATGAGCCGCAACCTGCAATTTATTATCAATCGGACTTGCAGAACAGTCGTCTTGTTTGAAAACTACAGCATCCAGATCGATAACGATACCTCCCCAATGCGCACCAATTCCGGTAGCCGCAGGATATCCTTCGGGCCACATGGTCTTTTCATAAAACGATGCACGTGCATCATTAAAAGCCTGATAGTTCTGGTATTCGCCACAAAAGCCGGTAATCTTTTCAATATAATTCCATTGCCTTACAATACTGTTTACAGGAAAGCCTTCTTTTGCCAGCAAATCGTTTACCTGAGAAAAAACATCAGCCGATTGCGCTTCAATGGTTTTATTGATAAAATCGTCCTGAAATCCTCCGGCAAACAAGAAACGTCCTTCCTTATTTTCGAGCACTACATAGGGCAACTCTCCGTTTTCACGATAAGAAACAACATCTGTTTCGTCGCTCTTATAACTGTGAACCTCCAGAAGCAAAGCTCCACGCAAGGGAGGTTGAGCCACATAACTTACCGAAGGTTGCTTTGTTCCAAAGCAAGTCTTCACCTTATCGCGGATAATGGATCTTCTTTGGTCGTATTCTTCATTTGAAACAGGCATGCCGATAAACACAAGACGGAGAATGTTCTCGTCGGCAGGTAGCCGAGACAATAACACATCCACCATCTCTGCAAATCCGGCGCGTTCAGCAGCACATATTCTATATTTTATTTTATCGCAATAATTCATTTTCTGTTCTTATAAGGAGTTTACATACTCCGTTAATGCTTCGATTTCTTTTTTCGACACTTTCTTATCGATTCCGTGCTTTTGCACTTCAAAAACTTCCTGCATAGTGGCTGCCCGTCCGTTAAACAAATAGGGTGCCGTACGCCAGACTTCGATCAGCGTAGGGGTATCCCATCCTTTCTCGAACTCAATATTTTCGCCAATTCTATGCATCTTCTGGTCGGTGTAGTAAGGTCCGCTGTGGCATTCGCCGCACTGCAGCTTATCAAAAACCTTACGGCCTTCTTTTGCCTTCTCGCTTAATTCTCCGTTTACGAGCAGGGGACTTGGTACGGGACGTAATGCTTTTAAGTAGGCATCCACACAGACAGCATGTTCTTCTTTTACTTCAAAGAACTGAATAAACTTAAACCCTGCCCTAACAGCCCACTCGGCTGTCTCGCGTATTCCCGAAATCATGCTGGGAGCAGTTACATGCGAATAAAGCATACTCTTGCAGTTCTTGGAATTTCCTACACCATCGTTCATCAAATCCCAGTTCATTCCATCGGCACGGCCTTCTCCCGGATGGCATCCTGTACAAGACTGCCAGCCCTGAAAGCAATTCGTGGCATCGTTAAAGTACTTTTCGCCGCTGTTTTCCTTCGTTTCCTCGCGACCCGGATTCATATCCACAGCTTTAACACCGAGGTTGTCCAAATCCACTACATTAAGTATGTCGGCAAAATAAGTAGGAATAAGCAAGGTGTTACCTTTTAGCAAAAGCAGTCGGGGACCGTTACCTTCAAGTTGTATTCGCTTGCGCAAACCATACAAAAAATGTAAGTCGTAACTCAGGTTTTCTTTATTTGCATAAGCTTCAAACTTCTTCCGCATAGCAGGATGGTCTATCACGCTTACTTCGTGGGTACCGGAATGGGTAATAAAAAGTCGGGCTTCATTGCAGGCAATACTCCAGACTCCAGCCGCGCCCTTTTCTGGTTCGTCCACCAAAACAGAACCCAGGTAAGTTTGTTTCGCCACATCTATTACGCTAAATGCACTGGTATTCATCCAACCTTGTTGAAGCTGCGACGTTGGAACGGCAAAACGACCCAGATTATGCGATACATACACATACTTTCCATCGGGAGTAATGCAAATACCGTTCACAGCATTGCTACCGTTGGCTATCTGAATATCACGCACTTTCTTAAAGCTTTTCATCTCAATAACCGAAACACAGGCTGCAACAACATCCACATCCGCCCGTTGAGCCGGAAGGAAATTGGTTACGAACATATATTTGCCGTCTTTGCTAAATACCGCCCCTTTGGGTTCACGCAGTACACGAGTTGTGCGTACTACTTTGCGGCTTGCCAGATCTATTTCGGAAACCGTATTCGAAAACTGATTGCATACATAAACATATTTTTTGTCGGCACTCAGCATTGGATAACATGCACCCGACCCAACCGGTATAGAAGATTCTATACGACCGGATTCGAGCAAAAGCACCTGCAATTTGCCGGCGGACTTAAACGTAGTCACATAGGCTTTGTTGCCATCCACCGTAAGTCCGGTAGGCTCATCATCCATGGGATACGAACGAACCAGCTTGCTGCCGTCGGCCGAAAATAAATCCACCCTATTGAGTCCTTTCTGCGAAAGCAGCAGCTGCCCCTTGTCTGTCAGCACCATCGCGGTAGTGAAAAACGGACGACTACCGGCCATGACGCATAAAGTAAGACAACAAGCCAAACTAATCAGAAAAACTTTTCTTATTAAATATCTCTGTTTCATCGTTACTCCATTAAACATTCGTAGTACGGATGTATCCAAGTTCACCCGAAATAGTGCGGGCCACATCTTTTATATGCGCTGCCGAAGTGCGAATTACCTCTTTCGTAAGACGGTCTTTCGGTCCCGAAATCCAGATAGCTCCACAGGGATAACCCGTATAATTAAATATAGGTGCTCCGATACAAATCACACCACCCATTTCTTCTTCGTTATCCATGGCAATACCTGTTTCACGCACTTTGTCGAGTTCCTCCAGATAGGCATCCCTGGTTGTAATGGTACGGGCATTGTATCGTTCGAACGACATATACGACAGGTAGCGGTCTCTCACAATATTGGGTAGAAAAGCCATGATGGCCTTTCCCGGTGCCGAACAATGAAGTTCGAACGGCTTACCCGGCGAAAGCACAAAACGAAATGTATGATTTCCCTGCGCCTGCTCAATAAAGATTCCTTTCTCGTTGCCAAGTACTCCGAAACAAGCTGTTTCGCTCACAAGATCGCGCAGATCACGCAAACGGGGAACAACAGTTTCGAGCAGATTATGCTCATTAAGCGCCCTGAACCCCAAAGTAAGAAGTTTGCGGGACAACTTATACCGCTTGGCATCCTCGTTATACATAAGATAATCCAGGCGAACCAACGTATTGAGAATACGGTAAGCTGTAGTCTGCGAAATATCAAGCGCATCCTTTATGGCCTGCAAGGTATCTCCTTGAGAGCGAAGCGAAAGATATTCCAATACCGCTATCCCTTTTTCGAGATTAGGCACCTTGTAATTATCTTCTCCTTTTTCCATATTTGGATGAGCACTTTCCATATTTGAAATTATGTTTCAGATTTGAATCAAATATAAACGCGTAATTCATAAAGCCTTCAACTTAAGTGTAAAAATAAGTTAAGTATGTTTTAAAGCATACAGCATCACATTTCCACGCCCTAAGCAAACCAACAAACCTTCCGTTACAAGCTCATCCAGTTCCTTGAGGGCTTTGTAACGTGTACAGCCTGTAAGTTCCGAATACATGCGTCGGGAAAGTCCAGAGGTAGGATTGTTTTGCAAGTAGGCGATTACCCTCTCGCGTCGTTGTTCGGGAGTAAGCGGACTAATTGTCACATTTTCTTTGCGGGAAAAATGAATATTACTGAGCTTGGCTGTAAGTGTTTTGGAATTTCTAAAGGTAACATGATGAAATGAAACCGACTGCGAGCGGATTTCTTCGGGAGTTTGTACCGGACGACTTTCCAGCGAGAGGGAATAAAACCCGAAACCATCGAGTTCCACATTAAATCCTTCTTTCAACTTATCACTCATCCCGTCCGAAAACAATTGAAGAGCTCCTTTTAAATCGCCTCGTGTAAACGTAGAGCCAGCAACGATGGAATCGATAAGCTGGTCGGTCGAGACTGTGCCCCTGGGTGAAAATCGCGCGTGGAGTGGTTGATCTTCGGTAGCCCCATCGCGACTTGGTGTGCGGTGTAACGTGTATTCTGCGTTCATTCTATATAAAAATGGTATTAGAAAGTAAATAAATCAGATTCAAAGGATACGAAGGTTAGCTATCGTCCAGCCTTACATTATTCCGTCCGACGTATGTGACACGAGCGTCCGATATATGTCGGACGCTCGTGTCACATACGTCGGACGCTCGGTCAACGATTGTCGGACGGACTAATCTTCGTATGCAAAGATATTAAAATAGGCGGTAAACAGGGCTACTGCAAAGCATAAAATTGCATGATAATCCCGAATCCGAATATTTTATGTAATTTTGCCATACCAAAGGGATTACGTGAACAACGGGGCATTCTATATCGTTGTTACTTTCCGGCTGGAAACATAACAGTATAATATAACGTAGCATACAAGGTGATATATCCTCAAAATTTTGAGCAGAAAACAGGCTTCGACAAAGTTCGTCAGCTTATTAGTGATAAGTGTCTAAGTCCGCTGGGCGTCGAAAGGGTTGCCGACATGGCTTTCGATGCCAGCTTCGACATCGTTACCACCCGACTTACCCAAACCGAAGAGTTTGTAAGAATTCTGCACGGAGACAAGGAATTTCCGTCGAGTTACTTCTTTGATGTACGCTATTCGCTTAAGCGCATTCGTCCGGAGGGGACTTATTTGGATGAGAAAGAGCTTTACGACCTGAAACGTTCTCTGCAAACCATAAACGATATTGTACGGTTTTTTCGCCCTGCCGGCAACGATTCCGAAGAGATTCTCTATCCTGCTCTTACATCACTGGCAGGAGATGTGCTGGTTTTTCCGCAGTTGGTTAGTAAAATAGATAGTATCCTTGATAAATACGGACGGGTAAAAGACAATGCTTCGCAGATATTGATGCAGATTCGCCGGGAGATGACCCTCACAATGAGCGGTATATCCAAGAGTCTGCAGTCCATCTTGCGCGCCGCACAATCCGAAGGCGTAGTGGATAAGGACGTAACTCCCACCATGCGCGACGGGCGATTGGTTATTCCTGTTGCTCCGGGTTTTAAAAGAAAGATTAAGGGAATTGTACACGACGAATCGGCCAGCGGAAAGACTGTCTTTATTGAGCCAGCCGAAGTAGTAGAAGCCAACAACCGCATACGCGAACTGGAAGGCGACGAGCGTCGTGAGATTATCCGCATTCTTACCGAGTTTACGAACCTTGTAAGGCCCATGGTTCCCGATATACTCTATTCGTACGAGTTTATGGCCGAAATAGATTTTATTCGTGCCAAAGCTCTTTTCGCTGAACAAATAAAGGCGATAAAACCGATTGTGGAAGATAAACAGCAGGTAGACTGGGCGCGTGCCATCCATCCCCTGCTCTATCTTTCGCTGCAAAAGCAACACAAAGAGGTAGTGCCGCTGGATATTGAGCTAAATACGGAGAAAAGGATTCTGATTATCTCCGGTCCCAATGCGGGGGGTAAATCTGTTTGCCTTAAAACCGTAGGTATCTTGCAGTACATGCTGCAGTGCGGGTTGCTAATTCCTATACACGAAAGTTCGCGGACAGGCTTGTTCGAAAGCATTTTTATAGATATCGGCGACGAACAATCTATCGAAAACGACCTCAGTACCTATAGTTCGCATCTTACAAACATGAAGTACTTTGTGCGTAATTGCGACAGCAAAACAATTATACTGATAGACGAATTTGGTAGCGGCACGGAACCTCAGATCGGTGGAGCCATTGCCGAAGCGCTTCTCGATCGCTTTAACCGGAACGAAAGCTACGGGGTTATCACCACACATTACCAGAACTTAAAACATTTTGCCGAAGACACACCGGGTATTGTAAACGGAGCCATGTTGTACGACAGGCATCTGATGCAACCACTTTTTAAGCTTTCCATCGGAAACCCCGGAAGTTCGTTTGCCGTGGAGATTGCCCGTAAAATCGGATTACCGGAGGAAGTGATTGCCGAAGCCTCAGCTAAAGTGGGTTCCGACTATATCGATATGGATAAATACCTGCAAGATATTGTGCGCGACAAGCGTTACTGGGAAAGCAAACGACAAAATATCCGTCAGCAGGAAAAGAAACTGGAAGATATTACCACCCGCTATCAACAGGATTTAGAGGAGGTAAACAAACAACGTAAAGAGATCATGCGCACTGCCAGAGCAGAAGCACAGCGCATCATGTCCGAGGCAAATGCCAAGATAGAGAATACTATCCGCGAAATAAAAGAGGCTCAGGCCGAAAAAGAAAGAACCCGTATGGCACGAAAGGCGCTCGATGAGTTCAAGGAATCGGTTCTGGCTCAGGATGATGCCAATGATGCCATCGCCATGAAAATGGCCAAGCTAAAGGAAAGGCAGGATAAGAAAAAACAAAAGCAGCCCGGGCAGCCCCTTGTCAAACCGCAGTTTAACCGCGAGGTGATTGAAACCGGCGACAGCGTACGGTTGAACGGACAGACTACAGCGGGAACTGTGCTCGAAGTAAACGGAAAGCAAGCTACGGTTGCCTTTGGTATGATAAAAAGCACCGTTAAACTGGAACAACTCGAAAAGGTAAGCAAGAATCAACTAAAGAAGGAGATTCAGAAGAGCACCTTTATTAGTTCGCAGACAGCCGATGATATGCACGAAAAAAAGCTTACCTTCCGGCAGGAAATTGATGTAAGAGGAATGCGGGGCGACGAAGCACTGCAGACTGTGGTTTACTTTATTGATGATGCCATTCAGGTAGGTGTTGCCAGAGTACGGATTCTGCACGGGACAGGCACCGGGGCCCTTCGGCAAATTATCAGAGATTACCTGAAAACTGTACCAGGTGTTCATACATTCCGAGACGAACACGTTCAGTTTGGAGGGACTGGTATTACGGTTGTCGAGTTAGAATAAACAGCATAGATTATGAAAAACCGGATCAAGACTCACAGCAAAAAAAGGGGAAGCAACCGCCGCCTTTCCGAAAATTACATGTATACCGGCGAACTGGAAACGAAAACAGGCATCCGGTTGGTTCAGTATAATTCGGAAATGCTGGAGGTGAAGGACATTACAAGTCTCACGTCCTTTACGCCGCTTGTAAGTAAAAAGTGCGTGAGTTGGATTCACGTAACCGGACTTACCGATGCCGCGCAGGTAACTTCGCTTGTAAAAGAGTTTGGTTTACATAATCTGGATGCCAAGGATATATTAACGCCCGAGCATGTGGTTAAGATAGACGTTTTTGAGAATCACGCGCTTATCATTCTTAACGACTGCTATTACGATGCAAACAGCGAGCTGCACCGGGAACACCTGAGTTTGATTCTTACCAAAGATACGGTAATTTCGTTTACCGAAAGCAACAATCCTCTTTTCGATGCCACCTTAAATGCCTTGCAAAGTAATTTGTTGGGTATTTGCGCAAGGAAAGCAGACACCCTGCTTGCCTTCTTATTAAACCATGTTACGGTAAGTCTGGTCGACTCGGCGTCCCGTATCGAAGACATGCTGGAAGATCTGGAAGAAGAATTATTGGATATTAAAGGAAATCGGATCAATTTCGGAGAATCAATCCAGAAAAAAAGGCGCGAATACATGATGATAAAAAAGAGTGTTTTGCCGCTAAAGGAGCAGTTTAACAAACTGTTGTTGTCCGGCAATCCGCTTATCAACAAAGATACGCTCCCCCTGTTTCGTGATGCAAACGATCAGTTGCAATACGTAACCCAAAGCATGGAAGGTTGTCGTGAAATAATATCATCGCTGGTAGACCTTTACATTTCCAACAATGACCTTCGGATGAATGCCATAATGAAACGGCTCACTGTAATGTCTACTATATTCATTCCCCTTACTTTCCTTGCAGGAGTATGGGGAATGAACTTCAGACTTATGCCCGAACTAAGCTGGGAATATGGTTATCTGATTGCCTGGGGCGTTATGCTTCTTACAGGACTTCTCACTTGGCTTTACATGAAGCGGAAGGATTGGTACTGATATTCTTTGTGGCATCGATAATGTATTCGGGACGATTTTTTACCTCGTCGAACAGGATACCTATATATTGGCCCAATACGCCAACAGTAAGTAGCTGAACTCCACCAAAGAAAACAACAGCGATCATTAAGGAAGTCCAGCCGGTTTCCGCATTGCTGAATCCATATATCTTACCAATTGTAAACCAGATAGCCAGCAAAACACCTATTAACACAGTCGTAAAACCAAGTCCGGTAGCCATCTTAAGAGGTTTCTTCGAAAAGTATAACAACGCGTTAGACGCAAACGAAAACATTTTACTTAATGGATACTTTGTTTCGCCTGCTATACGCGCATTCCGTTCGTAATAGAAAGGGATCTGCTTAAAGCCAACCCAGCTAATAAGTCCACGGATATATTTTCCATGCTCTTTAAACCGGTCGAATTCGTTCATCACTTTGCGGTCAATCAGACGGAAATCGCCTGTATCGACAGGAAAGGCTACCTCACTCATACGATTTAAAAACCGGTAAAACATACGGGAAGTCAGTAACTTGAAATTATTTTCTCCCTCACGGCTTTTGCGTACGCAAAACACCACATTGGCTTCTTCCTCTTCCTGCAACCGAAGTATGTCGGGTATAAGTTCGGGAGGATCCTGCATGTCGGCATCCAAAATGATGGCCAACTCCGATTCACAATAATGAATACCAGCCGTAACGGCGGGCTGGTGACCAAAATTTCGTGAGAAATGGATTACTTTAATGTCCGGATCCGATACCGAAATTGCATCAAGTATCGAACGGGTTGCATCGCGGCTTCCGTCATTAATATAAATAATTTCGGCTGGATAAGGAAGCTTACTTACAACCAGCTTCGTACGTCGGTACGACTCTGCAAGAACAGCTTCTTCGTTGTAACAAGGTACAATGATTGAGAGTTTTTTCATTCCCGCTAAGCTTTGAATGTATAGTATTTATTCATTATAAAATTAATCACTGTATAAAATGCCATCGCCAGCAGCTGGTTAAAATAAGAATCGATGGTAAGGTGTTTATTCAGGTAAAGTAACAACCCCAACTGCATGAGGTAGCATATACCAAATACCACACCAAAACGAACAGCACCACGGGTCCAGCCGATAGTGCTCTTAAACGTCCATTTTTTATTCAAAACAAAACTATTCAATACTCCTGCAGCATACCCGGTTATGTTTGATAAAACATCCGAACATCCTGCCATTTTCATCATTACCCATATAACAACAGCTGTAATCAGTGTGTTACTCACACCGACAACGCCGTATCTAATGGCTTGCTTTAACGTTTCCATTCCTATCTATAATAGCTGTTATTTCATCTTCAGACAGCTCCTTTACATTTGTTACCGTGTACACTTCCGATAAAAAGCTACCAAATTGGTTGCACTCTGCAATTGTAGCATCCAGCAGAGCCTTGATATCCGTACGAATTGGTAACAAGAAAAGCAGTACAGCATACCTGTCCTTTATATCCATCCGCTCGATTTCGCAATCGGCTTTTGCCAGATAAAAGGCAAATTCGCGTTCAATAATCTGACGCTGGTACGCCTCAAAAGGTTTTTTATCTGCCGCCTGTAAGAGTACAAAGAAACGAAGTTTTTCGTTCTTTCCACCTAATCCGGTCGAAATATATATCTGTTTTTCTTCAGAAAGTTCAGACTCAAGGGTTATACGACTCTCCATGAGCGCTAAATGAGCCCAGTCTTTTAATGTTGAATCCGGCGCCTGCACATATTTTTCGAGCGCTCTGTAGGCTTTCACATTATGGGAAATGGCCAGGCGGGTAAGCGCAAACTTCTTATTCTCGTCGGTTACATCCGGCTCGAAAAGCCATCCGTCAAGCAGTTCGAATTCGTCTTCATCAATCGGCCTCGCATTCTGTTTCATCCTGTCCGAATACTTAAAGTATTCAACCTGGCGTTCAACGGGCACACGTTCTTCCAAAATATGGAAATGACCCTTCATTCCCTTGAAAGAATCGTGAAACTTTTTAAACATATCATCCTTTTCATTCATACGCCACTTTATTATGTATTCATTTAGAGAACAAACCAAACTTACGCAAAGTTATGCTAATTTAGCTAAAAAACAACTTTTCCATACATTTGCCCGTCTTTGTAAGGGACGATTTACCGGTAAAATACCTACTAATCGGTATTGATGCGAACTAATTTTAGAATTACCTTTGCAACAGATATAAGATATATGAGATTATCAGAACTTAGTACAGGCGAAAAAGGGGTTATCGTAAAGGTAATGGGACGCGGAGCTTTCCGTAAACGCATTATCGAGATGGGATTCATCCGTGGTAAAATTGTGGATGTAATCCAGAATGCTCCTTTAAAAGATCCTATTCACTATAAAGTAATGGGATATGATGTATCGCTCCGTCGGAGCGATGCCGCCTTGATCGAGGTGGTAAGCGAAACCGAATTTGCCAGCGAACACAAGCCTGCGCAACAGCTTGCCGGCATTCCATCGGATAATTACGGACTTCCGTCTGATAACGACCTCGAAGCACTCGCCTTAGACAAAGGTAAGATCATAAATGTAGCCCTTATCGGCAATCCGAACTGTGGTAAAACATCTCTCTTTAATTTTGCTTCGGGTTCGCACGAACATGTGGGCAATTACAGCGGTGTAACGGTTGATGCCAAGGAAGGTGTATTCACGCAGAATGGTTATACATTCCGGATTGTTGACCTTCCGGGCACGTATTCTTTGTCTGCTTATACTCCCGAAGAGTTGTATGTACGACGCCACCTGATACAAGAGCAGCCTGATGTGGTTATAAATGTAGTGGATGCATCCAATCTGGAACGCAACCTATACCTTACCACTCAGCTTATCGACATGGATGTACGGATGGTGATTGCGCTGAATATGTATGACGATCTGGAAAAAAGCGGCAACAAATTCGACCATGAATCGCTGGCAAAAATGATTGGAGCACCTATCATTCCCACAATAAGCAAAACCGGATTTGGCATTGAGAATCTTTTCGACCGGGTAATTTCCGTATACGAGGAAACCGACCCTATTCTCCGGCATGTTCATATAAACTATGGAGATACCATCGAAAAGAATATAAACTCTTTGCGTAAAATGCTAAAGAGGAATGGCAACGTTGACAAGACGTTCTCTAAACGTTACCTTGCCATCAAATTACTTGAAAACGACAAGGAAGTACAACAATACGTAAAAGGATTACCTGAAACAAAGTCTATTCTTGAAGCCTGCGATCTGTACACGCAGCAACTGGAAGAGATGCTGAAGGAAGATGCCGAAACGGCTATTACTAACGCGCGTTACGGATACATATCGGGAGCGTTGCGTGAAACTTTTGTTGCAAACAAAATAAAAGAAGTTAGCAGTACCCAAATTATCGATCTATTTGTAACTCACAAGGTACTCGGTTTCCCTATCTTTATTTTTTTTATGTGGTTTATGTTCGAAGCCACCTTCAAGCTGGGAGAATATCCTATGCTATGGATTGAATGGGGTGTAGAGCAAATAGGCAATTTTGTACGTAATTTTATGCCCGAAGGTCCTCTTAAGGACTTGCTGGTAGACGGCATTATCGGCGGTGTTGGAGGTGTGATTGTCTTCCTTCCCAATATCCTTATTTTATACCTCTTTATTTCCTTTATGGAAGATTCGGGATATATGGCACGCGCAGCCTTTATTATGGATAAGATTATGCATAAAATGGGGCTTCACGGCAAATCCTTTATTCCTCTTGTTATGGGATTTGGATGCAATGTACCTGCGATTATGGCCACCAGAACCATCGAAAGCCGGAATAGCCGCATGATCACCATGCTGATCAATCCTCTTATGAGCTGCAGTGCGCGGCTACCTGTATATGTACTCCTTACCGGAGCCTTTTTTGCAGAGAATGCCAGTACGGTTTTATTGATTATGTATTCGTCGGGAATTATGCTGGCTGTCGTCATGGCAAAACTTTTTAAACGTTTTCTTTTCAGCAAAGAAGATATTCCTTTTGTTATGGAACTTCCTCCCTATCGAATGCCTACAAGCAAATCGATTCTGATTCATATGTGGGAAAAGGCCAAGCAATACCTTCATAAGATGGGTGGTATTATTTTGGTTGCTTCCATATTAATCTGGTTCCTCGGGTACTTCCCCAGAGAAACAGAACAAGGCAAGGAGTTTGATGCCAGGATTGAAAAGGTTCAAAACAGCACATTGCCCTCGGAAACTAAAAATGAATCGATCGCAGAACTGAGTAGACTTAAAAACATGGAACATCAGCAGAACTCCTACATCGGACGGATCGGACAGGCAATTCAGCCGGCATTAGCTCCACTGGGATTCGATTGGAAAATCAGTGTCAGTCTTCTTTCCGGAATGGCAGCCAAAGAAGTAGTGGTAAGCACCCTGAGCGTTTTATATACAGGCGACTCGGAAAACAGTCAGAGTCTGCAGAGTAGACTTCAATCGGACAAGGATAAAGAGGGTAATCCCGTATTCTCTCCGTTGGTTGCTCTTAGTATGATGCTATTTGTGCTTATTTATTTTCCGTGTGTAGCAACAGTTACCGCTATTGTAAATGAATCTAAGTCGTGGAAATGGGGCGCCTTTGTAATTATATACACCTGTACGCTAGCCTGGCTGGTATCATTTGTTGTATATCAGCTTGGAACTGTTTTCATAAACCTCTTTATTTAAAACAAGATGGACAAGAAGCGTATTCACTGGGGAATTATTGGTTGTGGCGACGTTACGGAAAAGAAAAGTGGCCCGGCTTTTTATACCTTGCCTCATACAAAGCTGACTGCCGTAATGCGTCGGAATGCTGCAAAAGCAGCCGATTATGCAAAACGACACAACGTTAGCAATTGGTACGACAATGCTGTTGATTTAATAAACGACCCAGAGGTTGAGGCAGTTTATATCGCTACCCCTCCCGATAGCCATGCAGAACTAACCATCATGGCATTGGAAAAAGGCAAGCCGGTATACGTTGAAAAGCCGATGGCGCTAACGTATCTGCAATGTAAGGAAATGATTCAAGCCTCCGAAAAATTTCAGACACCTCTTTACGTGGCATACTATAGAAGAGAACAGCCCTACTTCCTTAAAGTTAAAGAGCTGCTTGATAGTGGTATAATCGGAGATACTAAGCACGTATCCCTGCGTTTGGTACGCGAGCCCCTACCCTGCGACACCTCAGCAATTAAACCATGGCGACTGGACTTCAGTAAGTCCGGCGGGGGATATTTTGCCGACATGGGATCTCATCAGCTTGATATGCTGATGTTTCTCTTTGGGAGCATTGAAAGTCAGCAGTCTTTTGTAACGAACAAAGGACATCTTTACGAAACAGAAGATTACGTAAGCTCTATACTTCAATTCAAATCGGGAGTAAGCGCTCAAGCCTTGTGGTATTTTACAGCTCCGAAGGGGGTATACGATGATTATGTTGAAGTTGTTGGAACAAAAGGAACCTTGCGTTTTTCTATATTCGACATGACTCCCATCGTAGTAAAAACTGAGAATGAAGTGAGGTATGATGTAGGAAAACCAGCTATTGTGGAAGCTCCTATGATTAGCCGCGTCAGCACCGAACTGCTTGAAGGTAGTTATCAGACCCAAGGGGTGCGGGATGCTGCCGAAGTGACCCGGTTGATCGAAGAAATTCTATCTCCCTACTATGCATAAATAGCCTACAGATTGGTTGAATTTTCGATTTTAAACTTCTATGATAAAACCACCTGATTGTTTTTAATGTTATATAATTCAAAAAGGTAAAAGTATATGTGGCAAGAAATAGCAATAATAATAATTGGAATCCTTACAGTTCTCTATGTAGGTTGGAAAATCTACAAGATGCTTACAACACCCAAGGATCCGGACAACCCTTGCTCTGGTTGCAGTGGTTGTTCTCTCAAAGACCAAATAAAAACAAAAAAAGAATGCAGCACAGCGCATTGAA
>JAGPJL010000122.1 GCA_018054455.1 Parabacteroides sp.
TTTTTCCTGCTCAAATGGACTTATTTGCAACTCTAAATACGTTCATTTAACAACTCAAATAAGCTTATTAGCGCTTCAAAATCAATTGATTTTGAAGCGCTAATAAGTATTGCTATTTTGTAATTTTTGAAGGACTCTTTCCAATTTTTCTATTGCATAAATGATCCGTAATTGCAAAACAGGCGGGTGTCATAAAAAACAGCGAGCATCTTTCCTTAAAGGAACGATACTCGCTGTGTATTTAGATCAGACTATTGTCGGATCAATCTTTATTCGGGATGGATTCAGACAGGGATTGATCCTGTAATCAAAATCAAAACAAGTAAACCTAAGATGGCATACAATTCGGGAAATACAGCCATAACCATTGTGGCTCCGAATACGTTATGACCCGATCCGATTGCGGCAACACCGTTCGCACAAACCTGTGCCTGGCGAATTGCAGAGAAAAAGCCTACCAGACCCATAGCTAAACCTGCACCAAATACAGCTGTTGCAGCAAATGATGAAATTCCGGCTACAAGAAACGACTTGAGCATAAAGTAGCCAACAAAGCCATACAATCCCTGAGAACTAGGTAAGGCACTTAATGCGATGTATGATCCTAAAGAATCGGGATTTTTCTTCATAGCTCCCACTACAGCATTTCCACAAATAGTAACGCCATAGGCACTACCAACACCTGTTAATGCTACCATTAATGCAACACCAAGATAAGCTAATAAAATTGGTTCCATAATCAATCTGTTTTTAATTATTTTTTGTTGTTAATTTCTTTATCTTTCGATATAACTTTATTTATTTTTCCATTTTGAACGGAGTAAAGGATTTCCCTCCTCCTCCAAATTCTGCATTTTTGTAATATTCGACGAAGGTAAGACGAAGCGGGTGTACCATAGAGCTAATCATACACAATCCAAAATTAATGGAGTGACCGATTAACAGTATAAGCAATACCATAACCGAACGGAGGATGATATTCATGCCATCTGTCATCGTGAAAGCTAGTTCGTTGAATACACCTCCCAGAATGGCTCCGGTTAGTCCAATCGCAAATAAACGGATATAAGATAAGGTGTCGCCCAGTAATCCAGAAGCCATATTGTAAGCATTCCAAAGTCCAGAGCCAAAATTTATGAATACATTCTTTCCTGGCGAATTATACAAGAATGCTATGGCAAGACCAGCAACAATAACCCCATAACATACGTTTATGGCTACAGGCGAAAGGCTAAGATTAACCATTGGTAATCCAAAAACAGCCAACGTAGCTATAATTACGACTATCCAGCCAATAGGTCCCACTCCGTATTTCCATCCTTTCAAATACATTACCTGCGCTGCAGCAACACACTTTCCAAAAATAATCTGTAACAATCCAACAATAATTGAAAGCGTCATTAGATTATCGGTATTCAGGAAGTATTTTTTAAATGCACTAAGTGCGGGCACTGTTGCTAAGGAAATTCCCAGGAAAGATCCGGAGAGTAATCCAAAAATAACAGTAGACAGACCTAAAAACTGAAATAAAGTAAGATAAGGTTTAATTTCTTCACTTACTTTACGCTTCAGCAACGTACATGCCGCAATGATTATCAATCCATATCCTGCGTCACCAAAACAAAATCCAAAAAACATCATGAAAAATGGTGCAAAGAATGGAGTTGGATCAAACTCATTATAATTTGGCAACGAAAACAACTTGGTAATTGGCTCGAACAAACGAGAGAATTTGTTATTCCTAAGCTGAATAGGAACATTGTCCTCTTCCCTGATTTCAAGCTTCTTATAATAAAAACCCTTCTCGTCCAGATTCTTTACAAGCATTTCCTCTTTTTCGCTTGGAGCCCATCCTTCCAGCAGCATAAGCTTATCGTCAGCTTCTTTTGTTGTCTGCTCTACCGCATTCGTATAATTAAATTGATTGTGCAGGTGCTTGTCCAAAGCATCCAACGTATTATACTCGCAAATAGCCAATTCTCTTAATTTGGCTTTTACGGCTTTAATATCCTCAATTTGTTGTTTGTATCTTGCCTGCAGCTTGGCTAAACCTCTGTCGGGCATTTTTGGCCGTTCAGCGTCGATTTCGATTAGTTCTCCAATCTTCGTTATCGTAACAAAATAAACAATAGACTGGTAAGTATTTATCTGAATCGCATTGTACAAATCAACCCATTCATCCTTAAACTTTGCCACAGGACATGTAAAGAAAGTTACATGATAACCAGACCGTTGCAGCTTACTGATATTGGAATAGGTAAACCTGCCCCATATCTCCATGTATGCAATCTCTTTTTCAAGAGCAGTTTTATCGGCTTCAAGTATTGATTTCTTCTCCTGCCAATCTTCGATCTTCTTTATTAAACGCAAGCCTTCATTAACAGATAAACTTCTCACACCGGCAAGCTCTGCATTCTTATCTTCAGCAAGCAGTGTTTTAAAGTATCTCCTAATCGTGTCTATTCTTTTTCTCTGAACCAGAACTTCTTGCAAGTCTTTATTGCCAGATGTTGAACGTGTTTGCACAAGATGAACCACCCCTGCATCACGTAAAGCAGACAAAAAATCTTCATACTCTTTATGGTAAACCATAAAAGCATATTTATTCATCTTTACTATCATGCCACATCCTCCTCTTCTTTAACATTGCGTTTCTCCTGATTAGACCTCATGATTTTCTGTGATGACTTAGACAGACTTTCTTCGTCTTCCATAAATCGTTTCACCTTTCGGATCGCATCTTTGTAACCTGGAATCTGGACTTTCTCAAAAAGATTCACTTTTTGAGTTGTCTTCTTCCTGGCATGTTCAAGTAACTCCAGCTTCATTCCCGAGAACTCGGCTTCGATGCCAGTACGAGCCAATGTTTTAAGCAGCTCGATGCCATCGGCAAACCATGCCGGGGAATTAAAAAGACTGTACCTTCCTACTTCAAACTCAATTTCATTCAAAACAGGAATTAGTACACCGGCGATTTTTCTTGTGGAAAGAGTCACATCCTTTACATTTATCAATGAGGGATTAAATTCGTTCCAAAGAGCAACCATATTTTCGTAACTACGAATTTCTTCTTCGAGCTGAAGTTCCAATGAGTTTACTTCGTCTTTCGTGCGCTTCACTTCAAGACGCAGGGCACTCTCCTTACTTTTAATGGTGGGAAGGGCACGTTCGCGTACTTTGAGTTGTTTCTCAAGTTGCTGCTGCGAAGTTTTATTATATTGAAACTTTATAGCCATAGTTTATTCTTTAACTTTCCAGTATTGATCAACAAGCGATTGCTTAATATTCACCTCGGCTGGTTTGAAATGTTTGGCAAACAAATCCCAGGTAACATCAAGCATTTCTGTGGTATCAAGGTTTACGTCGATTGCCAACAGCTTTCTTGAATAGTCCTTAGCGTAATTGAGCGTCCGGATATCATAATCTGTAAGATCGAATCCATTTTCAAGTTTAGTCTTTGCATTGGCAGCGTCGGCATACAAACGAACTGCGGCGTTCATTACCTGCGGATGATCTTCGCGGGTTTTCTTTCCGGTAACCAACTGTTTAAGACGGGACAAACTTCGGAACGGGTCAACAATTACTTTACCAACATCACTGTCGCGACGAAGATACAGCTGCCCTTCTGTGATATATCCGGTATTATCGGGTACGGCATGAGTGATATCGCCACCAGATAAGGTAGTTACAGCGATAATGGTAATGGAACCTCCGGCAGGGAACTGCACGGCCTTTTCGTAAATCTTGGCAAGGTCCGAATACAAAGATCCCGGCATAGAGTCTTTGGATGGAATCTGGTCCATACGGTTCGACACAATAGCCAAAGCATCCGCATAGTTGGTCATGTCGGTAAGCAGTACCAACACCTTTTCATTCTTTTCTACCGCAAAATACTCTGCGGCACACAGGGCCATATCCGGAATAAGAATACGTTCCACCGAAGGATCTTCGGTGGTATTAATAAAACTCACGATACGATCCAACGCACCTGCGTTGCTAAATGTATTTTTAAAGAACAGGTAGTCGTCGTTGGTCATACCCATACCTCCAAGAATAATCTTGTCCGATTGCGCCCGTAAGGCAACCATAGCCATAACCTGATTGAAAGGCTGGTCTGGATCGGCGAAGAAAGGAATTTTCTGTCCGGTTACCAGTGTATTGTTCAGGTCGATACCCGCAATACCTGTAGCAATAAGTTCGGATGGTTGTTTACGACGCACCGGATTTACGGAAGGCCCGCCAATCTCAACGTCTTTCCCTTCGGGAACAGGTCCGCCGTCAATTGGATCACCGTAAGCGTTAAAGAAACGACCGGCAAGCTGGTCTCCCACTTTCAGTGAAGGCGCTTTACCCATAAATACAACCTCGGCATTTGTTCGGATACCTTCTGTTCCCGAAAAAACCTGAAGCGTTACTTCGTCGCCAATAATTTTCACTACCTGAGCGAGCTTTCCATCTACGGAAGCCAACTCATCATACCCAATTCCCGATGCTCTCAAAGAACATGTAGCTTTCGTAATCTGGGTGATTTTCGTATATATTTTCTGAAATGCTTTTGTTGCCATAACTTTATTTATTTACAATTCGCTCTAAAAGAGTTTCATCCAATTGATCGTTGAATTTCTTGAAGTCTTCGCTTTCGTATTCAGCATAGTTCATTTGCTTGAACACATTGATAAGTTTCTTGAAATAGTCCATAACTTCCGAGAATCCGTCGAATCTAAAATCGGCACGACAAATCTTTATCACTCTGTCCATCATAAACTCCTGACGATTAAGCGGAGTTACCGCATCCACAGCATCAAAAGCGTCTTGTTGTAAAATCACAAAGTCAATTAACTCCGATTTCCAGAACGTAATGTGATATTCTACAGGCACACCGTCGTCGCCAAGGATATTAATCTGTTCGGCAATCTCTTTACCACGTAACATACGCGTCTTGATTTCATCCACTTTTTCTATCCAGTTAGGTGAAATATGTTTGGCAATATATTCCTGAAATTCGGGATACTCCAGATATTTTGAATAACTGTCTATTGGGTTTACTGCCGGATAACGTTTCCGGTCGGCACGTTCTTGTTCGAGCGCATAAAAACAACGGGCAACCTTTTTGGTATTTTCCGTTACCGGCTCCTTTAGGTTACCACCAGCCGGAGAAACTGTTCCAATAAACGTAACCGAACCTGTTGCTCCGTTATTCAGTTCAACATAGCCTGCACGTGCATAGAAGTTGGCCACAATGGCGGACAAGTCCATAGGGAAAGCATCCGGTCCGGGAAGTTCTTCCAGACGGTTAGACATTTCACGTAATGCCTGAGCCCAACGGGAAGTTGAGTCTGCCATCAGTAAAACCTTTAATCCCATGCTACGGTAATATTCGGCAATAGTCATAGCTGTATAAACAGACGCTTCGCGGGCTGCCACCGGCATATTGGACGTGTTGGCAATAATTATAGTACGTTCCATCAGCTTACGTCCTGTATGAGGGTCGATCAAATGAGGGAATTCGGCAAATATCTCCACAACTTCATTGGCACGTTCGCCACAAGCGGCAATTATCACAATATCTGCTTCAGCTTGTTTCGAAATGGCATGTTGAAGCACTGTTTTTCCCGTACCGAACGGACCAGGAATAAAGCCTGTACCCCCTTCTACAATTGGATTAACAGTGTCGATGATACGTACTCCGGTTTCGAGCAACTTATACGGACGCGGCTTTAACTTGTAACAGGTAAGCGCCTTTTTAACAGGCCACTTCTGGATCATTGTAACCACTGTATCCTTACCATCGGCATCTGTGATAACAGCAATCTGGTCATCTATTTTGTATTTGCCTGCGCCAACAATGGATTTAACGGTAAAAGTACCTTCCAAAACAAAAGGCACCATTATTTTATGAGGTTGTAAATTTTCGTCGACTTCGCCTAACCAGCTTCCAGCTTCAACTTTGTCGCCCACAGAAGCCAATGGCTTAAAGTCCCACAGTTTATCACTATTCAATGCATAGGTATAATCTCCACGTTTAAGGAATACCCCCTCCATCTTATCCAGGTCGTTCTGCAATCCGTCGTAGTTACGTGAAAGCATACCCGGACCCAGCGTAACTTCCAGCATATGGTGCTCGAAAACCGCTTCATCACCTACACGCATTCCTCGTGTACTTTCAAATACCTGAACAAATGCATTCTTACCTATAACCTTAATTACTTCCGACATCAGCTTTACGCCTCCAACGGAAATGTAACAGATTTCGTTCTGAGAAACCGGACCATCCACTTCGAGCGTTACGAGGTTGGATACGATTCCTTTTACAATTCCTTTCGTAGCCATAACTATTTATTATTGTTTCTTTTAAATTCTTCCAAAGCACTCACACTTCCTTTTTTCATGCCTTTAACAAGCGAACGGAATGTTTTTTCTCCCGCATCCTTATCAAGCGTTACCCAGCGCTCTATCATTTCAAGTTTAAGAAGATAGGCAAACACACTTTCAATATCAAAGGTTTTAAAAAATGTGTTCTCTTCGAGCCAGTTCCACTTTAGCAAATCAATCTTCTTTTCACGAAGCATCAAATCTGTTTCTTCGGCTATACGAAGTAATTCAGGAAGATAATCTACTGCATCCCCCAGTTCGAAATCGCGTGCGTTCGACTTACAAATACTCTGAGCCACCTCATTATTTCCAAGAATATACGACTCCTTATCCAATCCAAATTTACGGCATGTAATAGCTGCAAGTATGTTATTGATATTAAGGTTTAATTCGAACCAATTGGCTACAAACTTATTGCTGCATTTCATCGCATATTCGTAATACAGCGAAGACAACCGGTCTTCCCACGAAATTATTTCTTCTTTGTCCTGATTGGAAAGATATAAATAAATAAATTCAACAAAGTAGGAAGGTACAAGTTTATTCCTTTTGGGCTTTTCGCCGTCCTTAATGGCTTGGATAATATCATTAAATGCCTCGTAGGGAATTCTGCTACGAGGATCTGGATCCTGATCATGCCATTTTGAATAATATTTCAGGTTTATATTATCGAACTTAAGATAAAAGAGGTCTATTAACTTTTTATCTCCATGCGTAAGTATGCCTTCCAATTCTTCTCTGAATGATAAAACAGAATAGGTAATTTTTGAATCTTCCAAAGATATATTAGGCAACCCGGCAATTAATGCATAATATTTACTCATATCAGAACAACATTTCAACGAGTGCCGGACGTAGAAATTCTTTAAAGTAGGCAACAAATTCGGCTTCACCAAACGACACCTTATAAGAACCATCCGCCGGAAGAATTGTAAATGAGGCTTCTTTGCCATTTACTTGTTCAATTTTCACTCCGTTATTTAACAGCGCCTTTGCATTCGATTCAAAATAAGCGATTAATGAGGCCGCATCATCGGTTTGAATAGTCAACGCCTCCTTTTTCACCCATTCTTTGGCCATTTCGAGCATAATTTTTTGCATAAACTCTTTATCAGAAACGACAGCTTTTACATTTGAAGCCGCTATTTTTCCATTAACAAGATTGGTTATCTCACTTTTAAGAGCTTCAACATATTGCGTCGCAAATAGTTTCAATTCAGCTTCAGTATTCTTTTTTAATTCGGAAGCTTGCTTTTCTGCAGCGGCAATGATTTGCTGTGCCTCAGCTTGAGCACTACTAAGTATGGAATTCTGTTTCTCTACTGCCTCAGCAATAATCCGAGATGCTTCTTCATTACCTTTTTCTACTCCTTCTTTGTAGATTTTATCGGTCAGTTCCTGAATCTTTGTATCCATTTCCGTATATAGTTTATATGTAATTTCTCATGTTTAGACGCCCACAAAGTTATTCTTTTCCTCGAATAATACATTAAATTAATGTGAAAAGTCATAAAAAAGAGATCAAATGTTTACATTTTTTTATTTAAATCAACTAAGATTAATTCAAATCGCTCAATTTCAATCCAATAGGTGTCATAATCTATTTTTTAAGTTAAAATATAACCCAGTAATTGTTTTTTGTATTTAGTATTTGTCTGTCGGGTTGAGCTATCTACGCGTCTGTTTATCAAAAAATATCAGCTTTGTAATCAATAAGCAATGATAATTCAATTCTATTCTGATCATATTTCAGTAACTTTGTGCATTAAAACAACAAGCATAAAATATGTTTACTTTTAGATTAGCTACTATTTCGGACTGTTTGCTAATACAAACATTGGCCTCGCAAACATGGGAAAACACCTATAAAAATATTCTGTCTAAAGATCAGTTAGACTATATGTTTCAGATGATGTATTCGATTGAAAACATCCAAAAACAGATGACAGAACTTCGTCACACTTTCTTTATTGTAGAAAACGACAGCAAGCCTTGTGCTTATTGCTCGATAGAAAAAAAGGATGAGCATTTATTTAATTTTCAAAAAATATATGCCATTCCTGATGTTCAGGGAAAAGG
>JAGPJL010000025.1:0-1220 GCA_018054455.1 Parabacteroides sp.
ACAAAACTTTCAGACATATTGAGATATCCATCGAATGCATTACGTTCTGTACCCCATGAATTCTTGGTAATATAATATTTAGTTCCATTCTGGTCTTTAGTAATTCCGGTAAGATGCATCAAGTGATCATCGGTTGTTACAAAAGATTCGTAGCCATTCTGGCGAACTTCGGGTGTTACTTTAACTTCAGGGAATGGTTGTCCGAACTTGTACGCTTCTTCCATGCGTTCTTTTTCATCCATTTTTTCGAAACGAGCCCTATCGGTAGTCGAATATTGGTCTACATTTTTCACTTCCGGATTAATGGCTACCCCATTCTTAAACGAGAATCCCTTTTCACTTACATCTCCATCCCAACATATTGTGTATCCACTTTTTAAGGCATTATCCATTACCTGTTCCATTTCATCCAACGGGATGTTGTAAATTTGTTTGTGTTCCCAGTTATCGGGAATTTCAAGTTCGAATTTGGTATAGTAGGGTCGATGAATATAGCTTCCCAATTCGATATAATCATCCATATTTAATCCTAATGAAGCTGCATAACTTTTTGGAGTGTATTCCTTTCCCTGGTAGGTGAATTTCTGAGGCAATTTACCCAAATAGGTATCAAACAGATTTGTTACCAGCTCGTTATACTCCGGACTCCGTTTCTTCATTTTAACAGCAACATCAGCAATTGCATTCAAGTACGCTGACAATTCGGTGTGATTGTGATGGTCCGATTCGTAATTGATACCCGTATAGATTTCTTCAGGAACAATTCCTACCTGGTCAAATGCATGCATAAAGGTGTGAGAAAGACTCCCCTCTCCTATATTGCCTCTCCCTTGTCGCATGTAGTTGTCCTGAAGTTGATTCATATACTTCTGACGAACAATAAACATTTCCGAAAGGTCATAGGTTCCTTTTCCCATACGCAATAGTTCTGCCTCCATAAAAGAGGCAGTAGCAAAACACCAGCAAGTACCTGATGACGCCTGATTTTTAACGGGAGTAACCGGAATTTTGGTTACCTCGGTAAATTGATAACCCTGTCCAAATGTACTTGCGGCCGAAAATACAAGCGCACAAGAGAGAATTAATGATTTCATATAATTACAGGTTTTAATAGTTCATTGTTTCATAAAAAAAACAAAGATACTGAATTGTATATTAATTTCTGCACTTGTACGTCCATTAAACAAACAAAGGCGGTTCCTGTTTGAGGAATCGCCTTT
>JAGPJL010000025.1:1320-28088 GCA_018054455.1 Parabacteroides sp.
TATAATTACAGGTTTTAATAGTTCATTGTTTCATAAAAAAAACAAAGATACTGAATTGTATATTAATTTCTGCACTTGTACGTCCATTAAACAAACAAAGGCGGTTCCTGTTTGAGGAATCGCCTTTATTATTTGTTATTGACGTACTATTTACGGAAGGGAGCTTTCACTACTTTTGCCTTTAAACCACGATTACGGACTTTAATATAGATCTCTGATCCTACTTTAGCGTATTCGGGCTTTACGTATCCCATACCGATTCCTAATTTCATCAGCGGCGACATGGTACCTGAAGTAACAACTCCGATTATCTGATCGTTAGCATCGGCAATCTCGTACCCATGACGGGGAACACCTTTGTCTATCAATTCAAAAGCACAGAGTTTGCGGGTTACTCCTTCCGTTTTTTGTTTTTCGAGATTGGCACGGTTAGTAAATTCTTTTCCTTCAGCAAATTTGGTAATCCATCCTAAACCGGCCTCGATTGGTGATGTAGTATCATCAAGATCGTTGCCGTAAAGACAGAATCCCATTTCCAGACGCAATGTATCGCGGGCTCCCAATCCAATTGGCTTAATGCCTTCAGGTTTACCAGCTTCAAATATGGCATTCCATATCTTCATACCGTCTTCGTTATAAAAATAAAGCTCGAAGCCTCCGGCACCAGTATAACCTGTATTAGAAATAATTACGTTTTTACAACCCGCAAATTCGCCTGTTGTAAAACAGTAATATGGAATGGCCGACAAATCCACAGATGTTAACCGTTGTAATACTTCAGTTGCCTTAGGACCCTGAATAGCCAGCTGTGCCGTACGATCTGACGAGTTTTCGAGTACAGCTCCTACCGAATTATGAGATACGCACCATTCCCAATCTTTGGCAATGTTACCGGCATTAACTACCAGCAGATATTTTTCCGGTTCAAAATGATAAACCAACAAATCGTCCACAATGCCTCCGTTATCGTTGGGGAAGCAGGTGTACTGTGCCTTTCCTAAAGGCAATACGGAAGCATCATTGGACGTAATACGTTGAATAAATTCGAGTGCGTTGGGTCCTTTTACCCAAAATTCGCCCATGTGCGATACATCAAACACTCCTACTCCTTTGCAAACGGCAAGGTGTTCGTCGATAATTCCGGAATACTCGATGGGCATGTTATAGCCCGCAAATTCGTGCATCTTAGCACCAAGAGCGATGTGCACATCGGTAAATGGCGTTGTTTTCATGTTATTTTGTAATTTAAGATTTCTGAGCGGTTAACTCAGTTATTTTGATAATGGTTTGCATACTTTTCTCCAATGACTGCACGGGAAGAAATTCGTACCTTCCATGGAAGTTAAGACCTCCTGCAAAAATATTGGGACAAGGTAATCCCATAAACGACAAGCGGGCTCCGTCCGTTCCACCGCGAATGGGCTTCACAAGGGGTTTAACACCAACAGCCGTCATGGCTTCGAAAGCAAGGTCAACAATATGTTTTTGTGGCTCAACAACCTCACGCATGTTGTAATACTGATCACGAACTTCCAATCGGGTACTACCTGGGTGCATTTCGTTCATCCGGTCAACCAACAATTGAAGAAGCTGCTTCTTTTGTTCAAACAAGGATCTTACATGATCGCGAACGATATACGACAAGGTTGCCTCTTCTACTGTGCCGGTCATATTAGTAAGATGGAAAAAACCTTCATAGTCAGTAGTATGCTCCGGCCGTTGCACTACTGGCAACCAGGAAGCAAAGTCCATCGCAAGCAAAGACGCATTCACCATTTTACCTTTCGCATATCCCGGATGAACATTAAGTCCTTTGATAATAATCTTGGCAGCTGCAGCATTGAAATTTTCGAACTCGAGTTCGCCAATCTGTCCGCCATCTATGGTATAAGCCCATTTACAGGCAAACTTATCCACATCGAAATGATCGGCACCCTGCCCTATCTCTTCATCGGGCGTAAATCCGATACGGATTTTCCCGTGTTTTATTTCGGGATGTTCAGTCAGATACTGTATAGCGCCAATAATAGCAGCTACTCCAGCTTTATCATCGGCGCCCAGCAATGTTTTGCCATCGGTAACAATCAGATCCTGCTCTTTGTAATCGTTGAGCTCAGGGAACATAGATGGAGACAATACAATATTATCTTCAGCATTCAAAATTATATCACCGCCTTTATATGACACTATGCGAGGAGTTACATCTTTGCCCGACATATCAGGACTTGTGTCAAGGTGAGCTATAAATCCAATGGTAGGAATTGAAGAATTGTCTATATTCGCAGGCAGTGTAGCCATAATATACGAATTATCATCCAACGTTATTTCTTCCAAACCCAACACTTCCAGTTCTTTTACTAACGCTTCTGCAAATACACGTTGTCCGGGTGTACTAGGCGTTGTTCCTGTCTCTTCACTCGATTTAGTATCGAACGTAACATATTTCAAAAATCTGTCTGTTACTGTTAGCTTCATAATTTATTCTTTTTAAAAAGTACTTGACCCATCATAGCAGTGAGTACAGACACACTCTTTGGGCAAGCCAATTGATTCAATTAAATCTTCTACTGTATTAAATCTCAATGTAGTGATGTTAAGTCTTTCGCGGATGCACTCCACCAGTTTGTTATATTGCTCGCTTCCGGTAGTTGCATATTTTTCAAGATCCTTGCTATCATCGCCTTCCAATTCTTTAACAATTCTGCGGGCAATAAGTTCTAAAGCAGATTTAGATGCCGAAAAACCAATAAACGGACATGAATGCAAAATAGGAGGACACCCGATACGCATATGAACCTCCTTGGCTCCGTAACCATATAATATATTAACGTTGTCGCGAAGCTGTGTACCACGAACAATGGAGTCGTCACAGAAAACAACACGCTTGCCTTTTAAAAGCTGACGGTTAGGAATCAATTTCATTCGAGCCACCAAATCACGAACAGTTTGATTGGATGGAGTAAAGCTACGTGGCCAGGTTGGCGTATATTTTACAATGGCACGACGATAGGGAATATTCTTTCCTTCGGCATATCCAAGTGCCATACCAATTCCAGAGTCGGGAATTCCCGAAACGTAATCGGCGTCTACCTTATCCTTTTTCGCCATAGCCATTCCACTGGCATAACGAACCTGATCTACATTCACTCCTTCATAATCGGATACCGGATAACCATAATACACCCACAAGAAAGAACAAACCTGCATCTTATCATTAGGTTTACGAAGTTGTGTAATCTTATCTGCTGAAAGATGTACAATTTCGCCAGGACCAACATTATATTCAAGTTCGAAATCAAGGTTAGGAAAACTACAGGGTTCACTGGTTGCAGCATACGAACCATCCTTTTTTCCAATCAACAAAGGAGTACGACCCCATTTGTCGCGGGCGGCAATAAGTCCGTCTTCTGTTAGGAGTAGCATGTTACACGACCCTTTTATACTATCGTACACTTTTTCAATGCCTTCTACAAATGTCTTTCCTTGCGAAATAAGCAGAGAAATCAACTCCGTCTGATTTGTTAGTCCCGAACTTAGCTCAGAAAAATGACAGCCCTTTGAAAGTAATTCGACTTCGAGTTCCTTCATGTTATTTACTTTCGCCACAGTAACCAATGCATACTTCCCCAAATGAGAATTAACAAAGATTGGTTGTGGATCGGTATCACTTATAACTCCAATACCCGAATTTCCTTCAAACTTGCTTAGCTCACTCTCAAAGCGAGTCCTGAAGTATGAATTTTCCAGATTGTGGATAGAGCGAATAAAAACTCCGTTGTTGTTTGTAACCATCCCGCCTCTGCGGGTTCCTAAGTGAGAGTTATAGTCTGTGCCATAAAATAAATCTGTTGCACAAGCTGATTTAGAAATTGTTCCAAAAAAACCACCCATTGTCTTGTTGTTTACTAATTTTATAGGTTACAAAGGTAATTAAAATCGTATTAGACGATGCGGTTGCGATTAGATTTATATTCATTATTGCTTAATTAAAAATGATTCTTTTGATTTAAAACTTATTCTTTTTATTATATGTTGAATTTCCTTTTTAGTTTGATTAGTTCAGTAAACTTATAATTAATCCAATATGTTATAATAGTAAACAAACGCTTAAACAATTTCATTTAATAAGAATCTCGCCACATAAGATCTAAAATTATATTTTTCTTATATATTTTCTTTGGGAAATTTGTTTGTATGCAAATAATATATATCTTTGCAATATATTTCCATAAGATACTATTATCTTAAGAAATATAAAGAAAGCAAAATGCAATTTAAAACAGAATAAATAATATAGAAGAATGAGACAAGTAAGAGAATTTATTAAAGAACATGCGCTAACAATTACCGGAGTGGTAATTGGCGCTGTTGGAGGATACCTTTACTGGCATTACATTGGTTGTCTGAGCGGGACGTGTCCTATCACTTCTTCGCCAATAATGAGCACTATCTGGGGTGCTATTATCGGTGGTTTACTATTGAGTATGTTCAAAAAAGATAAAAAAGAATCAAAATGAGAGTTTCAAATTTATTTTTTGCTGGTATGATTACCGGGGCATTGATCGTGTCTGGCACACTCAACGCACAAACACAAATTAAAAAGTTACAGCTTAGTGAAGCTATTCAACTGGCAGAAGCGAATAACAAAACATTAAAGGAATCAGGGCTGAACAGCAGTATCGCCTCCGAAAAGTATAAACAATCGTCTGCCATGTTCATGCCTCAGGTTGATTTATCTTATTCGGCCTTGTTTACGGACAATCCTCTCAATGCTTTTGGATTTAATTTACAACAAGGAATCGTTACGGCGGCCGACTTTGATCCTTCCAAGCTCAACAATCCATCTTTGACAAAAGATTTTGGCAGTAAGATAGAGGTTATGCAGCCTTTAATTAATCCGGATCTTTTCTATCAGAGGAAAGCGGCAAAAAAGGGTAAGGAGATTGCCGAACTGCAAAAAATGCGCACATCCGAGTATGTTGCTTTTCAGGTAAAGCAAACATATATGGAGTTGGCTTTGGCTTACGATGCAAAAGAGGTAATCGGCAGAGCACTGGCTACTTCTGCGGAGGGACTTAAAAGGGCTCAGTCATTTTATGACGAAGGACTTATTCAGCGTACAGATTTATTGGATGCACAGATATTTAACAGCAAACTGGAGACCGATTTATCGCAGGCTATTAATTCTATCCAGGATATTTCAGACAGACTAAGTCTTGTAATGGGTACAGAAACCGGTATACAATATACAATCGACAAAGTAACGGAAACGGCTGAAGCTGATTTCTCGTACAATGACCTCCGGACAGATTTCGTTGCCATGAACAAAGCCATCGAGGCGCAGACAATGATGAAGCAAGCTTCTAAAATGAATTTTCTTCCTAAGCTAAATGCTTTTGGAAGTTATCAGTATAATGATTCAAAGTTTGCTCAATTCGACAAGGGAAGTTATCTGGTAGGCATTAAGCTTTCGTGGAATATATTCAATGGGATGCGGGATAAAAGAAGTATAAATATTTCCAATTATGAGATTCAAAGGTTAAACTCTCAACTTTCTCAACAGAAAGACGAAGCCAAGGCCGAACTGATGAAGAGCACGCGTGCGTTGGAAACTTTGACCAAAGAAACTGTAAATAACCAGCTGATGGTTGAACAAGCCCGCGAAGCTCTTCGCATTTTGCAGGACAGATACAGCGAAGGACTTGTTTCCACAACAGACTTGTTAAGATCGCAGACACAATTGGCACAGACGGAATTAGCCTTAACACAGTCTATCTTCAAAAAGAACGTTACAAAGGCCTACATTGAATTATTAACAGAAACAAATCGTAAATAAATTAAGCTTAACATAGTATGAAAAAGATGAGAACAATCCTATCAATCGCTTTAGGAATAACCGCAATCGGTTTAATAACCTCTTGTTCTTCGGGTGCTGAAAAGAAAGCAGCAGCAAAGCCTGTAAAAGTAATCACCATGATTCCTGCTCTGCAGCAGAATGACGGAATCGTGGCAAACGGTCAGGTTCGTTCTATCGACGTAGCTAACATCGGCACCCGCATCATGGGTACAGTAACGAAAGTACATGTTCGGGTTGGACAGAAAGTTTCCAAAGGAGCCTCCCTCATATCCATTCAGGATGATGAACTGCAGGCAAAGGAAGGTCAGGCCAACGCCATGATAGCAGAAGCTAAAGCAGCTTTGGATATAGCAGAAAAAGATTACAATCGTTATCAGACATTGTTTGAAAAGAAAAGCGTTTCCCGTAAGGAGTTAGAAAATGTAACATTGAACTACCAGTCTATGAAGGCTAAATACAGTGCCGCGCAGAATATGCAGAAAGAAGTGGCTGCCCACCGTGGATATACTCAACTAAGAGCACCATTCGACGGAGTTGTTACACAGGTTTCGGCAGACAACGGTATGCTTGCCAGTCCGGGTATGCCATTGGTTGTTATTGAAAAACCGGCTACACTTGAGGTGGTTGCCAGTGTAACAGAAAGCGACATAGCATCTGTCAATGAGGGTATGCAGGCTCACATCACAGTTAAATCCATGAACAAGACTTTTACAACGACTGTTCGTGAGAAAAGCACCTCATCTACAACCACAGGCGGACAATATGTTATAAAACTATCTATTCCCGATTCAGTGAAGAAGGGAGTATTTACAGGAATGAACGTACATGTATTTATTCCGGTGGCGAGAACAGAAAAAGAAGTCAAAGGTTTACTTATCCCGCAATCGGCTCTCATTGAGAAAGATCAGCTGAAGGGTGTATATATTGCCACTTCCGACAACAAGGCATTACTTCGCTGGGTACGTTTGGGAAAACAATGGGGTAACGACGTGGAAGTTCTTTCCGGTCTTAATCCCGACGATAAAGTTATTACCTCATCCGAAGGTAGATTGTTCAACAGTTGTTTAATCGCAGAATAAGACCATGAGTAACAAACAAGGATTATCAGGTAATATCGCAGGGGCATTTCTTCAGAGTAAGTTATCTGTCCTGCTTATGGTTGCTTTTCTTTTGGTTGGAATATACAGCACCATGCTAATTCCGCGGGAAGAAGAGCCACAAATTGAAGTTCCTGTTGCCGATATCTTTATCGGAATGCCAGGTGCTACTCCTCAGGAGATGGATTCTCGTGTGGTGGCTCCGCTTGAGAAGATTATTTCCAATATAAAAGGGGTTGAGTATGTATATTCGAATGCCATGCACGACCAGGCCATGATTACTGTTCAGTTTTATGTAGGCGATAATCTGGAGAATTCGCTGGTGCTTCTATACAACGAGCTGATGAAGGGAATGGACAAAATGCCCGAGGGAGCTACCATGCCGCTTATTAAAACCCGTTCCATTGATGATGTTCCGGCGCTTTCGCTTACCTTGTGGAGCGAGAACTACAGCGATTACTCATTGAAACAACAGGCCGAAGTGTTGGGCAGCGAACTGAAAAAGATTCCCGATGTTTCGTATGTGGATATATTGGGTGGACGGAGCAGACAGGTTAAAGTTACAGTGGACAAAGATAAAATGGCAGGTAACAACCTGGATTTTACATCGGTTTCCAACTATATAAAAGGATCTAATATGCAGATGCAGGCGGGCAAGATGTACGCCAACAATGAAATGTTTACGGTGGAAACCGGCAACTTCCTTCAATCGGCCGATGATGTAGCTAACCTTATCGTAGGGATGAATAACAATCAACCGGTTTACATGCACCAGATTGCAACTATAGAAGAAGGACCGGAGAATCCTTCGCAGTACGTTTCTTTTGGTTATGGAAAAGTTGAATCGGACAAGGCTGGTCGTTTCCCTTCGGAATACGAAGCCGTTACATTGGCTATTTCCAAACGTCAGGGTACGGATGCCATGAAGTTATCCGAAAAGATCCTTGAAAAGGTAGATCACCTGAAAACGGAATTAATTCCTTCGGATGTACAGGTGAGCGTTACAAGAAACTACGGCAATACTGCCTCGCATAAAGTAAACGAATTGCTACTGCACCTTGCAGGAGCTATACTTGCTGTGACTCTATTTGTGATGACGGCCATGGGCTGGCGGGGTGGATTGGTAGTATTCCTTTCGGTACCTGTTACGTTTGCACTTACATTGTTCGCCTACTACGCAATGGATTATACACTAAACCGTATTACCCTGTTTGCCCTGGTATTTGTAACCGGAATTGTTGTGGACGACTCCATTATCATAGCAGAGAATATGCACCGGCACTTTAAAATGAAGCTGCTTCCCTTCCGGCAGGCTGCCTTGTTTGCCATAAACGAAGTAGGTAATCCTACCATTTTGGCTACATTCACCGTAATTGCCGCCGTACTTCCCATGGCATTTGTATCCGGATTGATGGGTCCGTATATGAGTCCGATGCCTATCGGAGCATCCATCGCCATGGCTTTCTCTTTGTTAATAGCATTGACCATTACTCCTTATCTGGGCTACTTGTTCCTTCGCGAAAAAGACAAGAAAAGTACATTATCGAAAGACGATGTTGTAGGTGATGCAATTGTTGCGGAAGAAAACATGGAAGCGGCGGAAGTACAGCAGGGTAAAGTATACCGTATGTATGAGAAGCTAATCACCCCTATGCTTGAATCAAGAAAATTACGTTGGGGATTTATGCTTGGTACAACAGCAATATTGCTGATTTCCTTATCGTTCTTTTATTTCAAACTGGTACCGGTTAAGATGTTACCTTTCGATAACAAGAATGAATTTCAGGTGGTGATTGATATGCCCGAGGGTACTTCTTTGGAACAAACAGCTGCTGTTACAAAAGAGATAGCCGCCTATGTAGCTCAGCAGGAAGAAGTTGTTGATTACCAAAGCTACGTGGGAACTTCGGCTCCAATCAGCTTTAACGGCTTGATGCGCCACTACGACCTGCGTCGCGGTGATAATGTGGCCGACATTCAGGTGAATCTGACCGACAAGGGGGATCGATCCATACAGAGTCACGATATTGCCAAGAAAATGCGTAAACCAATCCAGGACATTGCCCGTAAGTTTAATGCGAACGCCAAAGTGGTTGAAGTACCTCCTGGTCCTCCTGTGCTGTCTACGCTGGTAGCCGAGGTTTACGGACCGGATTACGAAACGCAGATTGAAGTGGCCAAACAGGTTAAGCAGCTATTTGCCAAGACAACTGATGTGGTAGATGTTGACTGGATGGTGGAGAGCGACCATGATAAGTATCGTTTCGAAGTAGACAAAGAAAAGTCTATGCAACGAGGAGTTGTTCCGGCTATGGTTACAGCCAACATACGTGCAGCTTTGTCGGGTATGCCCGTAGGTATAATGCACGATGAACAGGCGGAGAATCCGGTGAACATTGTATTGCAGTTATCCGACATGGACAAGGCAAGCATCGACGAGATAAAAAATATAAAGATCATCAATCAGATGGGGCAACCTGTTGCCATTGGTGATATTACGACCATAAAGAAAGAGGTAAAAGAAAAGAGTATCGCCCGTAAAAATCAAAAGCGCGTTGTATACGTTACTGGAGACATGGCAGGCGATCTTGAAAGTCCGGTTTATGCGCTGATGAACATGAACGAAGAACTTAAAAAGGTAAAACTTCCGGAAGGGTACAGCCTTACTGTCCTTAACAGCGAACAGCCTGAAAATGAAAGCGATTATTCCCTGAAATGGGATGGCGAATGGCAGATTACCTACGAAGTATTCAGAGACCTGGGCATCGCCTTTCTGGTTGCCATCATCATTATCTATATGTTGATTGTGGGATGGTTCCAGAGCTTCTCTGCTCCTCTTGTAATGCTTTCGGTGATTCCGTTATCGCTTATCGGTATCATTGTCGGTCACTGGATAATGGGAGCATACTTTAGTGCAACTTCCATGATTGGATTTATCGCTCTTGCCGGGGTGATGGTGCGAAACTCTATCTTGCTGATCGACTTTATAAACATCAGGCTAAAGGAGGGAGTTCCTGTAAAGCAGGCCATCATCGAATCGGGAGCTGTGCGTAGTATTCCTATTATTCTTACGGCGGGTACTGTGGTGATTGGAGCTATTGTTATTCTATTTGACCCCTTGTTCCAGGGACTGGCTATCTCGCTTATGGGTGGAACAATTACCTCAACGCTACTTACCCTTGTGGTAGTTCCTCTGCTGTATTTTAAATTAGTACGAAATAAGTACGTAGATAATAACAACAAATAAACCGGAATATGAAACTAATCGTAGTAATGTCTATGGAAGAGGTGGCGGATGCCATCCTCTCCATTCTCCAGAAAGCTTCGGTCCCCGTGTTGAGCATGGTAGAAACAAAGGGAATGAAACCAAACATTTCGCTTAGCTTTGCAGCCAGCTGGATTGGAAAGGAAAAACAAACATACAACTCGCTTCTTTACTTTTCGTTTACGGATGAAGAAAAAGCGACTAAAGTTGTCCACCTAATTGATGAATATAACAAACAGGAAAAATGCATATTTCCGGCTCATGCCTTTGTATTACCCGTTGAAAGTTCGTCGTTAAAATAATTGTATTATTTTTGCACATAAAACGAAACAACATGGACACATTGTGTTTAATAAGAGATATATACAGATCCATCGGCGATTTTGAAGCAAATTTCCAGCAAACGCACGATCTTTGCCTTAACGAGGGAATGTTATTGTGCACCTTGCAAAAAGGCAAATTATCCTCGGGAGAAATTGCAGAAGCGCTTGGATTAAGCCATTCTAACGCGTCTAAAGTAATCAAATCCGTGGAGGACAAAGGTCTTGTGGACCGGGTTTTAGGATCGAAGGACAAACGTCAGATGTACTTTTCACTCTCCGAAGAAGGTAAGAAACGCTTGTCGGCTATTAAATGCGACAGAGTTGATATTCCTGAACTGCTTAAGAGTGTACTGCCTAAAGAGTAACAAGAATAATAATAACCAACTAAAGGCCGGATTCTTTCTGATAATAGAAAGAGTCCGGCCTTTTTTTAAATTACAGTTATGCATAGATGTACTTTATCCGTTCAAGGTCTTTCGTGCTTCCCTGTCCGGATCGTTCATTACTTCGCACGTATCATTTAATACCATTACCTCCCCCTTTTCTGATGAATAGCGGGGCCATTTAGGCAAAGCACCTCCGTTAGGATCTCCGTTTTTCATAAAACTAAGTAAAGCGTCGGCCATCTTTACAGATAGTTTACGCGGACGAGCACCTCCTCCGGTATGCGTATACATCAAATCCGTATTTTTATACCAGAAGCAAATGTCGAGGCAGTGGAAAGCACGCATACGATTATCAAACAAAGGAGGTTGCCACCCGAACCAGGCCATATAAACCGGAGCCGGTTGTTTTAGCTTTGCCTCAGCCGTATTGACTGCCCCCTGACGGGAAGATAGTATCATCGCATACAATTCGATGGGCTTTACGTTGGGAAATGCTTTTGCGTAGGCACTTACTATGGCCGGGGCCTTGTCGCCACGCGTGGCACGTACTTTTTCTATGACACCTTCCATTGTTATCTTTTCAATTACGGGATCTGTGCGACTGGGCGACCACTCGTGGAATGTGGTGCATATAAGTAACGGAACATCGGCTTCGTACGAGGTTGCATCGGAATAAAAAGTTTCTTTAGGCAGGTGTATACCATCGGCTACCGGAGCAAATCCCCCACGCATCATACCTGTGGTGCCCAACTCTTTGTTAAGTTTTGTCGCGGCAGCATTGGCTATTGCCAGGTATTCTTTCCATGGAATATTTTGAAGTTCATCAATCTCGTCGCGGGTAACTCCCGCTTCCTGAAGGATATATTCGCCCAGCTTACGTGAATAATCCTGACTTAGTGCTCCGGTAGTGCTTCCACTAAGGGCAACACCTTTATGAACCAGCCATTGTGCTTCGGGCATGGCAAGAATGGTACATACTTTAGCTCCTCCGCCCGACTGCCCCATAATGGTTACATTTCCCGGATCGCCGCCAAAATTGGCAATATTCTTATTTACCCACCTAAGCGCGGCGATGATATCCAACATCCCTACATTGGCGGAATCTTTGTATTTCTCTCCTCCTACTCCCGATAAATCAGAAAATCCAATCGGACCTAACCGATGATTGATAGAACAGAAAACGATATTACCGTATTTGCTGATATTAGCCCCATGATATCCATCCTGTTCGATCCCATTTCCGTTGGTATAACCTCCGCCATGCAACCAGACCATAACCGGGCGTTTGCCATTATCGTTTATTCCGGGTGTCCATACATTAATAGAAAGACAGTTTTCGCTCACATCATCGTAATTCCAATGATCAGCAAACGTACTGTAACTGTTTGGGAAACGGTTATCCATGTTCTGTGGTGCCGTATTACCATAGTAAACCGCCGGTTTAATTCCTTCCCAGGGTTCGGGTTCTTTCGGAGCCATAAACCTGTTTTTGCCGGAGGTATCGGCACCGTAAGGTATTCCAAGGAAAGTATAAACATCCCGAAGGATATACCCTTTCACTTTACCGTAGGCGGTATCCGCAATGGCAATATCATCGCCAATAAACAATATCTGCGAGTCGTCATCATTTTTTGCAGACATTTCGGGAGAAGCATAGGAAGATAACGGAACCATCGACCCCAAGCCTAATGCGGCTGTACCGGTTCCAACAGTCTTAAAGAATTTACGTCTGTCGATTTTCATAAAGTATGTAATTTAAGGACCGAAAATAAAACATCGTAAAAATAATAGATTATTCCATTAATCCACTAACAGTTAATGAATTTATTTCAATCCCGCTTATATTAACCTTCAAGATTATATCTTTTAAGTTGTAAAGATATATCTTTTAAAGCGCAAAGATATATCTTTACCAAAACGCGCCCATGGGGGTAAAAAAATACGCCCATGGGCGCGTTTTTATACCCCCATGGGCGCACGGCACAAAGTATACGAGAACGAGACTTAGTTCATTAGAGAATAGACCTTAATCTATTTGAGGTTTGCTATTAATCTTTTATATGCGCTGTATCAACTTTAAGGAGTCGGTTGCGTAGTTTATCGGCTTCGCTTTTACGGATTCGGAGGGTCATTTCGCAATTCATGTCGAACGACTGCGATAATACCTCCGGGTTGTCTTCCTTGATAATACGCATGATCCCGTTCATGAACGGGTATTCGAATTGGACAGTCATAACTTCATCCACGGTTCGTTCCTCGATGTTGGCAATAGAAAGCACTTCGGCAGCGGCGGTTTTGTAAGCCACGATTAATCCTCCGGTACCCAGTTTAATTCCACCAAAGTAGCGAACAACAACAACAAGCAGATCGGTAAGTCCAAGCGAATTAATTTGCCCCAGTATCGGCTTTCCTGCGGTTCCCGAAGGTTCGCCATCATCATTGGAGCGAAAGGTAATACGCTCCGGACCTAACATATAGGCCCAACAAACATGCCGGGCATCGTAGTACTGTTTCTTGAATTTATCCACCTGCTCTTTTACCTCTTCTACGGTACGTACCGGGACAGCATAAGCAATAAAACGGCTTCTTTTTTCCGTATAGCAACTGTCCACCGCAGCAGATATCGTTTTATAGGTATCGTCCGCCATCCTTTAATCAGGTATTTTTGTATGCTGTTCTTTTAGAAAAGCATGGAAATCATTTTTGATTTCTTGTATCTCTTCAATAAAATAGGGATCGTTTACTTTATCCTTTACTGCTTCATAATAAGCTTCAATGGCAGCAAGGGCACATACATCCTGCCCGCGAAGCACGAAATAAGGTTCGTCCTTCTCCACACACTGCTTTATCATTACAATGGGATTCTTCATTTATTCTTTATTTCTTCGCTGTTATTTTACCTTGATCATTCTTTAACTCGTGGCGTAAAAATGGAGCCGTGAATCCTGATGTTTTCTTTGCAATCATCTCTTCGGGCGTTCCGGCAAAAAGCAACTGCCCGCCTCTGCGTCCGCCTTCGGGACCCATATCAATGATATAGTCTGCACATTTTATTACATCCAGGTTGTGTTCTATTACAATAATTGTGTTACCCTTGTCGACAAGCTTGTTCAGCACGCCCAATAGTACCCGTATATCTTCGAAATGAAGACCGGTTGTGGGTTCGTCGAGGACATAAAGTGTTTTGCCTGTATCTTTTTTTGCCAGTTCGGTTGCCAGCTTAACCCGCTGACTTTCTCCGCCGGACAAAGTTGTTGAAGGTTGGCCGAGTTTGATATATCCTAATCCCACGTCCTGAAGTACTTTGATCTTGTATAAGATGGTGGGTATATTTTCAAAGAACTCTACCGCCATGTTGATTGTCATATCAAGGATATCGGCAATGGATTTCCCTCTGAAACGTACTTCAAGGGTTTCTCTGTTATAACGCTTTCCGTGGCAATCTTCGCAAGGGACAAGTACATCGGGAAGGAAATTCATTTCTATTGTTTTATAGCCGTTGCCCTTACAGGTTTCGCACCGGCCACCGGAAACATTGAAAGAAAAACGTCCGGGTTTGTATCCCCTAACCTTCGCCTCGGGAAGATCTACAAAAAGCGAACGGATATCAGAGAATACGCCGGTATAGGTAGCCGGATTGCTTCGCGGCGACCGCCCGATAGGAGATTGATCCACATTAACAATCTTATCCACCAAGTCTATGCCATCAAGCGATTTGTAAGGCAACGGATCTTCAAGCGAACGATAGAAGTATTGACTAAGTATAGGTTGCAGCGTTCTGTTTATCAACGAAGACTTACCACTTCCGGAAACACCCGTAACACAGATCAAGGTGCCCAGGGGAAAAGAAACGGTCACCTTTTTCAGGTTATTACCAGTCGCCCCGTGAATGGTTATAAACGAACCATTCCCTTTTCGCCTTTCGGCGGGGACAGCAATCTCCTGCAATCCGTTTAAGTAGGCAGCTGTAAGTGTATTCGAGCGCAGCATTTCTTCGGGAGTACCTGCAAACACAACCTCGCCACCTAAACGTCCGGCTTTAGGACCCATGTCTATTACATAGTCTGCCTGTAGCATCATATCTTTATCGTGCTCCACAACAATAACCGAGTTGCCGGAATCGCGAAGTTGTTTCAGCGAATTGATAAGTCTTATGTTGTCGCGCTGATGCAATCCGATACTGGGTTCATCCAGGATATAAAGCACATTGACAAGCTGACTTCCAATCTGTGTAGCCAAACGTATTCGCTGACTCTCACCACCCGACAAAGAAGCAGAGGCTCGGTTCATAGCCAGATAATCCAATCCCACATCAAGCAGAAAATCGAGTCGCGAACGGATTTCTTTGAGAATCTCGGTAGCAATCTGAAGCTGCTTTGGATTTAGTTTCGCTTCCAGCGTACTTACCCATTCATAAAGTTCAGAGATATCGAGTTCCGAAATATCAGCAATGTTCTTACCTGCAATTCTGTAATGAAGAGCCTCCTTGTTAAGGCGCTGTCCATTACACTCGGGGCAAGCCGACATCTTAATAAACTGACCAGCCCATTTCTGAGCAGTGGCAGAAGCCTCAGACTCCTGCTGCATTAATATATACTTAGCTACCCCTTCATAAGAAAGGAAGTAGTTTGAATTGCCCAACGATTCGTTCTTTATCTGCAGACGCTCGTCCGTTCCGTTTAGAATCTCATCCATGGCTTCTTCCGGAATATCGCAAATAGGCGTTTTAACCGACACTCCGTACTTCTCGCAAATGGCTTCTATCTGCCAAAAGATTAAAGCATTCTTATATTTCCCAAGCGGAGCAATACCTCCATGATAAATATTGAGTGAATTGTCGGGAACAATTTTATCCATATCGAGCAGGTTAACCTGTCCGATTCCTTTGCACTTATGACAAGCTCCATGGGGCGAGTTAAAAGAAAAATTATGAGGAGCCGGCTCTCCGTACGACAGTCCAGTAACCGGGCACATCAATCTTCGGCTATAATGGCGGGCTTCATTCGTTTCGGCATCCAGCACAAGGACCAATCCGTCGCCCTGCTTCATCGCAATACGAAGACTTTCCTTCAACCTGCGCTCATCACCTGCCGAAACCATCAATTTGTCTATCACAACTTCAATGCTGTGATTCTTGTAGCGGTCGAGCTTCATCCCGTGAAAGATTTCTTTCAGCTCGCCATCTACCCGCACATTCAGGTATCCCTTTTTACGAATCTGCTCGAATAATTCTTTATAATGTCCTTTACGGCTACGAACAACCGGAGCCAGTAAATATGTTTTTTTACCCGCGTACTTTTCAAGAATCAGCTCAAGAATCTGTTCTTCCGTGTACTTTACCATTTTCTCTCCCGAAAGATAAGAATAAGCCTCACCTGCACGGGCAAACAAAAGACGGAAAAAGTCGTATATCTCTGTAGTTGTTCCAACGGTAGAACGCGGATTCTTGTTGGTTGTCTTCTGCTCGATAGATATAACCGGACTTAATCCTGAAATCTTATCTACATCGGGGCGTTCCATATTGCCGAGAAAATTACGGGCATAGGCAGAGAAAGTTTCCACATACCTTCGCTGACCTTCGGCAAAGATGGTGTCAAATGCCAAAGAAGACTTCCCGCTCCCACTCATACCGGTAATTACCGTTAATTGATTGCGGGGAATATCTACATCTATGTTCTTTAAATTGTGTACCCTTGCTCCCAAAACGGAGATGAGTCCACGCTCTATATTTTTTTTGTCCATCGTTTTCTACTTAATTCTTTGCAATTTCAAACCAGTCGGACCGGTACACCGGTATGAAGTAATTGTTAATCTATAACCCACCGTGAATCATGCACTTTCGTGTTGGGCTTCTTATAATACAACTCCCCGGGCTTTGGGATCATAATTTTATATGTCTTACCACCCGTTGTTAATTTCCGGTCACGTAACCACAAATTAAACTGCTTTAAGTCGGCATACGTTATATCATACTTTGCAGCAAAAGCAGCCAAATCGTCAATATTACCAGAAACTTCAATCTCTTTGCAAGCTATAGGCTTGTATAGGTTTTCTGCTTTAAAAACAAAACCATACTTATAAGGGTTCTCAAAAATTTGTTTAATCGCCAATATTCTGTAAACGTAACGCGACGTTTCCTCAACAAGCCACAAATTAAATGTACTTTCAGCCTTCTGTTTTGTCAGCTCTCCGGATATACGACCCATCCCTGCATTATAAGATGCTGCCACTGCCGGCCAGCTTCCATACTTTTTATAAGCCGATTTAAAATATTTACACGCCGTTTCCGTCGCTTTTACCAAATTATATCGTTCATCTATTTCATCGTTTACAGTAAGACCGTATTGTTTAGCTGTGGCAGGCATCAGCTGCCAGATACCTACAGCATTTACATACGATACTGCACGCGGATCCATATTACTTTCAATTACAGCCAGATATTTTAAATCGTCAGGAATTCCGTTAGCCTTCAATATCGGCTCCATAATAGAAAAGTACCTGTTTGCTCTTTTAAATTGCAACATGGTTGTTGAATGAAAATAGATAAAACTGGTAAGTTCTCTATCAAATCCTTCGTGCATATTGTAGCGGGTCAAATCTATTTTCTCATCACAAAACATTACCTCATCAGGAATTTCGGGAGATACCGTCATCGACGAAACCAACGGCTTCTCGTTCTTAGCCTTTTCCGAATCAGAAGAACCAATTGAAAGACAAGCAGTAAGACAAACCAAACCGACTAAAACAAAACTAACTAACTTCTGAACACTATTCATTTTCAACATTTTTTGATCGTAATATATTAATGTCTCCTTTACGATTGTATTTCTCACCATCAGCCCCTTCGGCTTCTATAATATAAAAATACACACCCGGAGTTACAAACTTTCCTCCTTTTTTACCATCCCATCCCTCAGCTGGATTGGTCCAATGGAACATCTCCACTCCCCATCGGTTAAAAATCGTTCCATTGAATTTCACAAGCGATTTATAGGCCACCCTAAATTCATCATTTATTCCCGGAGATGTTCCCGGAGAGAATGCATTGGGTATCTCTAAAGATGATTCCACAATCTTAATCTCGCGGGAATATGAATTATCAGAACATTTTCCACTCCGGTCGGTTACTTCCAGTTCTGCTACATAATCACCGAATTTATCAAAAGTAAAAACCAACTCTTCGCCGGGAAAGCGAACCACAAGGGTTTGGGAACTTACTTCTTTTTTGTATATCTTCCAGACATAAAGCGCCGCCACCGGATCATTAGCTACTGCCCTGAAACGAATCTCTACCGGAGCCGATCCTCCTAAATCAGCAACGCTATTAGTAACAACATTCTCCGCGTCTGTGTTCATTTTATCAGCAAATCCATGTACTTCGACCGACACAGCCTCATATACACCAGATACTATTTTCTTTTCCATATTAAAATGGCGTGCAAACAAATCGCCCGAGACTTTAACTTCCGTATCGCAAAGAGGAGCTTTCACTGTTGCCTCTGCAGGCGATCCATTGATAAGTTCAATCACCTCCTTTTGCGAAAATAAGCCCAGGTTTTCAGACCATTCCAGTGTTTGATAGGTTACTTCGAACTGCCGATTCAATTCGGCTGGAATTCCGTTAGGTAAATAATAAAGCAGCTTGCTCATGGTCATATCTCCCGACAGTTTCAGAAAAGCGCAGGGGTCGGGCTGTTGAGATAAATCCAGGCTCCGGAGTTCTGCCGGATATAGGCTATAATCAATAATCCATACGTATCTGGACAATTCTCCGGGAACTTCTACAAAATAGCCATATCCCTCTTCGGGATTAGTCACAAAAGAAACATTTCCCTGCTGGGTAGACGCAACCGATTCGGGATTAAGCGCACTTTTGCTGTAACGAAACCACTTATGGGTTCCGGTAGAAGCAGAAGTATAGCGAATCTCCGACTGCGAAACTCCGTTTAGCAGGTAAACCTGAAGCCTGTTATAGGTATCATCTTTTGCCAGCATGGGAACTCCGCTTCCTCCAGATACCAGATACTGAGCCTGCAAAGTAAATCCAAACAAAAGCAAACCAAGAATTAAACTAAATTTTATGTATTGATCACGTAACATAATCTTCCTAATTAGCATCCAAAATTAGTATTTTATACCGACTTACACTATCTTTGCATCAAATAATCCAATCAGTGTATGAATAAGATTAGTGCATATATTATCGTTTTCTTTCTGGCAATCAACTGCTCAACTACTATCGCTCAAAATAATAAAACATCTGCCATTACTTCTAACGAACAAGGAAGTGATATATTTTACCACACAATCGAACGTGGTGAAACTGTATACGCGATAGCAACAATGTATGGTGTAAAAGCAGAAGATATTTATCGATTAAACCCTGATAGCAGAGAAGGTATTAAAGTTGGCTTTAAACTTAAAATACCCCAGCTTGATTCGACCACACGAAATGGAGCAAAAGAAACCGCGACCTATTCATTTCATACGATTAAAGCAAAAGAGACTTTGTTTTCTGTATCCAGGCTCTATAAGGTTCCTGCCAATCAGATTGTGGAAGCCAATCCGGGATTAGCCGCCGAAACATTTACAACAGGTAAAAATATCCGCATTCCTCTTAATCCGTACGAGGTTGCTCCTGTAGAAAGTATCAAAACGGTTACAAAGGATGTTCCCTATACGATTGAGAAAAAAGAAACGCTATACCGAATTGGAAAGAAATTCAATATTACAAGTGCCGAACTCATTAAACGAAATCCGTCTTTGAAAGAGGGTGTTAAAGCAGGAAAGGTTATCTACATACCGGTTAATGAACAACAAAAGGTACTTGTATCTTCCGAAGCAACCGACGAGAAAGAAGTGAATGCCTTGCTTTCACGCCGTAAAGAGGCCAAAAAGTTACCGGTGGTAAAGGTATCTTTACTTTTGCCGTTTATGACAGAAGAAGCTTATCCATCTTCTAACACTTCCCGTTTTATTGAATATTACGAAGGGTTTCTGCTTGCTGTAGACAGTTTACGCAGTCAGGGTTGCTCCATTGATTTATCTGTTTTCGATACCGGAAATGGTACAGATAAGATTAACGATATTTTGAAGAACGCCGAAGTAAAGAATGCTGATTTATTAATCGGAGCCGTTCAGAACGACCAGATTCATCCCATATCCGAATTTGCAGAGAAAAACAAAATCAGGTATGTGATACCTTTTACTTCCAAAAACGACGATGTACTTTCGAACGCTTATGTATTTCAGGTAAACACTCCTCACTCCTATCTTTATTCGAAAGCAGCGCAGGCCGGTTACGAACTATTTAAGAATTACAACATCGTTTTGCTGAATACAAATGATTCGCAGGATGACAAAAAAGATTTTATCAAAGCATTAAAAGCCGAACTTAAACAAAACAAGATAAGTTATAAAGAATGTACGTACAACCCTGCAACTTTCTCTGCAGATATCGAAAATCAGTTAAGTAAAGAAAAGCAGAATGTTATTATTCCTATGTCCGGAAGTCTTGAGACATTGAATAAAATAAAGAATCCGCTGGTAACAATTGCAAAGAACAAGTCGGAGTATGAGCTCACGCTTTTTGGTTACCCCGAATGGCAAACATATACACGCGATTGTCTGGAAGAATTTTACGCTCTTAATACATACATTTATAGCAATTTCTATGCCGACAATCTTAACAGCGATGTTCAGGACTTCTACCATAAATACAAAACATGGTATAGCAAAAACCTCATAAATACGTTCCCTAAATACGGTATGTTAGGTTTCGACACAGGTATGTATTTCTTTAAGGCTATGTGCTTCTATGGTTCTAATTTTGAAAACAATCTAAAAAGAACAGATTATCAAAGTATTCAGACTGGATTTCACTTCGAGCGGGTAAACAACTGGGGAGGTTTTATCAATACAAACCTGTTTATTGTTCATTACAACAAGGACTTTACCATCACTCGATTGCAACTAAACGAATTATGAAAAGAAAATTTTACAGTACATTATCAGCGCTTTTGCTAACGGCTGTAGTATATTCGCAGGACGTATTTAAACCTGAATTAGCCGTAGGTGTTTCATTCGGGACAAGTTTCTCCTCGGTTGGTTTCTCTCCCAAAGTACAACAGGGTATGCTTATGGGCTATACCGGGGGAGTTACCGCTCGTTACAATACAGAAAAGAATGTGGGACTTCAGGCGGAACTTAATTTTGCTCAGCAAGGCTGGAAAGAACAATTCGATGCAAACCCTCAGTATGCATACAGTCGCATCATCAACTATATTGAACTACCTTTCCTGACTCATATTTATTTTGGAGGAAAAGGAGCTAAGTTTTTCTTAAACCTAGGTCCTAAAATTGGTTACGCTATAAGTGATAAAACGGACAGCAACCTGGGAGATGCTACTCCTAACACTACAAACGAACAGCACAACATGGCCATAGACAATAAATTTGACTGGGGATTATGTGGTGGACCAGGATTGGAAGTGCGTACAGGGATTGGTTATTTCCTTCTTGAAGGCCGCTATTATTATGCTTTAGGAAATATATACGGGAGCCGAAAAGAAGATTTCTTTGAGCAGTCGCCCGGACAAGTCCTTTCTGTAAAATTAACCTATCTCCTTCCTTTATTCAAATAGCAAAGTTATCTTACAAATAATAAAACAAAAGCCGGCGAATCAAATAATGATTCGCCGGCTTTTGTTTTATTATTAAATCCCTTTAAGCAGTTTTTATCTTAACCGCTCGAGCGATCTTACCAGCGCTTCGTCAGCACCAATATTGCGAACAGCAAGATAAGTAAGAATCAGGTTTACAAGAGGGAAAGAAAGAGCAAATTCGATACCGAAATGTGTTGCTGAATACTTACCGTATGTAATCCAGACAAAAAAAGCAAACAAAGCGTAAAAGCAGATAAGTAGTATCGCATTAAAGATACAAAACCGTATCTGAAGCATACGTTTCTTATACATAAAGACAGTAACAAAAGGCAAAACAGCGGTGATAATAGTAATCACAGCCAAACTCCAGGTGCGATATACCTGCTGGGTTTCTGGACCAGCACCGGCATTTAATCCGAACACATCAAAAGTAAATAGTTCCGTGCCCGCTTGCATATTTGCTATCGGCAAAAACAACATGGCAAAGCCAAGCGCCGCAACAATAAGTAAATAAACAGTTTGTATTCTTTGTAACATGATAGTATTATTTTAAACACAAAGGCCGATCCGCGAAGAACCAGCCTTGATGTTGAGTGTTTTGTATTTCTTAGAAATTGCTTTTCTCCTTAAGCGGATTTTTATGATAAACCTTTCCGTCTTCATATTCCTGAGCTGCAATCAAAGTAGATTTAGGCAACTTTTCATAATAACGGGAGATCTCAATTTGTTCTCTGTTTTCGAACACTTCCTCAAGATTGTCGTTGTATGAGGCAAACTCCTGAAGTTTCTTTTCCAGATCTTGCTTCATTTCCACACTGATCTGGTTAGCTCTCTTACCAATGATCACTACAGTTTCGTACACATTACCAGTATCTTCAGACACTTTCATCATGTCGCGGGTAATTGTATTCGTTGGAGCATTTGACTTTCTGTAATCCATCTTTCTATTTATTGATTAAAATCATTAATACGCATCATTAATTCTCTTGCTGGCATAATCGTAAAACTTCTTCACCTGTTTTACATATTTACCTTCAGGATATTCATTCATGTAATTGTAATATTCATCTACCACATCACGATATCTGCCTTGCAGCTTTTCTTCCACACTAACCAAAGCCAGATCGTACTTAGATTGTATCACATAATACATAAATTCTTCTCTATACTTCGAATAAGGATAATTTTTCAATGCATTCTGAGCTGTGATCACAGAAGAAAGATAATTATTACCCATATACGTTCCTAAATTATAATACAACCGGGTTGCCATTAATTCTTTGTAAGCAAGTTTTTCCTGCAACTCGAACATAATGTTTTGTGCTTCCTTAGCCCGTTCGCTCTGAGGATAATATTCAAGATAAAGCTGCAACTCAGAAATAGCCTTATACGTTTGAGCCTGATCTAATCTTGGATCAGGTGAATCAAGATACAGACCGTATCCGGAATAATAGCGTGACAACTCCGTGTACTCGCCTTTCGGATAGGTTGTGTAATAGGTATTAAAATACTGCGAAGCAGTTAAATAATCTTTTTGTCCGTAATAGCTTTGTGCCAACAAATACAAAGATTCTTCGGCATTAGCTGTTCCTTTAAAGATTGTAACCAGTTCATCCAACAAAGTAGCAGATTTAGAAAACTCCTTCTTATTGAAGTATTTCTTAGCATACGAATATTTAAGCTCGTAGTCTGTACTCTTCAATATCTTGTTATACTCCCCGCAGGAAGAAAACAAGACCGCAATCATCATTATAAATACAACCTTTTTCATTCACATACTTTTAGCGCGCAAAGTTAACAGTTCCCTGTTAATTTACGAAACACAAAACGTTAATAATTACAACTTATACAAATCACTTGCGGCTAAAAGCTCCAATTTGTTTGCTTTTAGCACTTCAGCACACTTTTCCACATTGTCAGGTCTGATTATTACATTCGCTGCTTCTCCCTGTGAGAAGGCATACATGTATTCAATAAAGATCCCTTCCGCAGTGATAATATCCATCGCCTTTGCTAATGCACCGGGTTGATTCGGGCAATGCAGGCACACCACATTGGCAACACTTACAGCATATAGCTTATCGCGAAGCACTTTAATCGCTTTATCAGTATCCGAAACTATTAAACGCAAAATACCAAAATCAGAATTTTCGGCAACTGTAAAGGCAGACATATTTATACCGGCTTCTCCAAGCAACTTGGCTACTTCGGTAAAACGCCCTTTTTTATTTTCCAAAAAGATAGACAACTGTTTAATCAACATAGCTCTTTATCATTAGGTTATAGTAACTTTCTGTTATCAATAACGTGTTTTGCTTTACCCTGACTACGTTCGATACTACGCGGTTCAACAATTTTAACATCGGGAGCAATCCCAAGTACACTTTGTAAACGGTGTGTTATCTTTTTCTTTAAAGCAATCAGTTTATTCATTTCGTCCGTATAAAACTCTTGTCTTACTTCCACTTGTACCTGCAAGGTGTCGGTGTTGTTTACCCGGTCAACAATAAGCAGATAATGTGGTTCAAACTCTTCGAGCTCCAGGATTACAGATTCGATCTGCGATGGGAATACGTTTACACCTCTGATAATCAACATATCGTCGCTTCTTCCCAAGATCCGGCTCATACGAACTGCGGTACGACCGCAATCACATACTTCATAATTCAAAGAAGTAAGGTCTCTTGTCCGATAACGCAACATAGGCATTCCTTCTTTTGTAAGCGTTGTAAATACCAATTCACCCGGTTGCCCTGGTTCTACAGGTTCAAGCGTATTCGGATCTATAATTTCCGGAAAGAAATGATCTTCCCACAAATGAGTCCCGTTCTGGCACTCGCATTCACAACCAACACCCGGACCGATTATCTCCGTAAGACCATAAATATCGTAAGCTTTGATGCCTAACTTTTCTTCAATATCCTTACGCATATTCTCTGTCCAGGGTTCAGCTCCAAAGATACCAGTTTTTAATTGAAATTCCTCTCTTTTAATACCGGAATCTTTAATGGCTTCTGCTAAAAACAATGCATACGAAGGTGTACAGGCCAAAGCCTTTGCCCCAAAGTCGTGCATAAGCTGTATTTGTTTCTGTGTATTACCGCTACTTATAGGAATAACCGTTCCACCAATTGTTTCAACACCATAATGCAAACCAAGGCCTCCGGTAAATAATCCATACCCATAAGACACTTGAACTGAGTCGTTACGAGACAAACCATAAGCAGTTAAACAGCGGGCTACCACTTCGCTCCAAGTAGAAAGATCCTTTCTTGTATAACCAACCACAATAGGCTGACCCGTTGTTCCTGATGAAGCATGAAGACGAACGATTTCGGACATAGGCACTGCCATTAATCCAAATGGATAATTGTCGCGTAAATCCTGTTTTACGGTAAAAGGAAGTTTTTTAATATCTTCAATAGAGTTGATATCACCGGGAGTTAATCCGATCTCCTGCATTTTTTTCCGATAGAAGGGAGTATTGTGGTACGCATGTTCTACTACTCGTTTTAAGCGGATGCTCTGTAGTTTTCTCATCTCCTCGCGACTCATGCATTCTATTGTCTCGTTCCAAATCATGATAATATAGTATTTTATAATTAGAAGCAAATTGGTGACGCAAAGTAACAACTTTTTTTATTTTTATCCCATTCTGTTACTAATTAATTCCCATTCACGACAACAATTCGTACCTTTGCCCGCAAATCAGACAATAAATATAAATAGAATCAACGCTTTTCAATGTCCTTTCGTAAGAATATAAGCCTTTTATACCTGATCAAGATATCCAAATGGTTTACGCTTGTGATGCCAATCATCGTTCTTTTTTACGAATCAAACGGATTGGGACTAAAGGATGTATTTATTTTGAAAAGTGTTTATTCTCTTGCTGCCGTTATTTTAGAAATACCTTCGGGCTATCTTGCCGATGTCTGGGGACGCAGAAAATGTCTTATTCTAGGGTGCATTCTCTATTTTGGAGGCTTTCTCACCTACTCTTTTACAGAAACTTTCAGTGCATTTTTATTTGCCGAAATACTGCTCGGCATAGGTCAGACGTTGGTTAACGGGGCAGATTCGGCACTTTTGTACGACACAACTGTTCAATACAAAAAGGAACAGCTTTATTTGCGTTACGAGGGACGAATTACAATGATTGGAAACTTCGCAGAAGCTTTTGCAGGCATTTGCGGCGGATTATTGGCTGTTTATTCTCTTCGTTTACCTTTTTTCTTTCAAACAGCGATTGCTTTTATAGGAATTCCGGCTGCCTTTGCCCTAAAAGAAACGACTCAGAAAAGTATTATAAAAAGTCCGGTTGGCGAGATAGTAAAGATTATCAGGTATTCGCTCGTAACCAACAAACAATTATGTTATAACATCTTGTACTCCGGCATTATTGGAGCAGCCACCTTAACGATGGCCTGGTTTGTGCAGCCCTTGCTTATATATCTGAAAACACCTACTTCCATGTACGGTATTATATGGACCCTGCTAAACCTTACTGTCGGAATAGCGGCGCTATACTCCGACAAGGCCGATCGTTTATTGGGTATGCGGCGGATGAGTACTATAATTCTGATATTTATTGCAGGCGGTTACGTTGCCCTTGCGTTCAATCTTAGCTACGCAGGATTGTTCGTCTTGTTTGTTTTTTATATATTCAGAGGATTGGCCACACCAATTCTTAAAGGGTATATCAACCAAAATACTTTCTCAGAGATGCGGGCAACAGTTCTGTCGATACGCAATTTCGTAATCAGACTTATTTTTGCCGCCATCGCTCCCTTTATCGGTTGGATGAACGATGTTTATTCCCTTCGAACGGCGTTGCTAACAACAGCCATTATCATATTCGTACCCGGGCTCTTGTTTCTGCTACTTCAGATAAAAAGCCATGCCGGAAACTCAAACAATCCGGCAGGGAACAAAGGGATTGATGTAAAAATTTAATTTCGAAATAGCCATTGGATGTTTCTTTATTCGTTCTACTATATCTACGCTGTTGAAGAGTACCAGGGGGAGTAAAATAAGACAAATATATATAAACATATAGAGGGCCTCTTCGCAAAGGCCCTCTATATAGGTTTTTAATAGGTATTAGTCTTTAAGGCAAAAAGATTGTTTAGGTTATCTGGACACAAAGATGAAGTAATAATTGAGATTGGACAAA
>JAGPJL010000123.1 GCA_018054455.1 Parabacteroides sp.
CGGCTGTGGGAATGTTTGGTTTTGCCTTTGCGCTTGCCATCCCGTTCAGCTTTTTTGCCATCTTCCCCAATATGCTTCAGAGTATGCCTAAATCGGGCGGCTGGCTTAATTCAGTTAAGGTGGTACTTGGATTTCTGGAACTGGCGCTTGCGCTTAAGTTCTTCTCCGTAGCCGACCTGGCTTATGGCTGGCGTATACTTGACCGTGAAACATTCCTTGTTCTTTGGATCGTTATCTTTGCTTTATTAGGATTCTACCTGTTGGGTAAGATTAAATTTAGTCACGACAGCGATGTAAAATATGTTTCTGTTCCTCGTCTTTTCATGGCTATCATTTCACTGGCTTTTGCCATTTACATGATACCGGGCTTGTGGGGAGCACCTTTAAAATCGATCAGTGCTTTCGCACCTCCTTTGTATACACAGGATTTTAGTTTGTATAAAGGAGAAGTACATGCCCAGTTCGACGATTACGAAACTGGTATGGCGTACGCAAAGAAACACAATAAACCGGTAATGGTCGACTTTTCCGGATTCGGTTGTGTGAATTGCCGTAAGATGGAAGCTTCTGTGTGGACAGATCCGAAGGTGAAGCAGATTCTTGAAAACGACTATGTACTGATTACCTTGTTCGTGGACGATAAGGCTAAACTTCCCGAAGTAATTGAAATTGAAGAAAACGGAAAGACACGTAAGCTTAAAACGATCGGCGACAAGTGGAGCTACCTGCAACGGAGTAAATTCGGAGCAAATGCACAACCTTTCTATATTTTGCTGGATAACGCCGGAAAACCTCTTGCCCCGTCTTACGCTTACGACCAAGACATAAACAAGTACGTTCAATTCCTGCAAGGCGGATTAAAGAATTACAAAAAATAAGATGAGTACAAGAGAAGAAAAGATGGAGGCTTTTGGCCGTTTGCTGGATGTAATGGAAGAACTACGGGAAAAGTGTCCGTGGGACCGGAAGCAAACCAACGAAAGCCTTCGTACCAACACAATAGAAGAAACATACGAGTTGTGCGATGCCATCATTCGTGACGACAATAATGAGATAAAGAAGGAGCTGGGCGATTTGCTGCTGCATATTGTTTTTTACTCCAAGATAGGAGAGGAGAAGCAGGTGTTCGACATCAAGAGCGTATGCGACAGTCTTTGCCAAAAACTGATTTACCGTCACCCGCACGTCTTTGGCGACGCTGTTGCCGATACGGCAAAAAAGGTGGAGCAAAGCTGGGAACAACTTAAGCTAAAAGAAAAGGGCGGAAACAAAACCGTACTCGAAGGGGTTCCGGCCTCTTTGCCTTCTGTAGTGAAAGCCCACCGGATGCAAGACAAAGCCCGCAATGTGGGCTTCGACTGGGAGCAACGCGAACAAGTATGGGACAAGGTACTCGAAGAGTTTACCGAACTGAAAGACGAAATAAACAAAATGGATGCCGATAAGATGGAAAACGAATTCGGCGATCTGTTCTTCAGTCTTATCAACGCCGCCCGTCTTTATAAAATTAATCCGGACAATGCCCTGGAACGAACCAATCAGAAGTTCCTGCGCCGCTTCAATTACCTCGAATCGCAAACCATTCAGCAAGGACGCTCATTAAAAGAGATGAGTCTGGAAGAAATGGATAAAATATGGAATGAGGCAAAAATTAAAGGCATGTAATCGCAAATAAATTAGATATTTATGTTTGTTATTTAAATTGTTAGTTATATTTGTCCGCAATATAACATATAACCTTTTAATAATAACTATCCTAATTTATCTAATGTATGAAAAAGAGAAGAGTGATTATTATGACTGCCCTGTGTCTGGTAGGAAGTCTGTCTGGTTTTAGTCAGCTGTACCAGGATTTTAACCTGAGTGAATACATTACGCCGGATATTGTAAGAAATGAACTTGACTTTACATTGAAGTCAGCGGGATCTTTCGACGACGGAGAAGGATCGGATAACGATGTAAAAGGATTTAACGGAAGTCTGGGTAATGTATTTAAGCGATACAAGAATACCCGTTCATTTTGGAGTACACAGACTGCCTCGGCCGACTTTGCCGGAAGTTATCAAAATGATTACGGATTAAAGAATAGCCACTATGATATATCTCTTCTTTATGTAAATACAAGCCGCTACTATAAACAAAACAACTCTTTTTTCGAAATAGGAGCATACCTTCGGGGCGGACTTGCTGGCACAAAGGAAACCACCCCCGGGTCTGTTACCCAAAAAAATCATACCAATACCGTTTATGCTGCTTTGCCTCTGCATGTTGGCAAAGGACGTATCGAACAGGTGGAAGATGCCCGACAGGCCATCTATATATTGGAGAATCTTTCTAAACGAGGCGTGCTAACCCGTAAACTTACGGATGCCGAGATTCATTCGTTCGCCCAGACAATATCTACCGTAAAGAATAAACGATTTTTTGATTCCCGTTTGAGGATGATCGACGAGATCTCTACTGTGGATTCTTTTCTTGTAAAGAATAACTTCCTGGCCTCCGGCGGTGCCACTTATTTTACCACCTTATACGATTACTGGATGTATGGTGATTTATTCGAACGCGGCTCCGGTTCGGTATTCAGTGCAGGAATCACACCCTCTTTTGGATACGACGAATTCGAGCAGTCAGTTTCACGTAACAGATCCGAAACAAGTGTAAAAGCGGATGTATCGTTTACGTACGAGAAACCTGTAAACCTATATTGGCAACGCAGCGCTTATGCCGAGGTGTACGGAACGTATGGATATATACGGAATGATTATGAAACACTTACCAAGTATAATTCTTACCGGGCCGGATTATCGGGCAAATATGGCTGGGGATATTACCCAACTTCGCGAACGAACATTAATTTTGGCGTGCAAGAGAACATCTACTGGAGTAAATTAAGAACAATAGATGAATCTCCTGCCTTATCCAATGCCTTACTTACTTCCGTAAGCTCGGCTTTTGTTGATCTGTATTACTATATTTCCCCTCAACTACGCTTTTCTGCCACGGCAAACTTAGGTTTTCTGTACAACAGACGGCTCGAAGACGATAGCCTAACGGATAAAGATTATCTCAGATGGAATGGTAATTTCATGGCCACATTAACCTATTCGCTTTTCTGAGTCTTCATTCTCTTTTTGATAATGGGGTAAAGTATTTTTGAATAGCGGGTAAAACCAAGGTCGGTAAAGTGAGCGCCATCTACGGTTGCTTCGCCATCACTGCCTATAATATCTTTGGAGGAGAGAAAATAGATATTTTTTTCTCCTCTTTTCTTTAACATCTGGAAGAAAACATTGATTACCTCATTCCTTTCTTTCACCTCTTTGGCTATGTCCTGGTCGAAACGCGTATGAGTGAAAATAGGATCTTCCACAAAGAGAACAGGCGTTTCGGGATGTTTGCTGCGAATAATAGTAAAGAACTTATCCGCCTTTTCCTTCATCTGTTCTACAGAAGCGTTCGGAACAAAATCGAGAACAAACATCGAAGCATCCACACCCGCAATCACTTCGGCAATCTCCAGATCCAACTGGCCATTTCCGCTGAATCCCAGATTGATTGTTTGGCGATTCAACCAACGAGACAATATATTGGTATGCGCCATTCCGGGACGGGAAGCACAAGCACCCTGAAGAATGCTGGTTCCATAAAATACAACCGGCTTCTCCCGAACAGGTAAATCAACAGCCGGTTGAGAGATCTCGGATAAAGAATCAACGCCGATAGCCAGGGAAGTTACCCCGTCATAAAGAGGAAGATACAGCATGTATTCCCTTTTCTCGGGCTTCATCTTTGAGATAATGGTAGCGGTGGTTTCTTTTCCGGACGGACGACCGCTATTTACAAATACCCATTTGCCATCCTGCAAGCAATAGAGGTCGAGCCCTTTTGTGCCGGTTGGCGACATATGATTCATGCTTCGGTTTAAAAGCACTTCCCATTTAGCCGCAATCGTTGTAGAGTTGGAGCTAAAACGGATCGCCATTCCCGCACTGTTAAGCCCAAGTTCCCACAAGGCATCTCTGGATATATTTCTTAAAGAATCCGGTAAGCGTTCGTACCGGGTTGCCGTATTTTGTGAAGCCTTTCCCAGCAGAGGGAAGGCGGAAGCATCATGATAAACAAGCTGTCCCTTTACGGTTAACGACAGCAAAACGAGAGCAATTGAAGTAAGCAGAGTTTTCATATGTATTCTTTCTATAATGGTTAAGAACCGCAAAGGTAAGAATACAATGAAAATTATAAATAAAGTCAGGCTTTTTTATTTAGAACAATGGCAGCCACAACTACACTCTTTCCCTTTTGCCATCTCGAACGCCTCTTTTCCTTCGGTAAACGAAAAATAGATTAACCCGGCCGCCCCAATTACATCAGCGTAGGCAAAGCCTGTAAGTTCGTAAATAAGACTGGAAAGAAGCAAGACAACAGACATATAAACACATACCTTAGTGCAATTGCTATCAGCTACGATAGGCTCCGAATTCAGTTTTAATCCGATACGCTTCTTTGCATACATCAACCAAATCATAACAAGGATCGATAAGGAAGAAATGATAACCCCCCACAGGGTTGTCTCGGGTTTATGCTTAGTAATCAGGTTTACGATAATGCCGGCCAATAAACCTGCCGATAAAAGATAAAAGGCAATCCCTGTAATTCTTAAAGCCGTTTTCTCGAAATCACTCTTATTACTTTCGGGGTTTTGTTTGATACGCAGTATCATAACAGCAATGCCAATACCAGACATAACCTCAATAAAACTATCCACCCCAAAGCCAAACAAAGCCAGCGTTTCGTCCTGATATCCGAAAAACATGGAAACAAGACCTTCCGCCACATTATAGAAAATCGTAAACAGGCTTAAAAGCCATGCCCGTTTATAAAGCTTTTGTTCCGAATTTGTCATCGTCTTAATTTTGTTTCTGCAAAAATAACATTAAAATGTTTAGATTTATCTGCCACCTATCACTTTTAGCGCCACAACCCTTTACCCAAAAGGATTCTGGAAGTGAGAGATCCAGCGTGAGAGATCCATTTCATCTGTCACCTGCCACCCCATTGTTTCAGCCACGCCGGGCGGTTTTCCCCGCACTCTACATCAACTAAGCTCAATCATTCTCAATCAACAGATAATTAGCCACGATCCAACAGTAAAGTAGCACTAACACTATAGTAAACAACCCCAAACACTACGAACATTTATTCGTTTGCCATATGTCAAACGCAAAGTCAACAGCTGTATACTTTTCATTCAACAGCTGTTGAATGAAAAGTATACAGCTGTTGAACAAATAGATGTTCGTAGTGAAAATGATAGTTTACTATAGTGAAACAGCTACTTTATAGGGGATTCACTGTTAAAGATAAAGTGAATGAATTTACATAAAAGACAAGGGTTGCTTTTTTATATATTGTCTTGCGAATAGGACAAAAATGAGATCATATTGTCTTATACACAAGACAGTACCCTGATTCAATTCACGAAAAGATTTATATTAAATAGATTTATTCATTTAAAACAGAGTATATTTGTAAAACAAACTAATGATAGCACAACACTAAGAACTAACAATCACACAGCGTGATAAACTAATAAGATGGCTTACTTCACGCTATTTATAGCATCATTAATAAAATAATAGAACTATGATATCAGCCCCGTTGCTCGACAATTTTATTATCAAAGCACAAGCTAGCCCGGAGTTGCTAACTTTAGTAAACAAAGGTGATTTGTTGGTAATAATAGCTAAGTTACAATGTGTGGCTATCTGTGGAAATGATGAACGTCGTGAACTTTGGCTTACTGAAGAACGTGGTTCTATTGAAGATTATGGTGATTACAATGAGTATCTGGAAAATGGGATAGTGAATAATGAAGAGGATTTTGAAAGAGTATGGAAAGAAGATTATCCAGATCCGGTTAAATGGTATCTCTTTTCGGTGAGTCATTATAACGAAGAATATTTCATATCCGTTAATAACAAACTCACTTTACATATAAAGAATAAGACATGCGCTATTAATGAATCTATTAACAGCCAACTTATTTCCTGGATTGACGAAACAGTTGACAAACAAATTGACTGGCTCAAAAAAGATGCATGTGGGTATAATAGGTATATTAATCAATATCTTCCTTATTCAATGAGAACCGGTCGTCTTCTGCGTCAACATTATTGGGAAATTGATCCCGAAGAAAAAGAGTGGACATTAAAAGGGCTGACAGTGTCTGATATAGACACTTTAAAAACAATTGTTGAATTGTCAGAAAACGAAGAACAAACAATATTTTCCGATAAAATGACTTCCGGCATTTTCTTCGATTGTTGCCAATTGGGATATGAAGCCAATAGCTATTCATACGAAACAGAGTTAAAACCTGTAGATATATACCGTAAATTTGCAGATGGAAGAGATTTCGGACTAACCCAATTAGAGACTGATTCTCCCGAAGCATTTGAGGAATGGTTTGATAAGCGAGAGTGGCAAATTGGTCACCCGTGGGAAGTCTGCCGAGGTGGTAATTCTACACACATATCGCTATATATAGATAAGCAATCGAATGGATGGAGATTGTCTATTGCAGGGAAATGCCGTGGGCGTGTAGCCGAAACAGTCAGATTTGCCATAGCTTTGTATAAGCATAATATTCCTTTCAAATTGTGGGATGCCAAAGAAATTCTGGCAATGGTGTCCGGAACTGATTATATTGGGATTGTTCCTGAAAGAGTTATGCCTGTTTATTGTCATTCCTATTTTCCGAAAGAAGATTGTATTGTTGATTTTATGAATTTACCGATGGAAAAGAGGGAAATGGTTATCAATGCGGCATATTGGTATCAGAATGAAGAGGTTAGATTGGCCGAATGTTAGTCAATCAGCCTCACCACAACTATATCTTATTGTTTATTATTCAGTAAATATAAAATAACCTTGTCTTAACCGGACAATGTACCCTTTCTTCGTCCAACGGGTAAGATTATTCCGTTCAAAGTACGGTTGCATGTATATACTTGATAGATATGAAGCATGCCAAATCAAACATCTTAATCTTAAATTTCAGAAAGGTCATTTTCTTGTTTTGTTTCTATTATGATTTAAATATAGTGCATTTTAGAAACAAAACATTGAGATAAGTTAGAATATACTATTATATTATGTGCTTTTGCTATTGAATTGTGTCGTGTCATTACTCTTTTATTTTTCAAATATTGTGTTATTTGTTTGATTAATAGCAAATTGAATATCGGTAAATGGTAATCTACCCGTTCTTACTCAATTGGGATCATGTGATTTGCATGGACCGAAGGCCAGTCTTTCCTGCTAATGGTGTACACTATAGCAGCCATTTCCATACGGGAATAACTTCAATTGTCTTATCATCAATTTCTAAAATCTGTTCGGTATCTCGTGTGATAATTATTAGCTTTTTACATTCCAATACTTTTGGGAGCTTTAATAAGGCATCAACCTCCCTCTCGAATGTGCCATCACTATTATCCAGACTATAACAAACCTGAATTGCAATAGCTTCGTCTGGGATATAGAAATCGACTTCCATTCCTTTGTTATAGAAAAATACCGCATCGTTGCGTCCATATTTGCGCAACAGATTAATCGCAACTAAGTTTTCCAACAATGATGTATTTCCGTCAATCAAAAATAAATTTAGAATCCCGTTATCGGTAAAATAATATTTGGGATTTGTTTCTTTGTCTACAAGTTTACCGGCTATGTTTTGTATTGAAGAAATCAGCCAAGCGTCTTTAGCATATTCTATATAATTGATTATAGTAGTTGTGCCGACTTTTGCCCCGGTTGATGATACAATATTGGAAATCCGCGTAAAAGACATGGGCTGTTTTATACTTTCTGCCAGTTTCTTAAACATGATACGCAAGGCAAACGGATTATCTACTGAATGCCTGGTGGCGATATCTCCCAAATATATTTTTTGATAAACGCTTGTCAGATAATCACGTTTAGCTGTGAATTCTGCACTTTCAGGAAATCCTCCGAAATAGAAATAATCATTGAATTTTCTGAGAACTTCAGCCTTCCCCACCGTCGAAAGCAAAGAATCTTCACTTAAACTGACTTCGTTTGCAGTTAGAAACTCTTTAAAATTATATGGATAAACATCAACAGGAATATAACGTCCCCCAAGAGTGGTTTGAATATCCAGACTTAACATCTTGGCATTGCTTCCGGTAATATAAACCCGATGTTTGGTATCGGCCATGCGACGGGCGAATTTTTCCCAACCTGCAATATTCTGTATCTCATCAAGGAAAAGAATAGGTTTCTTTCCGTACATTTCTAAATGAACTTCTAACAGCAGATTCAAATCTTGCAAAGACATGCCAACGAGG
>JAGPJL010000124.1 GCA_018054455.1 Parabacteroides sp.
GGAAAAGTATGTCCATGAAAGCCTGTGCCGATAAACGGGTCTACGTACTGTATCTTGTTTTCCGAATGTTGAATAGCCATCGTTTTCTGGCTTCCGGCAAACAGATAAAATGATATTGCAATAATAGATGCGATTGTTCTTCTCACTTTCTGAATATTATATTAAATTTGTAGTAATTATTTCAACGTGCGAAATGGCTGAAAAAGTTGATAACCGGCAACAAAGTTACTAAAAAGAATCGTTATGCTGCAACTTTCGGAAGTCTCTAGCGTCTTACTATAAATAGATGAAAATAGAAGAGTTTACGACGAAAATACTGCCTCTTAAGAATAATCTGCTACGGGTTGCTTTCCGTATAACGGGCAATACCGAAGAGGCCGAAGACGTCGTGCAGGAAGTTATGCTTAAGATGTGGAGCCAGCGGGAGAGCTGGGATACGATTGACAGTCTTCCTGCCTACTGCATGATGATGAGCCGTAATCTGGCATTGGACCGGATAAGGCACTGGCGTTGCCTTGATGAGGAGGTTGGCGATGAGCAGGTGGTAGTCTCTTCTGATGTAACTCCTTATAGTGAAGCGGCTTATAATGATCAGCGGGAATGGGTGCGGCGCCTTGTGGCCACACTGCCGGAACTGCAGCAAAGGATGATCCAGCTGCGGGAAGAAGAGGAAATGAGTTATGCTGATATTGCAGGCGTACTCAATATTACGGAAAGTAAAGTAAAATCAGACCTGTTCAGGATACGCCAATATTTAAAACAGGCATTCGAAAAAGTAAATAGTTATGGATTACGCAATGATAAATGAGTTGTTAAACAAATACTGGCTTTGTGAAACCACGCTTGATGAAGAGCGTGAGTTACGGAGGTTCTTCGCATCAGACGAAGTGCCAGCCCAGTTGCAGGCTTACAAAGCCTGGTTTGCGGGAAAAGAAGAGGCTGAACTTACTTTGTTGGACAACCGCTTTGACGCGATGATTCTGAATAAGATAAAGCCTAAAAACCGGGCCCTTTTCCATGTAGGAAAGAGGTACTTTATTGGAATTGCAGCATCTGCAGCTCTTCTTATTTCAGCATCGCTTTATGTTTTTAACCAAACGGACTGGTCGTCGGATCCGTCTTATCAGGATACGTATCAAAGTCCGGAAGAAGCTTTGAACGCAGCAAAAGTATCCCTTTCTTTTGTTTCTTCCGAGATAAAAAGGGGTCGTAAAATGGTTTATAATGAAATGAAAAAAACGGCACCCATCACTGATATGATCAATAATATTGAAAAAGTACAAGGAGAATGACTATGAAGAAGTTGCTGACTATTATTTTGATATGCACCGCTTCAGTGACAACGCAGGCCCAACAGTTTGCCGGAAAATTTTTAAAAGAGTTTGATAACGACCGCAATTTCTCGGTGGTAAACATTACCCCCGAAATGTTTGGTCTTATGGGTGATATGAAGATTGATGATCCTGATTTAGAATCTCTGATTAACAATATCGACGGACTCCGAATTGTTTCGGCTCCATACAACAAGCCTGTTTACGAAAAGTGGTCGCTTAAAACGTTGACAGGTTTCGAGGAATTGATGTCGATCCGTAGTCCGGGTGCGTCAGATATGCGCCTTATGGTTAAACGGTCCAGGAACAAGGTGAAGGAGCTGGTGATGTTCGTTAAGAATGATACCTCTTTTGTTGTTGTTAATATTGCAGGAAATCTTGAAATGAAGCAGTTGTCCAAACTATCTGGTATTACTGGCGTAAAGGAATTGGAACAACTCGACAAAGTGAAAGATAAGTAACAATTAAATCGCTGAATTATGAAAACCAAGTTTAGATTTCTGTTTTGTACATTGATGTGTATTCTTTTGAGTGCAGGTGTTTATGCCCAAAAAGAGGGGAAGAAAGGGAGTGATATTACCGGAAAGTGGAATTACGAAGCGCCAACGGCTCCCTACGGATACAATCAGGGAAAGATTGATATCCTCAATAAAGCGGGTAAATTATCTGCCAAACTTGATATTCAGGGTAACATTACAGCGATCAATGAAATTAAACAAACCGGAAACACGTATACCTGTACCCTTTATATTGAAGGAGCTAATGTGGATATCACCTTACAACCGGAGGGTGCCAAATTAACAGGTAAGGCCGAAGTGAACGGCGATGTAATGCCCGTTACTTTTTCCCGTACAAAAGAATAGAGCCGGCCACCTCTGTATTTCCTGTTTTCAATCCATTCTTTTGTGGAGATTCATTTGCAGTGCAAGTGGTATTCCGTTATCTTTGCTGTAAACTATAGAGGAGATGTTTACAGTTATCGGGATTATGTTCCTTGGAATCGTTGCAGGCTATCTGCTAAGAAACCAAAAGCAACTGCGTTATACCGGGAGATTTATCTCCTACACCATATTTTTGTTATTATTCCTCCTTGGAATTACGGTAGGTAGCAACAAAGTGATTGTTACCAGTCTGCCGGATATAGGAGGGAAAGCTATTCTTATTTCACTGGCTGCCACTTTGGGAAGCGTGATATGTGCCTGGATTGTGTATCGCTACTTTTTTAAGAAAGGGGGCGAATCGTGAAGGGTAGCATCATTATCGTTTCTTTCTTTATTATAGGGGTCTTAATGGGATGGGCCGGATGGCTTCCCGATTTTCTGCTTGAGACTGATTACACCCAATATGTCTTGTATTTACTGATGTTTTTAGTAGGGTTGAGTATCGGGGGTGATAATAAACTGAGGGAGATCTTACTCAGGCTCAGGTTTCACGTACTGCTTGTTCCGCTTGCTACGATTGTGGGTACGTTGCTCGGTTCTGCGTTGATTAGTCTGGTGCTGATTGATTTGTCGTTTACCGATTGTATGGCGGTGGGAACCGGATTCGGCTATTATTCGCTGTCTTCGGTTTTTATTACTCAGTACAAAGGGGCCGAGATGGGAACGATCGCTCTGATAGCCAATATCTTCCGTGAACTGATTACGTTGCTGGGAGCCCCTTTGCTGGTGAGGTATTTCGGGCGTCTGGCACCTATTTGTTCCGGTGGGGCAACTACGATGGATACTACTTTGCCGATTATTACCCGTTATTCGGGAAAGGACCTGGTGTTCGTGGCTGTTATTCACGGATTTGTGGTTGACTTCACAGTCCCGTTTTTTGTTACTTTCTTTTGTACGGTTTAAAAAGCGTTTGAGTTCGGTTTGATTATTAATACTAATTCTGTTTTAAATTTTATCTTTATGAATAAACGATTTATGCTTGGGCTTTTTGTATTTGCCTCTGCTCCATTGTTCCTTCAGGCGGCAGATGAGGCGAGGTTATTGCGCTTCCCGGCTACCAACGGGAGTGAGATAGTGTTTACCTATGGAGGCGATTTGTATAAGGTTGCAGCCAAAGGGGGAGAGGCTCAGCGGTTAACATCGCATGTGGGTTACGAAATGTTTCCCCGGTTTTCTCCCGATGGTAAAACAATCGCTTTTACCGGTCAGTACGACGGAAATACGGAAGTGTATTCGATGCCTTCAACCGGTGGTGAGCCGCTTCGTGTAACCTACACGGCCACCAATTCCCGTGATGATCTGGGCGACCGCATGGGGCCCAATAACATTGTGATGACCTGGACTCCCGATGGTGCTTCCATCGTGTACCGTAACCGCATCAGCGATGGGTTTGCGGGTAAACTCTATACGGTTTCTCCCGAAGGCGGACTTTCTCAGGTGATTCCTCTTCCCGAAGGTGGATTCTGCAGCTACTCGCCCGATGGAAAACAATTTGCTTATAACCGCGTTTTCCGCGAATTCCGTACCTGGAAATATTATAAGGGTGGAATGGCCGATGATATTTGGGTATATGACGAACAGTCTAAGAAGACAGATAATATTACCAACAATGTGGCGCAGGATATCATGCCGATGTGGATAGGTGACGAGATATTCTTTATCTCCGACCGCGACCGCACCATGAATATTTTCGTTTACAATACCAAAACCAAACAGACCAGCAAGGTGACTAACTTTACCGAGTACGATGTGAAGTTTCCAAGCTGCAATGGTTCAAAGATAGTTTTCGAAAATGCGGGCTTCATTTATATGATGGATGCTGCTTCTAAGAAAGCCGAGAAGGTTAGCATTACCTTGAAATCCGACAATATTTATGCACGTGCCGAAGTGAAGGATGTTTCCCGAAACATTAGTGCTGCAAGTTTGTCTCCCGCCGGTGAACGGCTGGCTATTACCGCCCGTGGCGAAGTTTTTAATCTTCCGGCAGATAAAGGGGTAACCAAAAACATTACCCGTACACCTGGTGCACACGAACGGGATGCAAGCTGGTCGCCCAATGGCAGGCATATCGCTTACATTTCCGATGTTACTGGCGAAACCGAACTGTACATGCAGCCTGCCGCTGGTGGCGAAGCTGTACAGCTGACCAAAAACAACGATACCTATATCCGTTCTTTTCAGTGGAGTCCCGATGCTTCCAAAATCTTTTATACGGACAGAAAGAACCGGGTGAATCAACTGGATGTGACCACCAAGCAGGTGAGTCTTGTTTTGCATGATTCTGTAGGCGAATTCAGGGATTTGGCTATATCGCCGGATGGTAAATGGCTTACTTATAGCCGTACAGCCGAAAATGAGTTCAATATTGTATATGTTTATAACCTGGCTTCCAAAAAAGAATATCCGGTAACCGACAAATGGTATAACTCCGACAGTCCTGTGTTCAGTACCGATGGCAAGTATCTGTTGTTTACATCAGCCCGCGATTTTAATCCTACCTACGGATCAACTGAGTGGAATCATGTGTACAACAACATGTCCGGCGTGTATATGGCTATTTTATCCAAAGATACCCCGTCTCCTTTCCTTGAAAAGGATGATGAAGTGGCAGCCAAAAAAGAAGTGACGGTAACTGTAACCGATGTAAAGTCGGGAAAGAAATCGGACAAGGCTGTTGATAAAGGTGTTGATAAGTCTGTTGATAAGACAGCTCAGGCTGTGAAATTTGATGCCGACGGAATCATTGACCGCATTATCCGTCTGCCGATACCGGGAGGATATTATGGTAATATCTATTCGGATGGAAAGAAGGTATACTATTGGGGCAGAGGAGCTACACAGGTGTACGACTTGGATAAACAGAAAGAGGATGTGGTTGCGGATGGTGCCCGGATGTTTGTTGAAAACGGATCGAAGAAGGCGCTGTTCCTCAAAAACAATATGGTTTATGTTACGGATATTCCTTCCGGAAAAATCGAACTGAAAGAGGCTGTTAACACGTCCAATATGAAAGTGACTACTGACTATGCAAAAGAGTGGGCGCAGATTTACAATGAAGGATGGCGTCACATGCGGGATGGTTTCTATCTCGAGAATATGCATGGTGTGGATTGGAAAGCAATGAAGGCTAAATACGAAGTGTTGTTGCCTTACGCGAAAACTCGCCTTGATCTTAATTACATTATTGGAGAGTTGATTGGGGAACTGAATTGCGGTCATGCTTATATCAGTCCGGGCGAAACCGACCGTGCCGACCGGATTCAAACCGGACTCCTTGGTGCTGAAGTGTCTCGCGACAAGAGTGGCTTTTTCCGCATTGAGAAGATTATTCCCGGAGCTTCCTGGAGTAAGGAACTGCGTTCGCCGCTAACCGAGCCGGGCGTGAAAGCGAAAGAGGGCGATTATATTATAGCCATCGATGGCGTTCCGGCCAACAGTGTGAAAGATATGTATTCGCTGCTGACAGGTAAAGCCGGTGTTCCAACCGAACTTACATTAAACAGTACGCCTTCGGCTGCCGGAGCACGTAAAGTGGTTATCAATCCAATTGCCAACGAATACCCCTTGTATCACTATAACTGGATACAAAACAACATCCGCAAGGTAGATGAGGCTTCAAACGGAAAAATCGGATATATTTATATTCCCGATATGGGTCCGGAAGGACTTAACGAGTTTTCGCGCTATTTCTATCCGCAGTTGGATAAGGAAGGGCTGATTATCGACGATCGCGCCAATGGCGGTGGTAATGTTTCGCCGATGATCCTGGAACGACTTTCAAGAGAAGCCTATCGTGTAACCATGCGCCGGGGTTCTGCCCGTCGTGGTACGGTGCCTGATGCCGTACAGATTGGTCCGAAGGTTTGTCTTATTAACAAGTATTCGGCTTCTGACGGGGATCTGTTCCCCTGGGGATTCCGTTCCCTTGGCTTAGGAAAGCTTATCGGTACCCGTACATGGGGTGGTATTGTGGGAATCAGTGGTTCGCTGCCTTTTATCGACGGAACCGATATGCGTGTCCCCTTCTTTACAAGCTATGACCCGAAGACTGGTGAGTGGATTATCGAAAATCATGGTGTTGATCCGGATATTCTGATTGATAACGACCCGGCAAAGGAATGGGCGGGAGAAGATCAGCAGCTGAACCGGGCAATAGAGGAAGTAAAAGCTCAAATGAAAGATCGTAAGCCGTTGCCTCCGGTACCGGCTCCGAGAGATTTCAGTAAGTAATAAAAACAGAAAACCCTTCACTTCGAGGTTGCTTTAAAAAGCTAACCAGGAAAGTGAAGGGTTTTTTATTCCTTTTTTTAATCGAGCAACGTACGTAGCAACCGATCCAGTTCGTAGGTCATCTCTTTTCCATCGCAGGAATAGTTGTTTACAAAAAGAGCCAGACAGTAACGCTTTCCATCTTTATCCACATAGCCTGCATACCCTTTCACCCGGCTCATACTTCCGCTTTTTAAGCGGATACTTCCTTCCAGAGAGAATCCCTTTAAGAAATTACGAACAGATCCTTCCATGCCGGCCCGGGGCAGTGAGTTATAAAATGCCCGTGACGAGGAGGCATCCTTTGCCATGTATAAAAGCACGTCTGTCATAAACCGTGCGGAGAGTTTATCGCTCGACGAAAGTCCGCTTCCGTCGAACATCCAAAGCGGATAAGTGTCAATGCCCTTTTCATCCCAAAACTGTTTTACCCGTTTAATCCCTTTTCCGAACGAAGAGATTACCTCGCCGGGGAGAGGCTTGTAAGAATTACCAATGGTTTTGAGTAATGCATCCGCATAGAGATTCTGACTCACTTCGTTGGTTATCTTCACTATTTCGCTTACGGTGGGCGAGTAGGTGGTAATCAGTTTTACTCTTTTTCCGTTGCTGGCCTGTTGCTTTTCATTCAATAACCTGAAGTTAGTAGGCTCGCCTGTAGCTTTGATTCCTTTATTTTTAAGGTAGCGCGTAAAATAATCTGCCAGAAAATAGGGTGGGTCGGGCATATCACCTTTAAGGGTATAAAGCGACCTGCCTGCCGGAACAACCCCGTACAGATAGCGGTCGTCCGAAAAAGGAGCGCCAAGCGTATAGGAACTGTCGGCGGCAACCGAACCGGCAATAAGGTAATTATGAAAGCGCAGACTGTTCATGGCGGGTTCCGAATGTTTTATGACCGGCTTCGATCCTACTTCGCCTGTCTGTACATACAGTTTATACTGGTTATCGAATACGGAAAGACCGTAACTTCCGGCTCCGAAATAGCTCCCCAGATCTTCGCCCACCCACTTGATTGAAACACCTTCGGTGTCGAAACAGCGTTCGTCTGCTATAACCGATCCGGTTACGGACTGTATGCCTGCTGCCTGTATTCCTTTAAGCCAGTCAGCCAGAAACTCGTCGTTATTGTCTTTAACAAACCGGGAACCAAGTGTAGGATCGCCGCTTCCTTCAATATACAAGTTACCATGCAAAACGCCCTCTTTGATATATCCATCATAAGATATGGTTGTCGGAAAGCGGTAGTCGGTGCCCAGTAATTCAAGCGCGCTGGCCGTAGTGATTGTCTTCATTACCGAAGCCGGAATAACAGCCATATCCTGAGCGACGGCATATTTGGGTTTGTCGCTTCCCACCTCCTGGATTATCAGAGAGAGGGTAGCCCCTTTCATAGAGGGCAACTTTAGTAACCTTTTCACCGGTTGAGGTGTTTGTCCCCAGACCGATAAGGTGAGGCAGAGAAGAAGGGCGGAAGATAATATTTTCTTATTCATCCTTATATCACTAATTTCTTTGTTATATCTTTGTAGGAAGCAAAGATAAAAACTTTTACTATGAATCCGCTGTTTGATAAACCATTTACCTTCGACCGTGTGGCAAGGATCGTTTTTAGTATCCTTATGATCTCGGGAATTCTCTACCTGGTGGCCATCCTGAAAAATGCGCTGCTTCCGTTCCTCATCGCATGGCTTATGGCTTATATGATGCAACCGTTTGTTCGGTTCTTTCAATACAAACTAAAGCTGCGGAGCAGGGTTTTGTC